>NZ_JBIQES010000010.1:0-104951 GCF_045369825.1 Dietzia sp. 179-F 9C3 NHS
CCGAGCGACCCCGGATGCCGCATCGACACCCTCACCGACACCGAACTCGCCGCCGAGATGGCGCGGGAAAGACTCCTTGCCGACGTCTACGACGAAACCGCGTACGAACACGTCTGGACCGACCACGATCGCGCCGCATGAGGGCGGGCGTCGGGCCCCGCGGTGGGGATCGGGGGCCCGGATTCGGGACGCCGGAGGTGGCTTCAGGAGCGGGCGCTATGGTCTTCTGGGTGACCGACCTCTCCGACAGCTCCGGGGCCCTCGACTGGCTCGACGACGTGGCCCGCCGCCGCCGGAACGAAGGGTTGCGTCGTACGTTGCGACCGCGTGAGCGTGGTGAGGAACTGCTCGACCTGGCCTCGAACGACTACCTCGGGCTGGCGACCGATCCGCGGGTCGTCGAGGGGGCCATCGCGTCCCTTCGTCAGTGGGGCACCGGCTCCACGGGTTCCCGGCTGGTGACGGGCACGACGGCCGAGCACATCCGGCTCGAGGAGGAGCTCGCCGAGTTCACCGGCAGCGGGGCCGCACTCGTGTTCTCCTCCGGCTACCAGGCGAACCTCGGCGCGGTGGTGGCGCTGTCTGGCCGGGATTCGTTGGTGGTGTCGGACGCCGGATCGCATGCGTCGCTCGTCGATGCCTGCCGGCTCTCGCGTGCGCGGGTCGAGGTGACCCCTCGTGGTGACGTGGAGGCGGTCGAGCGTGCGTTGGCCGGGCGGGGGGAGGCGCGGGCCCTCGTCGTCACCGACTCGGTCTACAGTGCGGACGGCGCGCTCGCCCCACTCGCCGAGCTCCACGCGGTCTGCCGCCGCCACGGTGCGGCGCTGCTCGTCGACGAGGCCCACGGGCTCGGGGTGCGCGGCGACGGGGGCCGAGGACTGGTCCACGAGCTGGGGCTACAGGGCCGCGACGACCTCGTGGTCACCGCGACCCTGTCCAAGTCGCTCGCCTCGCAGGGCGGCGTGGTGCTCGGGTCGCGTCGGGTGCGCGCTCACCTCATCGACGCGGCCCGGACCTTCATCTTCGACACCGGGCTCACCCCGGCCGCGGTCGGCGCCGCCCGCGCCGCACTGGCGGTCCTGCGGGACGAGCCCGGGCTCGCGGCGCGGGTGTTGGACAACGCCGCCGTGCTCGCCGCGGCGACGGGCGCCGCCGAACCCACGTCGGCGGTGGTCTCGGTGATCCTCGGCGACCCGGTCAGGGCGGTCGAAGCCCGGGACGCAGCCCTCGGACGCGGCGTGTCGGTGGGTTGTTTCCGGCCCCCGTCGGTCCCCGAGGGCACCTCGCGGCTGCGCCTGACCGCGCGGGCCGACCTCACCCCCGGGGATCTCGAGCAGGTCCGCGCGGTCCTCGGCGAGGTGCTCGCCGACTTCGGGCCCGTGGGGGAGCTCGCGTGAGGGCCCTCGTGGTGTCGGGCACCGGCACCGACGTGGGCAAGACGGTCGCCGTAGCGGCGCTCGCCGCGCTCGCCCGTGACCGGGGTCTGCGCACTGCCGTCTACAAGCCGATCCAGACGGGGCTGGAGGCGGGAGAGCCCGGAGACGTCGACGTGGTCGCCGGGCTCGGCGGGGCGGACGTCGCGCTCGAGGGCCGGCGCCTGCGTGATCCGCTGGCACCGGAGACCGCCGCCCGCGTGGCAGGGGAACCGCAGTCCACCCTGGACGGCTTCCTCGCCGACGTCCGCGGGATCGACGCCGATCTCGTCTTGGTCGAGGGCGCGGGGGGAGCGCTCGTGCGGCTCGGCACCGACCTCACGGTGCTCGACGTGGCGGCCGCTCTCGACGCGCCGGTCGTGGTGGTGACCCGGGCCGGACTCGGCACGCTCAGCGACACCGAGCTGACGGTGCGGGAGATCCGGCGTCGCGGCCTGGTCTGCGCCGGGGTGCTCGTCGGTTCCCTCCCCGCCGAGCCCGACATGACGGCCCGCTGCAACCTGGAGGACCTTCCTCGACTGACCGGGGTGCCGCTGCTCGGGGCGGTGCCGGAGGGGGCCGGGACACTGGCCCCGGAGGCGTTCCGCGCCAACGCGCCGGGGTGGTTCGCACCCGGTGCGCCCACAGATCTGAGGCTGACGTCATAATGGCAGCCGTGCCCGCCGCACGGCCCGACGCCGCGCGGGGAACACCGACCTAGGAGAGTGCCCGAAGTGACGTCCGCACCGGAGATGACCGACATTCTGGCCGAGGCCCGCGAGCAGGTGCTCGAGCGGGGCGAGGGGCTGAGCCGCGACCAGGTGCTGCGGGTCCTGCAACTGCCCGACGAGAAGCTGGAGGAGCTGCTCGGGCTGGCCCACGACGTGCGCATGCGGTGGTGTGGTCCGGAGGTCGAGGTCGAGGGCATCATCAGCCTCAAGACCGGCGGCTGCCCCGAGGACTGCCACTTCTGCAGCCAGTCGGGCCTGTTCGCCTCGCCGGTGCGGGCCGCGTGGCTCGACATCCCGCAGCTCGTGGAGTCGGCCAAGCAGACCGCCAAGACGGGTGCCACCGAGTTCTGCATCGTCGCCGCGGTCCGCGGCCCGGACGAGCGGCTCATGGCCCAGGTGGCCGCGGGCGTCGAGGCGATCCGCAACGAGGTGGACATCCAGGTGGCGTGCTCGCTGGGCATGCTCACGCAGGACCAGGTCGACCAGCTGGCGGCGCTCGGAGTGCACCGCTACAACCACAACCTCGAGACGGCGAAGTCGCACTTTCCCAACGTGGTCACCACCCACACCTGGGAGGAGCGCTGGAACACGCTGCGCATGGTCCGCGAGGCGGGCATGGAGGTGTGCTGCGGCGGCATCCTCGGCATGGGCGAGACCCTCGAGCAGCGCGCCGAGTTCGCCGCCGACCTGGCCGCGCTCGATCCGGACGAGGTCCCGCTCAACTTCCTCAACCCGCGCCCCGGAACGCCGTTCGGCGATCTCGAGGTGCTGCCCGCCACCGAGGCCCTCAAGTCGATCGCCGCGTTCCGCCTCGCCCTGCCGCGAACGATCCTGCGCTTCGCCGGCGGCCGCGAGATCACGCTCGGCGACCTCGGCGCGGAGCAGGGCCTGACCGGCGGCATCAACGCCGTCATCGTGGGCAATTACCTCACCACGCTCGGCCGCAAGGCGGAGAAGGACCTGGATCTGCTCGAGGACCTTCAGATGCCGATCAAGGCCCTCAACGACACCATCTGATGAGCACGGGGGCGACGGTGACGACGACGAGGGACGGCGCGGACCCGACCGAGCTCGAGCGGGCGCTGCTCACCGGCGTCCCCCCGCGGTTCGATCCCTTCACGGGGGCCGACCTCGCGAAAGGCCCGTCCGGGCGGGCCTTCCGGGCGGCCGAACTGGGGCTTGAGGCGCCGCGCTTCTGCCAGCTCTGTGGTCGCCGGATGGTCGTGCAGGTGGACCCCGTCGGCTGGACGGCACGCTGTTCGCGCCACGGCGCGATCTCGGCCGACGTCATCGACGTCGGGTGAGCATGCGGCGTGGTCGGGTGAGCCCCCGGGTGGTGGGCACCGCCGTCGGTGTGGTCGCCCCGGCCGTGGCGGCGCTCGCCCTGTGGCTGGTGGGCGCGCCGCGCACCGAGCTGGTCTCGGTGGGCGAGGGCCGTGGGGTGCTGTTCCCGGAGTCCGGCTCGGCCGGCGGGGCACAACTGTTGCTGCTGCTCGTGCTGCTGGGCGCCGCGGTCGTGTGCGCGGTCCTCGTCCTGTGGCGGTGCCATCCCGGCCTACGGAGGCCGAGAGGGCTCGTCGTGCTCGCGGGCGTGCCCGCACTGACCTGCGCTGCGGCCGCGGCGGCGGCAACACCCGTGGCCGACCTGCTGCTCGCCCCGGACGAGGACACGCCTCCGGGCGTCGTGCTCGGGCTTCCTCCCGAGGTGGGGCCGCTGTTCTTTGGCCCGATGGTCTACGGCGAGTCCGGACCATCGTGGGGGGCGCTGCCGGCCGGCGCCGGATGGTTCGTGGCCGCGGCGACCGTCGCTCTGCTGACTGCGGCTGCCCTGGCGCATTTCGCCACCTCGGATGATCTGGGTGACGGACCCTCCTGCCCGGATGACGCCAGCCCGGTCAGTGCACCGGATCCGGCCGTCGAGCGGGAGGCCTGAGCGCCGCGAACTGGTCGGTGATCCGCAGCCGCCGCTCGGCGAAGCGGTAGAGGGCCGCGGGGCGGCCGCCGGACGGGCCCGGGGGTGCACTGCGGCCGCAACGGACGAGCTCGCCGCGGCGGGTGAGCACGCGTTGCAGGTTGGTGGGATCCACCGGGTGGCCGAGCGCCGCCGCGTACAGCTGGGCCAGCGCCGAGAGTGTGAACTCCTCGGGGGCCAGGGCGAAGCCGAGCGTGGAGTAGGACAGCTTGGCGGCAAGGCGAGCGCGGGCGCGGGCCACGATCTCGGCGTGGTCGAAGACGGTGTCCGGGAGGGCGTCGACCGGGAACCACGCGGTGTCGTCGGGGATCGCCGGGTCGGCGTCGCTGGGGAGGACACCCAGGAACCCGGAGGCGAACACCCGCCGGCCGGGCACCCGGGCCGGGTCGGAGAACTCGGACACCGACTCGAGGTGGCTGAGCGAGCGCACATCGACCTTCTCCGCGAGCTGCCGGCGCGCGGACGAGGCGAGGTCCTCGTCGTCACGCACCTCGCCGCCGGGCAGCGCCCACCGCCCCGCCTCGGGGCCCAGACCGTGGCGCCACAACAACACGTGGAGAACGGGTTCGACGGCGTCTGGGACGGGCCTGACCTGCCCCACGACGACGAGCACCTCGTGCCCGGTGTTAGACTTCCGCATGTTTTCGATTGTAAGACGAAAACGGGGCCTGTGATGCACCGGCCCGCACGACTCACCGGGAGGGGGCAGCGATGAGCACTGCCACTGGAGTACGCACCGCCGTCGGGCGACTCGATTCGCCGCTGGCTGCGCGGATCCGTCAGGGCGAGCACGGCTATACGGGCGTCGAGGCCACACAGGAGTGGGCGGACGAGGTCCGCCGGCTCGCGGCCGAGCGCGACGCGGTCATCCTGGCGCACAACTACCAGGTGCCCGCGATCCAGGACATCGCCCACCACGTGGGCGACTCGCTGGCCCTGTCGCGCATCGCCGCGAGCGCCGAGCAGTCCACGATCATCTTCTGCGGCGTCCACTTCATGGCCGAGACCGCCAAGATCCTCTCACCGGACAAGACCGTCCTCATCCCGGACGCCGACGCCGGCTGCTCGCTGGCCGACTCGATCACGGCGGAGCAGCTGGCCGAGTGGAAGGCAGAGCACCCGGATGCCGTGGTGGTCTCCTACGTCAACACCACCGCCGCGGTCAAGGCACTCACCGACATCTGCTGCACGAGCTCCAACGCCGTGGACGTGGTGGAGTCCATCGACCCGGACCGCGAGGTGCTCTTCCTGCCCGACCAGTTCCTCGGCCAGCACGTGCGCCGGATGACCGGACGCGACAACGTCCGGGTGTGGGCCGGCGAGTGCCACGTGCACGCCGCGATCAACGGCGACCAGCTGGAGGATCAGGCGGAGCGGCACCCGGACGCCGAGCTGTTCGTGCACCCCGAGTGCGGCTGCGCCACGAGCGCACTGCACCTGGCGGACGAGGGCGCCGTGCCCGCCGACCGGGTCAAGATCCTGTCCACCGGCGGCATGGTCGACGCCGCCCGCGCCTCGGGCGCCGAGGAGGTGCTCGTGGCCACCGAGGTCGGCATGATCCACCAGCTGCGCACGGCGGCCCCGGAGATCGATTTCCTGCCCGTCAACGAGGACGCGAGCTGCCCGTACATGAAGAGGATCACCCCGGCCGCCCTGCTGCGTTCCCTGGTGGAGGGGGCCGACGAGGTCGACGTGGACCCGGCGACCGCCGAGGCCGCGCGCGGGTCGGTGGAGAGGATGATCGCCATCGGCAACCCGGGGTCCGGGGAGTGAGCGTCGGGCCCGACGGGGCCGCGCCGGGGGACGACGACGAGGGGTTCGGCCCCGACACCCGGGCCGACGCCCTGCTCGCCGTCCGGCGCGCCCTCGAGGAGGACCTGCGCTACGGCCCGGACGCGACCTCGGTCGCGACCGTCCCCGCGGACGCCCGCGCCGTGGCCCGGGTGACCAGCCGCGAAGACGGGGTGGTGGCCGGGCTGCCGCTCATCGAGATGGTGTTGGGAGAGGTCCTGGGCAAGGGCTACGAGGTGCGGCTGCTCGCGGTCGACGGCGACCGCGTGTCCGCCGGGGACGTGGTCGCCGAGATCGAGGCGCCCACGCGGGGGCTGCTCACCGCCGAGCGAACGATGCTCAACCTCGTGTGTCACCTGTCCGGGGTGGCCACCGCGACCCGGGCCTGGGCGGACCGGCTCGAGGGCACGCGCTGCGCGGTACGCGACACCCGAAAGACGATGCCCGGTCTGCGTCTGCTGCAGAAGTACGCGGTGCGCTGCGGAGGCGGGGTCAACCACCGGCTGGGCCTGGGCGACGCAGTGCTGGTCAAGGACAACCACGTCGTGGCCGCGGGCGGGATCCGGCCCGCGCTGGACGCCGTGCGGGAGCGCTTCCCGGACCTGCCGTGCGAGGTCGAGGTGGACTCGCTCGAGCAGCTCGACGAGATGCTCGCCGCCGGCGTGGACCTGGTCCTGCTCGACAACTTCCCGGTCTGGCAGACCCAGATCGCCGTGCAGCGCCGCGACGCGGTCGCGCCGGGGACCCGGCTCGAGTCGAGCGGCGGGCTGACGCTGGACGTGGCGGCCGACTACGCCCGGTGCGGGGTGGACTACCTCGCCGTGGGCGGTCTCACTCATTCGGTCGCAGTGCTGGACCTCGGCCTGGACATGTGACGCGTACTGTCGACGCATGACCGGCTTCGGGGACGCGAGCGAGCGACGAGCGGCGGCGCAACGACGGCAGGCACGCATGGCGGAGGCCCGCCGCCGCGTGGAGGCGGGGGAGAACACCTCGCCCCCTCCGCCCCCGCTCCCCGCGCCCTCGCGAAAGGCCCCCCGGGCGCCCCGTGCGCCCAAGGCCGTGGCGGTGGACCCGACGGCGCCCGGTGGGCACTTCGCCGTCTGGCGGAGCGTCCAGCACTTCTGCACCACCGACTCGCGGCCGGACGCCGAGGCGTCCGACCTCGACACGATCGTGGTCTGGTCGCACATGCTCCAGGCGTTCCGGCTCCGTCCGCGGATCGTGGCGCGGCTCGACGCCGAGGGCGCGTGGCTGCCGGTCTGTTACGCCAAGGACGGCAAGCGCGAGCCGATCGCCCAGGCCCAGGCCGACAAGTACCGCGACGCCCGACTCGGGGAGACCGTGCTCTCCGGCGGCGCGCAGGCTCCCCTCAAGGACTCCGACCACCCGGAGGACACGGTGGCGCTGTAGCCCCGTCATGTCTGACGCGCGCTCGAGGAGCCGTGGGACGCGGTCGACGGCGTGCGGGCGGTGGCCTACAACCGGGAGGGCGAGACGGACGTCTCGGCCCCGGGGCTGCCGGTGAGAGGCCTCGGCCGGCCCGCGCTCAGCAGGGTCGGTGGGCGTCGCGGATCTCCGGCACCGCGGTCACCACGACGTCCTCGATTTTCCAGCTGAGCCCGGCCAGACCCCGGCGCACCTCGGTGAGGCGGTCCACGGTGATCTCCTCGCCGTCGGCGGGCACGAGGAACGCCTCCACGTGGAACACGTGGCCCTCGTCGCGGACCCGCGCCCCGTGGTCGACGGCCCAGTTGACGGCGGCCAGGACCCGGCCGATCTCGTGGATCAGCGGGTGGGGCTCGCTGCCGTCGTACCGGGTGGGCCGCGCGTCGGCGAGCCCGGCTATCGCGCCGCGGGTATTGGCCCAGCCGTCCCGGACGATCGAGACGGAGACCACGAGCGCGGCCACGGCGTCGGCCCACCACAGGCCCAGGCCGATGCCGAGCACGCCCACGATCGTGGCGAGGGAGGTCTTCCAGTCGGCCCGGTTCATGTCCGCGTCCGCGTGGAGCACCTTGTCGTGCAACTCCTGCGCCGACTTCTCCTTGAGCCGCCCCAGGATCACCGGCCCCACCCCGGTCACCACCATGGCCGCCACCATCGCCCAGCCCGCCCAGAACACGTGCCCGCCGAGCTCGACGGTCCCGATCGGCGGACGCTCTCCGGTGACGAGCCCGTGCGCCGAGTCCCCGATGAGTAACGCGCCCATGGTCAGCAGCGCGACGCCGGCGACGAGGTGGCCGACGCCCACGGCGCGATGTCGGCCGTAGGGAAAGGCCTCGGACGGCGACGCGCGGGCGACGCGCACCGCCACGAGGAAGGCGATCGGCGGCAGCAGGGAGAGGGAGTCCTCGATCCACGCCGCCTTCATCGCCTGCGACTGCCCGGCCACCAGGTACACGATCGCCACGGTCGCCGCGAGGACGCTGATCGTCACCCACTCCAGGCGCACGGCCCGACGCAGGGCGGCCCGCTGCGCGTCGGGAAGGTGGTTGTCCCCGAACGCCGGCGGCGATGGGGCACGCCGGCGTGGTCCGCGCCGGCTCACGACGCCTCCCCGGTCCCGGCGAGGTAGGTCTCCAGCGCGACGAGCAGGGCGTTCTCGCCCAGCGGGGTGGCCATGACGAGCTTCTCGGTGTCGCCGTCCGGCGTGACCTCCTCGGCGTAGTGGCGCGTGATCGCCACCTCCTGCTCCCACGGCGAGTCCGCGGTGAGGCCGCCGATCAGTACGTCGAGGTCGCCGCGCGTCATGGCCGTGACGAGTTCGCTCTCGGCCCCGGGGGTCCACTCCACCCGGGCGCCCTCGGAGCGGGCGAACCCGGTGACGAGATCGGCCTCGCGGCCGGTCACCTCGCCGTCGTCCGACACCTGCGTCCACGGGGGGTTCTCCGAGACGCCGACGCGGAGCGTCCCGCCCGAGATGCGCTCGAGGCTGCCGTCGACGTCGCGGGGGAAGGGCCCGGAGCAGCCCGCGACGAGGGCCGCCCCGAGGGCGAGGGCCGCCACACCCCGCCCGGCGCTCATGGCGAGAGCACGACCTTGACGGCGCCGTCCTCCTTCTTCTGGAACATCTCGTAGGCGCGCGGGGCGTCAGCGAGCGGCAGGCGGTGGGTGGCGAATTCGTCGACGCCCAGCGGGTCGTCGTCGGTGAGCAGCGGCAAGATCTCGGGGACCCAGCGCTTGACGTTGGCCTGGCCCATCCGGAGGGTGAGTTGCTTGTCGAACATCGTGAGCATGGGCAGCGGGTCCGCGCTGCCGCCGTACACCCCCGAGAGCGAGATCGTGCCGCCTCGGCGCACGATGTCGATCGCCGAGTAGAACGCGGCGAGTCTGTCCACACCCGCGTTCTCCATCATCTTCTTTCCGAGGAACTTCGGCAGCATCCCCACAGCAGCGTGCGCGGCCCCTGCAGCGGGAGAGCCGTGCGCCTCCATGCCGACGGCGTCGATCACCGAGTCCGGACCGCGACCGTCGGTCATGTCGCGGATCACGTCGCCGAGCTCGCCGGGTGCAGCGGCCGGGTCGATCACGTCGACGCCCCGGTTGGCCTGGCGTGCGCGGCGCTCAGGGACGGGATCCACGCCGATCACGCGGTGGCCGCGGTGGGCGGCGATTCGAGCGGCCATGTCGCCGATCGGACCCAGGCCCAGCACGACGACCGTGCCGCCGTCGGGGATCTGCGCGTACTCCACGCCCTGCCAGGCGGTGGGGAGGACGTCGGAGAGGTACAGGTAGCGGTCGTCGGCGTGCTCGTGCGGGACCTTGATGTGGGTGTCCTGCGCCTGCGGCACACGCAGGTACTCGGCCTGCCCGCCCGACACGCTTCCATACAGCTCCGAGTAGCCGAACAACGCCGCGCCCATGCCCTGATCGCGGACCTGCGTGGTCTCGCACTGGGTCTGCAGCCCCACGCCGCACATGTGGCAGTGGCCGCAGGAGATCTGGAAGGGCATCACCACCCGGTCGCCCGGCCTGAGGTCGGTGATCTCGGAGCCGACCTCCTCGACGATGCCCATCGGCTCGTGGCCGAGGATGTCCCCGGGCGTCATGAACGGTCCCAGGACCTCGTACAGGTGCAGGTCGGATCCGCAGATGTTGGTGCTGGTGATCCGGACGATCGCGTCGGTGGGTTCCTCGATCCGCGGGTCGGGGACGTCCTCCACGCGGACATCGCGCTTGCCGTGCCAGGTGACTGCCTTCATGGTGGCTCCTTCTGGTGCTCGTCCCGTCGGCCCGGTCCCGTCGTGGGATCCGCACGGGTGGTGCGTGAGTTGGTCGTGCCCCAAACGGTATGGCCGGCGTGTCGGTACCGCATCCGGTGCGGCGACCGGGATCGGCTCGTCGACTACTGCGTGCCCGCCTCTGTCGCCGTCCTCGGCGAGCGCGGAGGAGATGGCCTCGGCGGCATGTCGTCCTCTCTAAGCCCGTTCTCGAACGACCAAGGGTATGTGCTGCTCCGTTGGGGTGTTCGCCCCGTGGTGCCCGGCCATCGACGACTCCATCGGCTCGGCCTCGGTGCGGGCGAGGATCACCCCTCCCGTGGCGACGGCCACCACGTCGCCGATCCGGTCCGCGTGCTCGGCACCGGGGCCGAAGAGACGCTCGTCCAGCGCCTGTTCCCGGTCGAGGACCCGGGCGCGACCGGTCAGCCCGTCGCGCCACGCCGCGAGGACGTCGCCGCCGGCCCCGGGCCGCGCGTAGACGTGGCGGACGCGGGCCTCCCCGGCGATGTGCTCGACGCCTGTGGAGAGCGCCGGGTGCGCGTCCAGGTCCACGACGGTCTCCGCGGCCACCATGCCGTGGTCGGCGGTGACGACGAGGGTGCAGTCACGAGGCAGGTCGGTGGCGAGGCCGGCCACGAACGCGTCCACCTCGCGCAGCGACCGCCGCCACTCCGGCGACCCGGGGCCGTGGATGTGGCCGATGAGGTCGAGGTCGCCGTAGTAGGCGTAGACGAACCGACGGGTCCGCGAGGGGGCGCCCACCGCGTCGAGGATCCCGTCGCGGACCTCGTCGAGCGAGACCGCCGGCCGTAGGGTGCCGGCTGCGCGGAACGCGGCGCGGGTGAGTCCGGAGTCCCGGAACTCGGGGCGCATGACGTAGTGGACCCCGACGCCCTCGCCGTCGAGGACCTCGAGCAGGCTCGGCCGGGACTGGACCTCACGCGGCGGGAAGGCGTCCAGCGCGGAGGGGCCGTCGGCGGCGCGGAGGGTCCACCGCAGCGGGTTGAACGTGGTGGGCGGCCCGCCGCCGGCGGGGGACAGGCGGAAGCTGTAGCCCACGATCCCGTGCCGCGAGCAGGGGGCGCCCACCGCCAGGCTCGTCAGGCTCGTGGCGGTGGTGGCGGGGAAGCCCGCGCTGATCATGCGTGTGGCCAGGGCGGACAGGGTGGGTGCGTCCTCGGCGTGCGCGCGGATGAGTTCGGCGCCGAGCCCGTCGACGAGCACGAGGACGGCGTCGCCCGCGGGGTCGAGACCGAGGGGGTTGCGGATGTCCACGCCGAGCGCGGAGGCCACGGACGGCATGACGTCGGCGAGCGAGTGGTCGGAGGGGGCGGCGGGGAGTGCGGACATGCCCCCACTCTCCCTATCCGTTGAGGACCACGTGCGAGATCAGGTGATCGAGCCTACGGATGTCGATCCCCTTGCCGAGATTGATCTTGATGTGGCCGGCCCGCGTCCACAGTTCGAGTTCGGCGTTGAAGTCCAGCATGCGCCCGGCGTTCTCGGACGACCACATGCTGATCGCGTTGTAGGGCAGCGAATAGATCTCCACCTTCTTGCCGGTGAGTCCCTGGGCGTCGCGGACGATCAGCCGCTTGGTGGTGAAGATCGCCGAGTCCCGGAAGGTCTTGTACGCGGCGAGGGGCTGTTCGCCCTCGACCAGGATCGGGCCGATGTCCTGCGGGATGGGGCACTCCGCGACGAAGGTCCACTGGGCGATGTTGGCGACGGCCGAGGTCATGTGCTTCTCCTGTCGGTTGGGGTCACTACGATAGGCGGGTATTCGGGGGACCGGCTGGCGAACCCGGTCCGGAGGGGAGTGGGGGTGTCCGACGTGTGGCAGGGCGACTGGAGCCGCGGGGATGGCGGCGGCTGGAACGAGGGCGGTTGGAACGAGGGTGGCTGGAACGATGGCGCTGACTGGGCGGGGCACCCGTACGGCGGGGGCGTCGACGGCTCCGGGGGCAACGGCATCATCTGGGCGCTGGTGGGACTCGTCGTCGTCCTCGTCGTGGCGATGGGCGGCGTCCTGGGCTACATGCTGACCCGGTCCGACGACCCGGGGACCGCCGTCGTGGCGGACACCACGACCGAGCAGCCGGCGGAAGAGACGGTGACGAGCCAGGCCCGGCCGACCAGCGCCTCGCCGACCACCGAGACCGAGGCGACCTCGCGGTCCACAACGACCTCGGAGTCGACGGAGGCGAGCACCTCCTCCTCGACCTTTACCCCGGCCCCGAACACGGTGCCCGGTGACCTGGGGCTGTCGGTGCCGATGACGCGACCGAGCTGCGACGGGCGCGGGATCGTCGTGCTGTACTCCGCGGTCACGCCGGGGCAGTATGAGCAGGAGGTCTCCGCGGCGCTGGCACGGAATCCGGGAGCCTTGTACCTGCGCACGGACCAGTCCTGCCCGTCGCTGCGGCAGCGGGACCCCAGCGGCAACGTGATCTACGCGGTCTACCGTCCCTCCGGTTACTCGAAGGCCGAGCTGTGCGCCGACGTGCGCACCGCGGGCGGGGACGCGTACGGCCGGTGGCTCGACACCACGAGCGACCCCAACCAGATCGTCACCTGCTGACGGCGAAGCGCTGCCAGCTCAGCGCTGCCGGCGGCCGAAGGCGTATGGCTCGACCGGCCGCTGCGCCCGCGGCAGCTTCTCCACGACGAGCAGGTAGGACTCGGCCACCAGCTCGTCGACCATCCCGTCGGTGAGGCTGCCGCCCGGGTGCAGCGTGATCCAGTGCCGCTTGTTCATGTGGTAACCGGGCGTGACGTCGGCGTGCGCCTGGCGCAGGGCGAGGGAATCCGAGGGCACGGCCTTGAGGACGACGACGGGCTCGTCCCCGAGCACGGTGTGGAACATGAACATCTTGCCGCGGACCTTGAACACGTCGTAGTCCGGGCCGAACGGGAACTCCAGCGTCATCGCCGGGAGCTCCCGGGCCCGCATCGCGGCCCGGTGCTGCAGTTCCCGCCCGTCCATGTCGCCGACGCTACCCCGACTACGGCCAGGACCGTTGACCGCGCCGGGTTCCGGACCCGGCCTACCGCGCGACCGGATTGGGCAGCGTTCCCGCGAACTGCAGGGAGCCGGCCTGGTCGGTGAGGTCCACCATGTGTCGCGCGTCGCGCAACTGCAGTCGGTTGAGGCACGAGTGCCGGAACTCCGGCGCGAACAGGGGCGCCCAGGCGGGGGAGTCCACCTCGTCGCCGGCGAGGTCTTCCAGACACTCCCGGGCCACGTCCCAGAACGCCGATGCAGAGAGCGCCCCGGCGGTGTCGAGGATCCCGGACAGGTGCCGTAACACGCCGTCCATGACGTCCGTGTGGACCGCCAGTGCCGCGGTCTCCGGGTCCACGACGTGCCGGATCCTCGCCAGGTCGGCGGGGAGATCGCGGTCGCGGACCACGGCGACCTCCTCGCCGATGTCCTTGAGCAGCACCCGCCGTGGCACGTGCGCCTCGTCCAGCACGAGGATCACATTCTCGCCGTGGGGCATAAAGACGACGCCGTGGGCGACCAGGCACCGGGCGATCGGTGCGAGGTAGACGTCGAGGAGCGTCCGCAGCCAGGTGCGGGCCGCAAGGCCGGAGCGCTCGAGGTGTTCGACGACGAGGGGTCGCCCGTGCGGGTCCACGTGCAGCATCGCGGCGAGCGTCACGGCGCGCTCGTCGGCGGCCAGTCCGGGCACCGGGCTCTCCCGCCACAGGGCGGCGATCATCCTGGTGTGAGGGCCCTCCTCCGCGGTCCCGGAGTCGGCCGCCCGGTGGTAGGCGTCGCCCGTGTAGCCGATCGCCGCCACCTCCCGGAGAACGCCGAATCGTAGCCGGGCGAGAACGGTGTCGGCGGCCACGAGATCGGCCACCCAGGCGTTGACGGCCGGGGTGTCGCGCATGTACTTCGGGGACAGTCCGCGGGTGAAGCCCATGTTGCGCACCGCGAGCGCGGTCTTGACGTACGCGCGTCCGGGGCGACTCACGTCGAAAAAGGTCCGGAGGGACTGCTGGGGTCGGTACTCACTGCTCGACTCGCCGAGGTACACGAGGTGGCGGTGGGCGAGATCGGGCGCGAACGCCACGGCGATCTGGTGTTCCCACTGCCATGGGTGCACGGGCAGCAGGCGGTAGTCGGCGGGGTCGAGGCCGAGCGCGCGCAGCGTGGCGTGGCAGCGGTCGAGCCCGTCCCGCCCGAACTCGGCCTCGTAGTGCGCGTCCTCGTCGAGTCCGGGGACGGTCGCGAGGTGGCACAGGTCGCGGCGGGCGGCCAGCCACACGAGCCGGACGGTAGCCGGGGCCTCGGGCGTGAGACGGTGGCGGTCCGTGAGGCCGAGACCGATTCGGGCGTTGTTGGCCACGAACCCCGGATGCCCCTCGGTCATCGCCGCCTCGACCTCTTGCAGTCCGGCGGCGGCGAGGTCCTGCGCGGGCCGGTCCCGATGGTGCAGGCAGAACGCGGCCGAGAAGAGCGTGGCGGCGATCTCCTCGAGATAAATCTCCGCTGTCCCCGGCGTGATCCCGAGGTGGGGCGAGAGCGCGGTGACGAGCGCCTGGGCGTCGGGCTCGGCGGGCGCGCCATCGACCTCGCGCCGCAGGGACGATTCGTCGACGACCCAGTGATCGAGTGGGAGCCGGCGGGCACGGAACGTCCACGTCTCGCGCCCCGCGCGGACGGCATACGTGGGGGAGTCGCCGGCGTCGCACAGGGCCTTCGGCGTGATGAGCCGTTCGTGCGCGAACTCGGCGAGCGCCTTGACGCACAGGTGGCGGTGCGCTCGACGCATCGCGTGGCCGGTGAGGTGGCGGTGCGCGCCGTCCTCGGGGGCGCCGCGCACCGGGAGGGCGTGCGTCCGGCGTCCGATCTCGGAGACGCGGTACGCCTCCGCCGTGCAGGACGAGAACAGGGCGGTCTTGTCGGGTAGGGCGAGCGGTCCGTGGGCGACGAAGCCGGCCCTCGCGTTGAGCCGGTGCACGGCGGTGTTGTCCAGGTCCGGCTCCACCACGAGCCTGCGCGCGCCGAGCGCACCGAATGCGGTCTCGCAGATCGCTCCCATCACCGCCGCGCTCGTGCCGGGGACCGGCGTGCGGGTGGGGGCCAGGAGCAGGTGCATGCCGTGGTCGTCCGGCTCGTGCGGGTACCGTCCGGCGAGCTCGACCTCGGCGGGGTCGTAGGTCACGGCGAGGCCGACCCGCATCCCGTCGATGCGGACGAGGTGCACCCTTCGGTGTGGGCAGGCGTTCCAGTTCGCGAACACCTCGCCGACCTCGTCCCGGTCGAGGTGTCTCATTCCCCAGTACCCGGCGCCCGGGTGGGTGAGCCAGGCGTGGAGGCTGCCGACCGTGGCGCGGTCGAGCGGCATCGGTTCGAGCGTCACCAGTCCCGCTGACGTGTGGACGGTGTGGGTGGTCATAGGACCTCCTGGGGTGAGGCGACCTCTGTCGCGGCCGCGGCCGTGGCGGGGGCGGGGGCGCCGAAGCGCTGGAACGCGATGCGCTCCTCGACGGGGTAGACCTCGCGACCGGTGACCCCGCGCAGGATGATGCTGTTGCGCATCGCCCCCATGCCCAGGTCCGGTGCTGTGAGGCCGTGGGTGTGCTCCTCGGCGTTCTGCACCCAGATCCGGGAATGGGCCCGGTCGATGCTGTGGTCGCGGGCCACCCTGTAGCGGGCGCTCGGTCCGGGTGCCGAGGGCGCGTCCTCGGTGTCGAGCTCGTCGGCCACCCCGGCGAGGAAGCTCGGTGGTGTGGGGGCGTAACCGGTCGCCATGACCAGCCCTTCGGTGCGATGCGTCCACTGTCGCCCCGTGTCGGCGCACCGCAGGTGCAGCCGGACGCCGTCGGAGACGCGGTGGGCCTCCTCGAGCTCGGTGGCCGCCACCAGCAACCCGTTGGACAGCCCGTGGACTTCGCGGCGGTAGAGCAACTCGTGGATCGCGTTGACGAGGTCCGAGTCGATCCCCTTGTACAACGAGCGCTGCTCCCGCAGCAGCCGGTCCCGGGCGCCGCCGGGGAGCGCGTGGAAGTGATCGACGTACTCGGGGGATGTCATCTCGAGGGTGAGCTTGGTGTACTCCATCGGGAAGAAGCGCGGGGAACGCGTCAGCCAGTCGATCCTGGGCCCGAATGCCCCCGAGCGCGAGAGCAGGTCGTGGTAGACCTCCGCGGCGGACTGGCCGCTGCCCACCACCGTCACCGCGTCGCGCGCGAGCAGCTCGTCGCGTCGGGGCAGGTAGTCAGAGGCGTGCAGTGCCGTGCAGGCTCCCCCGTCCATCGACCGCGTCTCGACGGGGGACCAGGGGCGGGTGCCGACCCCCACGACGAGGTGCCGGGCCAGGTGGGTCTCGGTACCGGCGTCGGTGTTCGCGGTGACGCGGTAGACGGGGTCGTTCTCCGGCCGTCCCGACACCCGGCGCACGTCCACCACCTCGCGGCCCCACCGCAGGCCGCTCACGCGGTCGGCAGCCCAGCGGCAGTAGGCGTCGTACTCGGCGCGAAGTGGCTGGAAGTCCTCGCGGATGTAGAAGCGGTAGAGGCGGCCGACCTCCTTCAGGTGGGCGAGAAACGAGTACGGAGAGGTCGGATCGGCCAACGTGACGAGGTCGGCGAGGAACGGCACCTGGACCGTGGAATCCTCGAGCATCAACCCGTGGTGCCAGGCGAACCCGTCGCGGGCGTCGAGGAACACCGCGTCCAGGTCCAGCGGCTCGGCCAGACAGGCCAGGCCCAGGTTGAACGGGCCGATACCGATCCCCACCAGGTCGTGGACGCGCTCGCTCATCCGACCACCCCCGTGGCGGCGTGCGGGCGGCGATCACGTACCGCGTCGCGGTGGAGGTGCGCGGCCGTGCGACGCACCTCCGTCAGGACCGCCGCGGCGTCGGTGTCGGTGAGGGTGGGGTCGAGCACGGTGAGCTTGAGGCACGGCCGCCCGTCCACCAGGGTCGCGGCGACGAGGGATCGACCCTCGGCGAACATCGCGTCCCGGACCGGTCGGACCAGGCCGTCCGCCTCGCCGTCGCGACATCCCGGGGGCCGCGGGCGGAACAGGATCGTGGACAGCGCCGGCCGACGGACCAGCTCGAGCTCTGGATCGGCGGCGACCATCGACGCGACCCTCCCGGCGGCGGCGATCGCGTCGTCGAGGAGCCGACCGATGCCGTCGGCGCCGAGTACGCGCAGCGTCATCCAGAGCTTGAGCGCGTCGAAGCGGCGTGTGGTCTGGAGTGACTTGTCCACCGCGTGGGTGTCCCCGTCGGCGGGGTTGAGGTAGTCGGCGTTCACGGTGGAGTGGCGGAACCCGGCGCCGTCACGCAGGAGCAGGGCAGATGCGGCCACCGGGAGGAAAAACGTCTTGTGGAAGTCCACGGTCACCGAGTCGGCGTGCTCGATCCCGTCGAGCAGCCCGCGGTGGGTGGAGGAGACGAGCAGCCCTCCGCCGTAGGCCGCGTCCACGTGCAACCACACATCGTGTTCTCGACACACCCGGGCGATGTCGGCCAGCGGGTCGATCGCCCCATGGTCGGTGGTGCCGGCGAGTGCGACCACGGCGGCGACCTCGTCCCCGGTCGAGGCGATCGCGGCCAGGGCATCCGCGAGCGCCGCGGGATCCATCCGGTCGTCGGTCCCCGGGAGGACCGTAACCGCGTCGGGGGCGAGACCGAGCAACCGCGCCGCCTTGTGCACGCTCAGGTGAGCGTGGGGGCCGGTGACGATCCGCAACCGGGGCAGGCGCGCGCACCGGTCGCCGGTTCCGGGCCGGGCCAGACGGGCTTCGCGGGCGGTGAACAGGCCGTGCAGGTTGGACTGGGTGCCCCCACTGGTGAACACCCCGTCCGGGGACGTTCCGGGGGAGGGGTCGAAGCCGACGAGGCCGCAGACCCAGTCGAGGAGACGCTGCTCGATGAGGCATGCCGATGTGCCCTGGTCCCAGGTCTCGACAGCCGTGTTGACCGAGGTGGCCAGTGTCTCTGCGGCGAGGGCGGGCAGGGTGACCGGACAGTTGAGGTGCGCAAGGTAGCGCGGGTGGTGGTACCCCACGGCGTGGTCGAGGTAGAGGCGGCGGACCTCGTCCAGTGCCGCCTCGAGGGTGCCCAGCGGGGTGTCGAGGTCCACGGCGGCGGTGGCGGCCGCGAGAGACGACGGCGAGGCGGCCGATCTCGGAGTGGTCCTGCCGTCGAGGAATCTCCCGACCTCGGCGGTGGCGGCGGCCAGCGCGGCGTCGTGGCCGTGGCGGTTGTGGCGGGTCAGCAGGTGCTCGTGCACGGGTGCTCCGGTCTGGTCGATATCGGTGGGCACCGGCGAACGGTAGTTAGGGTAGCCTGACCTAAGCAATGGTGATGTGAGATGAAACACTCTGCCGCAGTGTGGAAGTGAGATTCTAAAACGGTGGCCTTGCGCTGAGGGATGCCCTCGGTCTACCGTCTCCCGAAGCAAGGTAAGCCAAACCTAAGTGGTTGTTCGCGGGCGTGTCCCACCCGCCGCGCGGCGCACCCACCCCGAGTCAACGGAGACCGCATGTCCCTCACCGACGCCCCTGCCGGAATCGGCAGACTCCGACCCGCATTGCTCGTCCTGGCCGCCGCCGCGGCGCTTCTCGCGCTGCTGGCGGGCTGCTCGACGGGTGCGATCGGCGACACCGGCGGGGAGGGCTCGGCCTCGACGGACGTCGAGCGTACCGGCGACTTTCCCCGCACCATCACCCACGCGTACGGCACCACGGAGATCCCGGCCGCCCCGACGCGCGTCGCCACGGTCTCGTGGGTCAACGCGGACGTCGCACTCGCGCTCGGGGTGGTACCGGTGGGCATGCCCCGGGCGTCCTTCGGCGCCAACGCCGCCGGTTCCACCGACTGGTTCGACGCCGAGCTCGAGCGCCACGGCGGCGAGACACCCACGCTGTACTCCGAGACGGACGGCATCGACGCCGAGGCGATCGCCGCGCTCGAGCCGGACCTCATCCTGGGCGCCTATTCCGGCATGACTCGGGAAGAGTACGACACGTTGAGCAAGATCGCCCCGACGGTGGCGATGCCCGAGGGTGACGCGCCGTTCGGCACCGCCTGGCAGGACTCCACCCGACTCATCGGTGAGGCGCTCGGCCTGTCCGAGCGGGCCGACGAGGTGATCGCCGACGTCGAGGGCCGCATCGCGGCGGTGGCCGACGAACACCCGGGTATCCGGGGAACCTCGTTCGTCTTCGGCACCGTGGATCCCGCGGCCGCGGAGAAGATCTACGCCTACACCGGCGTCGACAACCGCCCCCGCTTCCTCGAGCAGCTCGGCATGGTCCAGTCCCCGGCCGTCGCCGAGGCCTCCCGCGGCACGCCCGACGAGTTCTCCGTGACGTGGTCGCCTGAGCGGGCCGACGAACTCGACTCCGACATCCTCGTCACCTACGGCGCCTCCCCGGACGTCCGCGAGGCCATCGAGCGGGACCCGCTGCTCGGGCGCATCCCCGCCGTCGAGGCCGGACGCATGGTCGTGCAGACCGACGAGCAGGAGGTCCTCGCCCTCTCGGCCGCGTCGCCGCTGAGTCTGCCGTGGGCCCTGGAGCACGTCGTGCCCGAGATCGTCGCCGTCGCGGAGCGGCGCTGAGCTGCCCGATGCCCCGGACCACGCTCCTCGCAGCACTCGTCACCGCGGTGCTGTTCGCCGCGGCGACGGCGGTCTCGCTGTTCGTCGGCGCCCGGGCCGTGGACCCGCAGGTGGTGTGGCAGGTCGTGAGCGGCCTGGGACTTCCGGGCACGGGCGCGGCCACGATGGACGAGGCGGTGGTGTCGGCCCGCGTCCCGCGCACGCTCACCGCGATCCTCGTGGGCGCCGCGCTCGCCGTTGCGGGAGCCGGCCTGCAGGGCGCGACGCGCAACCCGCTCGGCGACCCCGGGCTGCTGGGTCTCACCGCGGGGGCCGCGCTCGCCGTGGTCGTGGGCCTGGCCCTGGCGCCGGCCGCCGGACCCCACGCGGTGGCGCTGTTCGCCGTTGGCGGCGCGCTGGCCGCCGGTGTCGTGGTGGTCTCCGCCGGCCGGCTCGGCGCCGACTCCGACACGGGACTCGTGCTCGCCGGCGCCGCCGTGACCGCCGGCTGTACGGCCCTCACGTCGGCGCTCGTCGTGGCGCTGCCCGGCGTGCTCGACCGCTTCCGCTTCTGGGGCCTGGGTTCGGTGGCCCGCACCGGGATGTCCGAGCTGGGGGCCGCGCTGCCGTTCGTCGTCCTGGGGCTGCTGCTGGTGCTCCTGGGCGCGTCCACCCTCGACGCCCTGGCGCTGGGCGACGACCTCGCCCGCGGCCTCGGGGTGGGGCCCGCGGCGGGCAGGGCCGCGGTCCTGGCCGGAGTCGTGATCCTTTCCGGAGTGGCCACCGCGCTGGCCGGCCCGATCGCCTTTCTCGGTCTACTCGTGCCGCATGTGCTGCGTCGGGTGGTGGGCGCGGGTCACCGCGCGGTGTTCGCCCTCTCCGCGTTCGTCGGACCCGCCGTGGTGCTCCTCGCCGACACCGTCGGCCGCGTGATCGCCCCGCCCGGTGAGGTCGCCGTGGGCGTGATGACCGCGGCGCTCGGGGTGCCGTTCCTCCTCGTGCTCCTGCGCCGCGGCGGGCTGCGTGGGGCGGCGGTGCCCGCGTGAGCACCGCCGGCACCGGAACCACGCCGGTCGATCCCGCCGCGAGCGCCGCCGTGGACCGCGTCCGTGAGCTCTGTGCCGGGCGTCGGCGCCGCGCCGCCGCCGTCGCCGCGGGCCTCGCCGTGGTGCTCCTGGGCGCGATGGCCGTGCGTGTGCTGCTCGGCCGGTACACGGTGACGATCCCGGACTTCCTCGCGATCGTCGGCGGCGCGACCCTGCCCGGGGCGAGCTTCGTGGTGCTCGAGGAGAAGCTGCCCCGCGCCGTGCTCGCCGCACTCGTGGGCTGCGCCTTCGGCGCGTCGGGCGCGCTCTTCCGTCGGGTCCTCGGTAACCCGCTGGCCAGCCCCGACATCCTCGGCGTGACGTACGGTGCGTCCGCCGGGGCCGTCGCCGGGATGGCGCTGTGGGGGCTGCGGGGCACCGCCGTGGTCCCGGCGGCCCTCGCCGGGGCCACGGTCGCCCTCGCGCTGGTGCTCGCGGCGTCCGCCGGGCGACGCACGGGTATCGTCGGGCAGCGGTTCCTCCTCGGCGGGGTCGCCGTCGCCGCGCTCGCCACGGCCGTGGTCACCCAGCTCGTCGCGCGGCTGACCCTGACGAGCGCCCACGAGGCCGTGGTGTGGACCGTGGGATCGCTGTCCGGGGCCTCCGCGCAACGGATCACCTGGCTCGGTGCGGTCCTCGTCGTCGTCCTCCCCGCGGCCGCGTGGCTCCACCGCGCGCTCCGGCCCGCCGAGCTCGGCCCCGAGCTGGCCGTGGGGCTCGGGGCCCGGCCCGTCCCCACCCGCGCCGCCGCCCTCGGCGTGGGCGTCGTCCTGGCCGCCACCGCGACCGCCGTGTCCGGCCCCCTGGCCTTTGTGGCGCTGCTCGCCACCCCGGTCGCCACGGCGCTCGGGGGCGGACGGCCGCGCCTGCTCGCGGCGGCGCTCGTCGGCGCGGTGCTCGTCGTGTCCGCCGACGTGGTCGCCGCCGAGGCGCTCGGCCGGGTGGACCTGCCCACCGGGGTCGTCACCGGCGCCCTGGGCGCCCCCGCCATGCTCTGGATCCTTCTGCGCTCCCGAAAGGCCGCGTCATGACCCGTCCCTCCACCGCCCTGCGACCCCCGGCGGACCCGCCGACCGCCGACCCCGCCTTCCGGCTGCGCGGAGTGCGCCTCGGCTACGGCGCCGATCCCGTGATCGACGGGCTCGACCTGGACATCCCCCGCGGGCGCACCACGGTGCTCGTCGGCGCCAACGGCTGCGGGAAGTCCACCCTCCTGCGCGCGCTCGGCCGCCAACTCACCCCGGGCGCGGGGACGATCGAGGTCGGCGGGCGGGACCTCGCCCGGATTCGCCCGCGCGAGTACGCGCGCTCCGTGGCCTTCCTGCCCCAGTCCCCGCTCGTGCCGGAGGGGCTCACCGTGGCCGAGCTGGTCGCCCGGGGGAGGCACCCGCACCGGCGGTGGTGGGGCGGGGGGAGTGACGACGAGACCGCCGTCGCCGAGGCGCTCGCGCTCACCGACACGGTCGGGCTCGCCGACCGGCGGGTGGACGAACTCTCCGGAGGGCAGCGGCAGCGGGCCTGGATCGCGCTCGTCCTGGCGCAGGCCACGCCCACGCTGCTGCTCGACGAGCCGTGCTCCTTCCTCGACCTGGCGCACCAGCTCGACGTACTGGACCTCGTGCGGGGGCTGCCGCTGCCCGCCGGCCACGGGGCCGGGCGCCGCACCGTGGTGGCCGTGCTCCACGAGCTCACCCTGGCCGCCCGCGTCGCCGACCACCTCGTGGCCGTCGCGGACGGAGGCGTGGTGGCCGCGGGGCCGCCGCGCGAGGTGATCACGCCCGACACCCTGCGCCGCGTCTTCGACCTGGAGGCCGACGTGCTCGACGACCCCGTGACCGGGGACCCCGTGGTCCTGCCGCGGGCACGACGAAAGGACACCGCATGACCGCTACCGCCGTAGAGGAACCGATCGTCTGCGCCGAGACCACCGTGGTGGCGGCCGAGCCGCTGGGGGGGTCGTTCGTCCGCCTCGTCGTGGCCGGGAGGGACCTGGCGCGTTGGAGCGGCGCGCTCATGGCGGGCGGCACCGCCGGGGACGCCTACGTCAAGCTCCTGATTCCGCCCCCCGGCGGAGGGCGTGACGGGTCCGGCCTCGGCGTGAAGCCGGACGCGGCCGACGTGCGTGGCTGGCTCGCTCTGCCCGAGGCCGAACGGGGATGGATGCGGACCTACACCGTGCGCCGGTCGGGGACGGCGGTCGTGGACGGTGCGTCGGTGCCGTCGATCACGGTCGACGTCGTGGTGCACCCGGGGGCCGAGGAGGGGCCGGGCTCGGCGTGGGCGCGCGAGGTGCGCGTCGGCGACCGGGTCCGCGTGCTCGGACCCGGCCTCGCGCAATCGCCGTGGGCCGCGTGGGCGCCGGGGGAGGCCGCCCGCGTCGTGTGTGCCGGCGACGAGACGGCGGCGCCCGCGCTGCTGGCGATCGCGGAGGAACTGGCCGCCGAACCAGCCGGGGCGCGGGAGGTGCGGATCCTCGTCGAGGTCCCCACCGCGGCGGACGCCCGGGCGCTCGCGGCGGACGCGCGGGACCACGCGCCGGGCACCCCGGGGATCGTCTCGGTGCTCGCGCGCGGCGAGGCCCCGGGTGAGGCGCTGGCACGACGGCTGTCCTGGGAGTTCGGCCTCGGTGAGGCCGCGGTGGAGACGGTCCTGGCGGGCCACCGTCCGGCCGAGCGGGACTGGCAGCCGGCCTCCGGGGCCGCCGGCGACGACCCGTACGTGTTCCTCGCCGGCGAGGCCGGGCTCGTCCGCGCCATGCGGCGTCTCTGCGTGGACGCGGCGGGGATCCCGAGGGAGGCGGTGGCGTTCATGGGCTACTGGCGGCGGGGGAGCGCGGAGTCGTAGTCGCAGGCGGGTCCGCTGTCCGACCCGGGTGTGATCATGGAGCCGAGGTGATGAGAGATGGCCGGAACCGATCCCGAGGGCTGCGTGTCGCCCCCCTTCGCCGCGCCCCCGGTGACCTACCCGCCGGGCTGCCCGTGCTGCGGGGACGAGGACGCGACACCGGAGTTCCACCGGCTCGAAGGCGGCGACGTCGAGTTCGCCGGAACCGACGGGGTCTTTGTCTGCCGCAGCTGCCACGCCCGACTGCACGGCCCCGGGGCTCCGTCGTTCACCGAGCTGACCTGCGTCGGTCGCCCGTCCTGTCCGCGGTGCGGTGCCGGGCGGACCGTCAAGGTGCTATGGGGGTACGCCCCGGGGCCCGGGCCGGTGGGGACCGCGACCGTGGGCTGCATCATCACCGACGACACCCCTGAGTTTCTCTGTTCCGTGTGCGATCACGAATGGCGTACCCCGTAGGGTCCCGACGACCGATCGACGGGTGACGCGCATCACGTTCGGTGTTACAGTTCCACCACTGGACAAAATCAAGGGTGGTGTCAACTATGACTTCCGATGGAATCCGACAGGACGAGGGGCTCTTCGCCCCTGACTCCGTGGCCCGACGGGTGTGGGCGTACCCGACCTCCGCCCTCCTCGGCTTCATCCGCGCCGTCACCATCGAGCATCTCGACCCCGACCTCACCGCGGCGGTCGACCACAGCGGGCAGGTGGTCCAGCGTCCGGCCCTGCGCTACGACCGCACAGTGCAGTACTTCGCCACCGTGCTCTTCGGCGACGCCGAGTCGGTGATGAAATCCTCCGACATCCTCATGAAGGTTCACGCCCGGGCGCACGGCCCCAACCCGGTCACCGGCGGTGAATTCGACTCCAACGATCCCGACTCCCAGCTGTGGATCCACATGACCGCGTGGCACTCAATCCTTTACGTCTACGAGCGGTACGGTCCCGGACGGCTCACCCGGGCGGACGAGAACGAGTACTGGCGCGAGTGCGCCGTCGCCGCCGAGTGTCAGCCGATCCGGGTCGCGGACGTCCCGCGGACCCGGGGCGAGGTCCAGAAGTACTTCGACGACTGGCGCGACCGGCTCGCGGCCTCCGAGGCCGCGGTGCACAACATCGACTTCATCCTCGACGGCATGCGCACCGTCTTCACCGCACTGCCGGCACCGATGCGCGCGGTCCTCGGCCCGTTCGTCCGCGCCGGCGTGATCGCCACCTACCCGCGGTGGATGCGCCCGCTCATGGGGGTGCACCAGTCGGTGCTCGTCGACGCCGGGGTGGGCGCCGTCATCCGGCCCGCGATGGCCGCCCTCGCCCGCAGCACCCCGGCGCAGCTGTGGTTCCTGCGGCGCGTCGCCCCGCGCGGCGGGCCGGTGCTCGAGGGGTATCTGCGCGGGATCCCGGCGGCCACTTCCTCCGTCTATACGCCCGCCGAGGCGCGGAAGGCGTTCGGCGATCCGCGGCCCCCACTCGAGCAGTACGCAGACCTCCTCGCTGCTCGGCAGACCGGTCGTGCGCCGCGGCCGTACGCGCACAACCATCACGATGCGCTGCTGGAGTTCGCGGCGCCGACACAGCGGACGGGCTAGCCGACGTAGGTCCACACCATGACCGGACCCCATCCGAGCGATTCGTCCGTACAGCGGGGAGCGGAGAGCGCAATCGTCGCGGCGCTATCGGAAAAGCTCCGGATCCCTTTCGACGCGGGTGGTGCGTTGACGCTGAGCAACGGGGCAAGGATCCACCTCGATGCAGTGAGCGAAGACGGCGGGGCCGCGGTCGAGGCCTATGCGCGACAGGGCAGGCTGAAGGGCGGTCAGCTCAAGAAGATCGCACAAGATGTCCTGAAACTCGCGATGTTGCGGCAGGACCCCGACTACACCGACGTGAGAGCCATAATCGCGTTCGCGAGCGATGAGGCCCGCCAGTCGATCACAGGATGGGTGCAGCACGCGGCTGACGTCTTCGGAGTCGAGTTTCACGTCGTGGACCTCGATCCGGCTCTGCGGGCGCAGCTTCTCACCACTCAGGAACGTCAGAAGATGGTCAACGTCCCTCTACCGGAGGCCGCGGACGACGTCCTTTTGCAGGAGTGATGACAGACGTTTCTCCGTCGTCCACCCCGCGCGCCGCCAGTGCGTCGCCCAACTGATCCGCGGTCTGCAGTGCCCCGAGCACCGTCGGCACGACCAGCGCCCGGATCGATATCCCGAGCCCGCGGGCCTTCCGTGCCTCACCGACCTGCCGGAACCGGCGGGCGATGAGGGGGATCGCGCGCACCGTGAGGACCAGGACGAGGGCGACACGGTCGGGGGAGACGCCGATGTGCCGCAGCGGACCGGCGGCGCGTGTGACCGCGTCGAGCATGTCCGAGATCCGGGTTGTGAGAGCGACGAGACCGGCCACCGCGATCGCGGCGAGCAGGGCGCCCACCACACGCACCGCGGTGGAAAGGTCCGCGACGAGCCACTGCAGGAGCAGGATCGCCACCAGCATCGGCAACACCGGCCGGACCTGCCCCCACGCCGCGCGGGGCGGGATGCGCCCCACCGCGTACAGGGCGGCGGCCAGGGCGAGGGCGGGTGCCACGTGCCACGGCTCCCGGACGGTCACCGAGATCGCCAGCACGAGTACGCACACGAGCAGGATCTTCCAGCCCGCCGACAGGCGGTGCAGCGGCGAGGTGCCCGGCAGGTAGGTGGCGAACACGCCTCAGCGCCCCGTGTCCAGGGCCAGCCGCCGGTAGGCGGCGAGGGCGGGGGCGGGGGCGTCGTCGGCCACCACGCGGCCGGCGTCGACGACGAGGACGCGGTCGAAGTCGGCCACCAGGTCCAGGTCGTGCGTCACCACGACGAGCTGCTGGGGCAGGCCGGCGAAGGTCTCGGCAACCAGCGCGCGGTTGCGCAGGTCGAGCAGGGTGGTGGGTTCGTCGGCCACGATCACCGACGGCTCGGTCACCAGCACCGCGGCCAGCGCCAGCAGCTGCTTCTGACCGCCGGAGAGCAGGTGGCAGGGGTGATCGGCGTGGTCGGCGAGGCCGTACCGGTCGAGGACCTGCTCGACTCGTCGGCGCCGCTCCTCCCGGCTCAACCCGGTGCGCCGCAGGGAGAAGTCCACGTCCTCGGCCACCGTCGGCATGACGATCTGGGTGTCGGGATCGGTGAAGCAGAACCCGACGCGCCTGCGGATCTGCGCACCCTTGCGACGGGTGTCGAGGCCGTCGACGGTGACGGTGCCGGTCTCGGGAACGACCAGGCCGTTGATCATCCGAGCGAGCGTGGACTTGCCGCCGCCATTGACCCCCACGATGCCGATCCGCCGCTCGGTGAGCGTGAGGTCGATGCCCTCCAGAACCGTGCGGTCGCCGAAGGAGTGCCCGACGCCGGCGAAGCGGATCTCCGTCATGGCGGGGCCGTCACGCCCTGCGGCGAGGCGGGATCAGGCCGGGACGCGCCCTGTGGACCTGTGCCGCGACGAGGGCGGTGACGACGGCCTTAAGGACGTCGCCGGGGAGGAACGCGGTGTTGGCGGCAACCGCCGCGCCCAGGGTGAGGTCGGTGCGCACGAGCATGCCGGCCACGCCACAGGCGTAGAGCACGAGGATGCCGCCGAGGATGTTGACGACGAGGCCGGGCAGCACCCGGTAGCGCGGCATCATCCACGCGGTGAGCCGGCCGATCACAATCACCGCGGGAAGCCAGCCCACGAGGAAGCCCGCCGTGGGGCCGGCCAGGGAGGTGAGCGTGGTGCGCCCGCCCGCGAGGACCGGCAGGGCCAGGCCGATGACGATCACGGTGACCACCGCCAGGGCACCCTTGCGCCACCCGAGCAGTGAGCCGGCGAGCATCACGCCGAGGGTCTGCAGGGTGATGGGTACGCCCGCGGTCCCGATGGTGAGCTGTCCGGGCAGACCGAGGACCACGATGAGGGCGGCGAACACCGCGATCTGCGCGAGATCGCGGGTGGCGCTTCGGCCGGCGCCGCGGGCGTCGGACCGGTCGATGGACGTGCTCACTGGACTCCTCGGGCTCAGGGACTCAGGGACTAAGGGGCTCGGGGGCGGGCCGGCGCCCGCGATCTGCACATTGTCCCGCGTTCGCGCCGGTCCCGGAAATCCCTCCCTAACCTGGATGGGATGCCCCGCGTGATGCCCGCCGTGCCCTCCTACGGCCAGACGAGGCACAGTATGGGGCGACGAGAAGCCCCCGGCCCGCAGGGAGCCGGGGGCATTCCAGGCGTCAGTTCGTCGCTGCGATCAGTTCTCGCTCTCGCTGCGCGCGTCGCCGTCGACGATCTGCGGCTGCTCGGACTTCTGCGCGCCGTGGGTGACGGCGATCTTGCGCGGCTGCGCCTCCTCGGCCACCGGGATCACCAAGCGGAGCACGCCGTCGGTGTAGTCGGCCTCGATCCGGTCGGTGGCCAGGCCCTTGCCCAGCGCGAGCTGGCGGGCGAAGGTGCCCGACTGGCGCTCGTGCATCAGCCACTGGGCGTCACCGGCGGCCGGGGCGCGGCGCTCGCCGCGGACGGTGAGGGTGCGGTCCTCGACGTCGATGTCGATCGACGCAGGGTCCACACCGGGCATATCGATGAGGCCGACGAAGCGGTCGCCGTCCTTGTAGAGGTCCATAGGCAGGGTGGTGGACCCACTCACGCTGCGCAGCCCCTCGCCGAGGAGGCGGTCGAGCTCGCGGAACGGATCAAAGCGGTTGCTGGTGGCCATGGCTGGTCTCCTTCGGGACTGGTCGTCTCGCCCCCGGCGGCGCCGGGTGGCACTCGGTTCAACCAACCGTCAGAATTGAGTATTCCCGACTCAACCCGGAGTGGTCATCCGTTGATGTATCTAGCAGTAAGCTGAGGCTCATACTCGTCTCGACGGAAGAGGCGATCCGGGGAAACCGGGAGGTAAGAGATGGGCCGGGATCCGGGTCCCAGATGGGACGACGACACCGCATACGGGGATGCCCATGGCGCCGGTGGCACCTCCGGCGGGGGCGGGCACTGGGGCTCCCCGCAGACCTCGGAGTTCGCGCAGGTGCCGCCCTCGGCCTACGGCGCGCCGCCACCGCGACAGGGGATGTCAGCCGGGCTGGCCGTGCTCCTCACGCTCATGGCCGTCACGATCATCGGACTCATCGGGGCCGTCGGCTATCTCGCCTTCCCCGGGCTGACGGGAGGGTCCGCGGCGCCCGAGACGTCGACGGTGGTCGCCACCGAGACCGCGACCGCCGAGCGAGAGGTCACGCCGACCGAGCCGGTCGCACCGGCCCAGGCCCCGCGGGTCTCCCGACCCTCCGGGGCCTACGAGTGTGCGGACACCGGCGGTGGCCAGTACTCGCGAGTGGCCGTGGGATCGTCGGTCACCTCGTGCGAGTTCGCGGTCGCCGTCCGCTCCAGCTACCTCTCCTCGGGAGGCAGTGGTGGCTCGATGGTCGTCTGGGCCTACAGCCCGGTCACCGGTCGCACCTACACCATGTCCTGCAGTGGCGGGAGCGTGGTGACCTGTACCGGCGGGAACAACGCGGTGGTCCACATCTACTGAGGGCACCCGGGCCCGTCGTTCCCGCCCGCACAGGTCGTCGGTCAGCGCGGCGGCAGCGGCGCCAGCCCGGCGACCGAGTTCGCGGTGACGGTCGACCCGATCGCCGCCAGCGAGCCCTCGACGGACGAGGTCGCCCCGCCGAGCGAGCCCGGGGCGACCGGCCCGGAGTCGGCGGCTTCGCACTCGCCGGGCTCGCCGACCGCGGTGCGCAGGCCCACGCCGTCAGTGGCGGCGTCGTCGGCCCACAGCAGCCGGACCCGGGTGGTTGTGCCCTCGGCGCCGTCGAGGGTGCATGCGACGGTCTCGCGATGCGAGGCGAAGCCCTCGTTGGCGATGTTCGGCATCGCGGCGGGGCGGGCGTAGAGGGTGCCGTCGGTGGTCCACTCGGTGCCGTCGAAGGTCATCTCGAGCGAGCGGCCCTCGCACACCTCGTCGCAGAGCACGCGGAGGACTCCGGTGGCCTCGTCGAGGTCGAGCGCCATGACCCCCTGGAACGGCGACGCGTAGGTCTGCTTCTCCGTTACCGACGCGTCGGCGCCCAGCTGCACAAAATGCACCGCGCCGGTTCCCTCGACGCCCACGGCGAATGCGCCGCCCCAGGCGTCCGGCAGGTACTGGACGGCCTCGAGCCCGGCGTTGGCGCCGATCTCGCCGACTATCCCGGAGAGGTCGTACTCCGCCTCGGCGCGCAGCTCGCCCGTGGTGGCGTCCGCGGGCAGCGTGTAGCGCAGGACGGACGGGCGGCTGGTGCTCTTGTCGGCGTTGTCGCGCTCCGTGGCCACGTACACGACCCCGTCCGGGGTCACGGTGACGCCCTCGGCGTCCGGGATGCCGGTGCCGTCGGCGTAGGCGAGGACGTGGGTCCGGGCGATCTCGTACGTGTCCGTCTCCGCGTCGCGGTCCAGGACGTAGAGCGTGCCGGTCCCGTTGTTCACCACGTACGCGGTGCCGTCGGCGGCCAGGTCGACGCCGGACATGTCGTCGCCGGCGAAGTCGCCGCCCAGGTCGACGGCGGTGATGTCCTGCGGGTCGAACGGCCACGGCGAGGTCTCGATCGGGTCCTCGGAGGTCGGGGCGACGTTGCGCAGGTTGCGGGTGGGCTCGCCGGTGACGGCGAACTCACCGGTCATGTCGGGCAGACGGCCCCACGTGGTGGCGGCGTGGCCGGACCATTCGGTGTGGTCGACGATCTCGCCGTCTGCGTCGCGAAGGGTCACCGAGTCGTTGCCACCCAGGCCGAATCCGTCCGGGTCCTCGTCGGTGTAGACGGAGAGGTAGCCGCCCGACTCGATCACGGTGCCCTCGGCGAAGGTGTACGGCACGTGGGTCGGGTCGTTGTCGATGAGTGTCCAGCCGGAGATGTCCAGGTCCTGCTCGGTGTTGGTGTTGGCCAGCTCCACCCAGTCGCCCACCGGGTCGCCGTTGGACTCGACCTCGTTGATGACGATGTCGTCGGCGGTGGCCGGAGGCGCGGCGGCCGCGAGCACGGGCACCCCCACGACGGTGGAGGTGGCGAGGGCGACGGCGAGGATGCCGGAGGACGGGGGGCGCAGGCGCATCGGCGGGCCTTTCGGACGGATCGCTTCTGAGTAGGTCGGCGCGAACCGTACGGGCCCCCGGTGCCCGGGAGCTGGACGGGATGTGACGACGACCTGAACGCCGCGTGGAGGCAAGGCCACCGTCACCTCGGGACGGTCACCTCGCCGCCGCGTCGCCGGTCACCTGGTCGGTCGAGCCGTGTATCCGGCGGCCCCTTGCCGAGCCGACAGGTCAACGGTGGCCGCGGGCGCGGGCCCTAAGGCCCAGGCGGCTCATAGGCGGTCGAGACGGGCCCATCGCCGGGGTCGCGCTGGTGGGGCAATCACGCTCCGTTGTCGCGTCCGGAGTCCCTGCCGGACAGCCACAGCACGGCCCCGATGATCGCCGGGACCAGGGCTGCGATCACGGTAGGACTTCCCGCACGGTGGCGACAGGGCTCTCTCATAGGATCCCGAGCTCGCGTGCCCGCGCCACCGCCGCGGTCCGAGAGGTCGCGCCGAGCTTGTCGAAGATGTGGACGAGGTGCGTCTTGACCGTCCCCTCCGAGACGTGGAGCGAGGCGGCGGCCTGCCGGTTGGTGGCGCCCGCGGCCACGGCGCGCAGGACCTCGGCCTCGCGGTCGGTGAGCACCGGCCGCGGATCGCGGAGCCGACCCAGGAGCCTCGCGGCGACAGTGGGGGAGAGCGCGCTCTCGCCGGCCGCAGCCGCGCGGACGGCCGCGAGCAGTTCGTCGGGAGCGGCGTCCTTGAGCAGGTAGCCGCACGCCCCGGCTTCGACCGCGCCGAGGATGTCGGCGTCCGTGTCGTGGCTGGTCAGCACCAGGACCTGGGGAGCGGTGGCGAGCTCGCGCAGCCGCCGGGTGGCGCGGACGCCGGCCGTGGCGTCGCCGGCGAAGCGCAGGTCCATGAGCACCACGTCCACGTCGCCGATCCGTGCCCGTTCGACCGCGTCCTCCGCCGCGGCCACGTCGGCGAGCACCTCGACGTCCGGCTCGGAAGCCAGTAGTGCTCGGAGACCGGTCCGTACCACGGCGTGGTCGTCCGCGATGAGCACGCGCACCCTCGTCGTCGTCACCCCTGATCCTCCTCGACGCCGGTAGAGCCGCGCACCGGGAGCACCACGCGGACCACGGTCCCCGAGCCTGGCGCCGACTCCACTCCGAATTCCCCACTCAGATCCGCCACCCGCCGCGCCATCCCGTCGAGGCCGAAGGCGGCCGCGGCGCGCGGGGCGGAGGTGTCGAAGCCGCAGCCGTCGTCGGTCACCGTCAGCGAGACCGTGGACCGGGCCTCCTCGAGCAGCAGGGAGACCAGGGTGGGCGCGCCGTGCCGGGCGGCGTTGGCCAGTGCCTCCTGCGCCACCCGCACGAGCGCGGCCGCGACCTCGGCGGGCGGCTCGACGCCGATCGTGCCGTCGATCTCCACCGCGATCCCCGGGTATTCCGCGCGGGTCCGATCCGCCACGCGGCCGAGGGCGTCGGCGAGCGCCACCCCCTCGAGCGGGGCCGGCCGCAGCGCCGCGATGAGGCGCCGGGTCTCGGCGAGGTTGTCCGCCGCCACCTCGCGGGCCAGTCGGATCTGCCCGGTGGCCGGGTGGGTGGGGTCGGTGCGCTCGGCGGCGTGCAGGAGCATCTGGATGCTCGACAGACCCTGGGCCACCGTGTCGTGGATCTCGCCGGCCAGCCGCGTGCGCTCGGCCTCGCGGCCAACCTCGCGCTGGCGTGCGGCGAGTTCGGAGCGCGCGGTCACGAGCTCGGCGATCACAGCGCGACGCGCCTGCGACTCGCGGTGCAACGCCCGGACGCCGGCGCCCAGGCCCAGCGCGACCAGAGCGCCCACCACGGGGCCCACGACGCCCGCCGGCGTGAAGCCGTGATGCATGGCCAGGGCCAGCACCGCCACGGCGGCGAGCGCCGCCACCGCCGCCACGCCCGGCCACACGCCCAGGAGGAACTGGGAGAGAAAGAACAGCGGAAACGCCAGGTAGGCGGCCTCGGGCACCTGGACGACGAGCGCGGCCCACAGGCCGAGCACCGCGGCCAGCCAGGCCAGGCGGGCCGGCCGGGTGGTGGCCCTGCGCCGCTCGCGGACCGTACCGGCCACGTACACCGCGGCGAAGCCCGCCGCGGCGAGCACCACTCCCACGTCGAGCGCGGCGTCGATGCGGCTGTGCGCCGCCACCAGCGTGAGCGCGAGCAGCGCGGCCACCAGCGTGTGCAGCGCCACCTGGAGCTGCGCGAAAACGGCGCGCACGCCCGCCGACTCCGGGGGCGGCGCGGCCTCGGTGGAAGGGTCGGGCACGCGGGTCACGCCCCGACGCTAGCCGGAGTCACCGCCGCGGGCATCCATCGAACGATGGACCCGGCCTCGATCGTCCGCGGACGAGGAACCGGTCTCCCGGGCGATCCGCCGGGGTGCCGACGCGGGCGAGGGTGGAGGGGACCCCGTCACGAGAGGACCCCGACCGTGTTCTTCGCGCTCCGCGACCTGCGCACCGCCCGCTGGCGCTTCGCCCTCATCACAGGCGTCGTGCTATTACTCTCCGTCCTGGTGGCCGGCCTGCTCGGCCTCACCGCCGGCCTGGCCCACCAGAGTGTGTCCGCCCTGAGGGCCCTCGGCGCCGGCGGCGCCGACTTCGTCCTGCCCGCCGAGGAGTCCGGGCCCGTCGACCTCGACCGAGCCGCACTGTCGGACGAGCAGGTGACCGCCGTCACCGCCGGGACGCCCGGGGCGGTGCCCGTCGGACTCGCGCGGGTGCGCCTCGACGACGGCACCGAGACCGGTGTCTCCGCCGTCGCCCTGGGCCTCGCCGGGAAGGTGGGAGAGGTGACCCCGCCCGCGCCGGGGGAGGTGCTGGTGTCCCCGGAGATCGACGACGAGGTGGGCGCCGGCGCCGCCGTGATCCGCTCCGGGGAGCACGCTCTGCGCGTCGCCGGCGCGGTCGGCGACCTCTGGCACTCGCACACCCCCGTCGTCGTCACCGACCTGGACACGTGGCGCGGCCTCGCGCCCCGAGGCGGGGCGGCGACCCTCGTCGCGGTGCCGGCCGGGACGGCGACCGCGGTGCCGGCGACGACGATCGTCGACGGCGACGGGCTCGTCGGCGCCCTGCCCTCGCACAAGGCCGAGGCCACGTCGCTGAACACCATGACGATCATGCTGCTGGCCGTGACGGCCCTGGTCGTGGGTGCGTTCTTCGCCGTGTGGGGCATGCAGCGGCGCGGCGACGTCGCCGTACTCAAGGCGCTCGGCGCCTCCACCCGCGCCGTGGTGCGCGACTCGGTGGGGCAGGCGGCGATCGTCCTCGTGGTGGGCGTGACCGGCGGCGTCGGGATCGCCGCGCTGGTCGGACTGTGGGCGGCCGGGGCCGTGCCGTTCGTCGTCTCGCCCGCGACCACCCTGGCCCCGGCCGCGCTCCTCGCCGTCCTCGGCCTGGCCGGCGCCGCCGTGTCGCTGCGCCCCGTCGTCGCCGCCGACCCCACCACCGCCCTCGGCGCCCTGCGCTGATCCTCTACACCCCTAGGAGTGCCCCCGATGACCGCCCCGCTGCTCGCCCCTGCCCGCACCGCCCTCGCGATGGACGACGTCGTGCTCACCTACCCCGACGGCGACAGCCGCGTCGCCGCCGTCGACCACGTCTCGCTGGAGATCGGCCGCGGCCAATCGCTCGCCGTGACCGGCCCGTCCGGCTCCGGCAAATCTAGCCTGCTCGCCGTGGCCGCCACTTTGACCCGCCCCGACTCCGGCCACGTGTGGCTGGCGACCGGTGCCGGGCCCGTGGACCTGGCCACCGTGTCCCGCGCCCGCGCCGCGGAGCTACGCCGCACCGAGATCGGGATCGTGTTCCAGCAGTCCAACCTGCTCGCCTCGCTCACCGCGCGCGAGCAACTCGAGGCGATGGCGTGGCTCGACGGCCGGCCCTCGCGGGCCCGACGCCGCGCGGCCGGGGACCGGGCCCGCGAGCTGCTAGAACTGGTGGGACTCGGGGCGGCCGGCGACCGAACCGTGGGCGCGCTGTCGGGTGGTCAGCGGCAGCGCGTCGCCGTGGCGCGCGCGCTGATGAACGACCCGGCCCTGCTGTTGGCCGACGAACCCACCAGCGCCCTGGACACCGAGGCGGGCGCGGCCGTGACGGATCTGCTACTGGGCCTGGTACACGAGGTCGACGTGGCGCTCATGCTGGTCACCCACGACGCCGCCGTGGCCGCTCGGTGCGATTCCCGGATGCATCTGGTCGACGGCGCCCCGGTGTGAGGGCCGGGTCGGGGCCTGCGCTCGCCGCCCCGTCCGGGTGATGCTCGGCGAGGCCACGGCCGCACGCACACCTAGACTGGAATGGGGCGCCGGCCGCGTGCCGGGCGCCCCGTTCATCTCCGCGTCCCCACGGAAAGGCCTCACCATGCTCTCCCGCATCGACCTGCGCGGCCGTACCCTCGGCACCGCCGAGCTGCGCCGCACCCTCCCGCGCGGCGCGGCGGACGTCGACTCCGTCGTCGACACCGTGCGCCCGGTGGTCGAGGCGGTCCGCGAGCACGGGGCCGCGGCGGCACTGGACCACGGCGAGACGTTCGACGGCGTCCGGCCCGCCTCGGTCCGGGTCCCGGCCGAGGTCCTCACGGAGGCCGAGGAGAACCTCGATCCCGACGTCCGCGAGGCACTCGTCGAGGCGATCCGGCGAGCCCGCATCGTGCACTCCGCGCAGCAGCGCACCGACACCGTCACCGAGGTGGCCCCGGGCGGGTTCGTCACCGAGAAGTGGGTGCCCGTCGAGCGCGTGGGCCTCTACGTCCCCGGCGGCAAGGCCGTCTACCCGTCGAGCGTCATCATGAACGTCGTCCCCGCCCAGGTCGCCGGCGTCGGCTCGCTCGTCGTGGCCTCCCCGCCGCAGGCCGACTTCGGAGGCTGGCCGCACCCCACCATCCTCGGTGCGTGCGCGCTGCTCGGAGTGGAGGAGGTGTGGGCCGTGGGCGGCGCCCAGGCCGTGGCCCTGCTCGCCTACGGCGGCGAGGACACCGGGGGCGAGGAACTCGAGCCGGTCGACATCGTCACCGGCCCCGGCAACGTCTACGTGACCGCCGCCAAGCGGTTGTGCCGCAGCGTCGTGGGCATCGACTCCGAGGCCGGCCCCACGGAGATCGCGATCCTCGCCGACGACTCGGCCGACCCCGTCCACCTCGCCTACGACCTCATCAGCCAGGCCGAGCACGATCCCGACGCGGCGAGCGTGCTCGTCACCGACTCGGAGGAGTTGGCCGACGCGGTCGACCGCGAGATCGGGGCCCGCTACACCGTGACGCTCAACGCCGACCGCGTGCGCGAGGCACTCGAGGGCCCGCAGTCCGGGACCGTGCTCGTCGACGACATCCCGGCCGGCCTGCGGGTCGTCAACGCCTACGCCGCCGAGCACCTCGAGGTGCAGACCCGCGACGCCGCGGCCGACGCGGCGCGCGTCCGGAACGCCGGCGCGATCTTCGTCGGCGCATATTCGCCGGTCCCGCTCGGCGACTACGCCGCCGGCTCGAACCACGTCCTGCCCACCTCGGGCACCGCGCGGCACTCCTCGGGCCTGAGCGTCCAGACCTTCCTGCGCGGCATCCACGTGGTGGACTACGACGAGGCCGCGCTCAAGGAGATCGCCCCCACCGTGGTGGCGCTCGCCGACGCCGAGCGGCTGCCCGCCCACGGAGAGGCGGTGCGCGCCCGGTTCGAGAACCTCGGGGTGGCCCGTGTGGACGAGGGGGAGCAGCCGTGACGACGTCACCCCACCCCGGCGTCGGCCTGGACGCCCTGCCCCTGCGGGAGAACCTCCGTGGCAAGAGTGCGTACGGCGCCCCGCAGCTCGAGGTACCCGTGCAGCTCAACACCAACGAGAATCCGCACCCGCCCAGCGCGGCGCTGGTCGCCGACGTCGCGGCCGCGGTGGCCGAGGTCGCCGCCGACCTCAACCGCTACCCCGACCGCGACGCCGTGGCGCTACGCGGCGACCTCGCCGCGTACCTCACCCGGCAGACCGGGGTGGCGCTCGACGTGGACAGGGTGTGGGCGGCCAACGGCTCCAACGAGATCCTCCAGCAGCTCCTGCAGGCCTTCGGCGGCCCCGGGCGCACGGCGATGGGTTTCGTCCCCAGCTACTCGATGCACCCGCTCCTCGCGGCCGGCACCGACACAGCGTGGATCCCCGTCGAGCGGGCCGCCGACCTGGCGATCAACGTGGACGCCGCCCTCGCGGCAATCGCCGAGCACCGGCCCGACGTGCTCTTCGTCACCACCCCCAACAACCCCACCGGCCACGTGGTGGAGCTCGAGGACCTGCGGCGGCTACTCGACGCGGCCCCGGGAATCGTCATCGTGGACGAGGCGTACGCCGAGTTCTCGCCGTCGCCCAGCGCGTGCACCCTGCTCGCCGACTACCCGGCGAAGCTCGTCGTGTCGCGCACCATGAGCAAGGCCTTCGCCTTTGCCGGCGGGCGGCTCGGCTACTTCGCGGCCGATCCGTCGTTCGTCGAGGCGGTGCTCCTGGTCCGGCTGCCCTACCACCTCTCCGCCATCTCCCAGGCCGCCGCGCGGGCCGCCCTACGGCACGCCGAGGAGACCCTCGCCGCCGTCGCGTTGCTGGCCGACGAGCGCAAACGCGTCACCGCGGGCCTCGAGGAGCTCGGCTTCGAGGTACTGCCGAGCGAGTCCAACTTCGTTCTCTACGGGCCGTTCGCCGACGGGCCGCGGGCCTGGCAGCGCTACCTCGACGCCGGCGTGCTCATCCGCGACGTGGGCATCCCGGGCCGCCTCCGTGCGACCATCGGACTGGAGAGCGAGAACGACCGGCTGCTCGAGGTGAGCGCCGAACTGGCCGCCACCGAGCTCCGGACCGCCACAGACACCGTCACCGAGGAGAAGCGATGAGCGAACAGACCGCGCGGCGGGGCCGCGTCGAGCGGACGACCAGAGAGTCGTCGATCGTCGTGGAGATCGACCTCGACGGCACCGGGGTCACCGACATCGCCACCGGGGTGCCGTTCTTCGACCACATGCTCACCGCCTTCGGTCAGCACGGCGCCTTCGACCTCACCGTCAAGGCCACCGGCGACCTCGACATCGAGGCCCACCACACCGTCGAGGACACCGCGATCGTCCTGGGCCGGGCGCTCGCACAGGCGCTCGGCGACAAGCGCGGGATCCGTCGCTTCGGCCAGTGCTCCATCCCCATGGACGAGACGCTCGCCGAGGCGGTCGTCGACGTGTCCGGCCGCCCGTACTGCGTGCACACCGGCGAGCCCGACCTCATGATGGGCTACGTCGTGACCGGCCACGACAGCGCGCCGTACGGGACGGTCCTCAACCGCCACGTCTTCGAGTCCATGGCCTTCCACGCCCGCATCGCACTGCACGTGCGCGTGCACTACGGCCGCGACCCGCACCACATCACCGAGGCCGAGTACAAGGCCGTCGCCCGCGCGCTTCGCGCGGCCGTCGAGCCGGACCCGCGGATCACCGGCGTGCCCTCGACCAAGGGCGCGCTGTGACGGGGGAGAGCGCAGTGATGTCGGCGTGACGGCCCGACCCGGGTCGCGGGGGACCTTCGGCGAGCTTTTCCGGGTGCCGGGTGTGCGCGCGGCGTTCGTCCTGGTCCTTTTGGCCTTCGGCGGATTCTCCCTACTGCTGCCGGTGGTGCCGCTCGCCGTGGTGCGCGGCGGCGGCAGCGAGCTCGTCGCCGGGGCGACCACCGGCGTGTTCATGACCGTCACAGTGTGCGTCCAACTCCTCACGCCGCGGTTCCTCCGCGCGGTCGGCTACCGCTGGGCGTTGGCCGTGGGAAGTTCGCTTCTCGGCGTGCCCTCCGGGCTGCTCGCGGTGTTCGACGGGCCGTTCGCCGTCCTCGCGATCAGCGGCGTGCGCGGCGCCGGCTTCGGCATGATGACCGTCGCCGGTTCCGCCCTCGTCGCCGAGCTCGCCCCGCCGGGCATGCTCGGCCGGGCCAGCTCGCTCGTCGGGCTCGCCGTGGGGATCTCCGAGGCCGTGTTCCTGCCCGTCGGCCTCTGGCTGCTCGACGCGTTCGGCCTGCCGACCGCCGCGTGGAGCGCCACCGCGTTCGGGATCGTGGGGCTGGTCGCCGCCGCGCGCCTGCCGGACGTCCGGCCCGCCCCGCCCGAGACGACCGACACGGGCGCACTCGGCACGCGGGCCGCGATCCTCCTGCTCATCGGACCGTTCCTCGTCATGCTCGCCGTGTCCGTCCCCTACGGCGCGGCCGCCTCCTTCCTTTCGCCGGCGCTGGACCAGATCGTCGCCGGCAGCGGTGCCGTCGTCGCCGGCGTGGGCCTCGGCCTGCTGGGCGCCGGCGTCATCGTGGGCCGCACCGTCGCCGGGATGGTCTCCGACCGCCGCGGCCCCGGCGCCCTGGTGTGGCCCGGCCTCGGCGTATCGGCGTTCGGCATGGCGGGCATCGCGGCGCTGCTGGTCGCCGAGGCGAACCCCTGGTGGTTCGTCCTCCCGAGCGTCGTCTTCGGCCTGGGCTTCGGCGCCGTGCAGAACGAGGCCCTGGTCGGCTCCTTCGAGCGGATGCCCCGGTCGCGGCTCGGCACCGCTTCGGCGTCGTGGAACATCTCCTTCGACGCCGGCACCGGGCTCGGCTCGATCGTCATGGGCGGGCTCGCCGGCTTCGGGTACGTGGTGCTCTTCGCCGTCGCCGCCGGTCTCGTCCTGGCCCTGGGCGGCCCGGCCGCCGTGGGCGCCCGCCGCACCCGCCCCCCGCGGGATCGGGTGGTGTCGGGGGCGGACGATACTCTTTCCCCATGACGACACCCGCCCCACGCGTGGCGCTCCTGGACTACGGCTCGGGCAACCTCCGGTCGGCCTTCCGCGCGCTCGAGCGCGTGGGTGCCGAGGTGGAGCTGACCTCGGACCCGAAGGTCGCCACGCAGGCAGACGGCCTCGTGGTGCCCGGAGTGGGGGCGTTCGCCGCGTGCATGGAGGGCCTGCGTGCCATCCGCGGCCCGCGCATCATCGGCGAGCGGCTCGCGGGCGGCCGCCCGGTGCTCGGGATCTGCGTGGGCATGCAGGTGATGTTCGAGCGCGGCGTCGAGTTCGCGGACGGCGAGCACGAGGGCTCGCCCGGCGTCCCCGGCTGCGGGGAGTGGCCCGGGGTGGTGGAGCACCTCGAGGCGCCCGTCCTGCCGCACATGGGCTGGAACACGGTCGACGCGGCCGAGGGCTCCGTTCTGTTCGCCGGCATGCCCGCCGACGAGCGCTTCTACTTCGTCCACACCTACGGCGTGCGGACCTGGGAGATGGAGCCGTCCGAGGTCCTGCGGCCCCCGATGGTGACGTGGGCCGAGCACGGTTCGCGGTTCGTGGCCGCCGTGGAGAACGGACCGCTGTCCGCGACGCAGTTCCATCCCGAGAAGTCCGGGGACGCGGGAGCGCACCTGCTCGAGAACTGGATCCGCTCCCTTGGCTAGGCGGACGGGGGAGCCCCCGACACCCGTGTCGTTCGCGGTCCTCGCGCTGAGCGTGGCGGGCGCCGGCGTGCTCGGCCTCGCGCTCACCGGGGCGGCGGTCGCGCTCCTGCCGCTCCCTCCGTTCGGCCGGGCGCTGGCGCTGCTCGTGGGGCTGGTCGCCACCGTCGCGGCCATGGGTGTGGCCTCGAACCGGGTCACCGCGCGGGCGATCCGCGCCGAGTACGGCGACGACGTGGCCGGCGAGGCGCACGAGCCCGGCGAGGCCGATGACCGGCCCGGTCCCGGGCACGGACTAGGCTGAACACCGTGACCAACGCTGCGCATCTCGAACTCCTGCCCGCCGTCGACGTCGCCGACGGGCAGGCCGTCCGCCTCGTCCAGGGCGAGGCCGGGACGGAGACCTCCTACGGCGCCCCCCTCGAGGCCGCCCTCCAGTGGCAGCGCGACGGCGCCGAGTGGGTGCACCTCGTGGACCTCGACGCGGCGTTCGGTCGTGGCTCCAACCGGGAGCTGCTCGCGCAGGTCGTGGGCGAGCTCGACGTGAAGGTGGAGATGTCCGGCGGGATCCGAGACGACGACTCGCTCGACGCTGCCCTGGCCACCGGTTGCGCCCGCGTCAACCTCGGCACCGCCGCCCTGGAGAACCCCGAGTGGTGCGCGGCCGCCATCGCCCGGCACGGCGACCGGATCGCCGTGGGACTGGACGTCCGCGTCGTGGACGGCGAGCCCCGCCTGCGCGGCCGCGGGTGGGTCTCCGACGGAGGCAACCTATGGGAGGTCCTCGAGCGACTGAACAACGACGGCTGCGCTCGCTACGTGGTGACCGACGTCTCCAAGGACGGCATGCTCACCGGCCCCAACCTCGAGATGCTCGCGCAGGTGTGCGCGGCCACCGACTCGCCGGTCGTCGCCTCGGGCGGTGTCTCCTCGATCGCGGACCTCGAGGCCATCGCGACCCTCGTCCCGCAGGGGGTGGAGGGCGCGATCGTGGGTAAGGCCCTCTACGCCGGCCGGTTCACCCTCCCCGAGGCGCTCGCCGCCGTCAGCGCCCGGTGAGCGCGCCGTGACCCTCTGGTAGCACCACCGCACGACCTCGAGCAGGAGGCCCGAGATGCCCGATCAGACCGGAACGACCCTGCCGACGGGCCTGCCCGTCGACCCGGCGGAGGCACTCGCCGCAGCGGTCCGCGCCCTCGAGGAGGTCACACCCCGCTTCGTCGAGGGCGTGGGCACCGAGGGCACCCGCACCAAGGAGTCCCGCACGGACGTCGCCATCGACCTCGACCTGGAGCTCGAGCGCCGGATCTCGGACGCGCTCCGGGAGGGCACCGGGCTCGAGGTGCACGGCGAGGAGTACGGCGGCCCGCCCGTCAACGAGGGGACCCTGTGGGTGGTGGACCCGATCGACGGCACCGCCAACTACTCCCTCGGGATCCCCACCACCGGCATGCTCGTCGCGCTCGTCCACGACCGGCAGCCGGTGCTGGGGCTCACGTGGCTTCCGCTGCTCGGCCTGCGCTTCACCTCGACGGCCGGCGGCACGCTGCAGGAGAACGGCGAGGACGTGACCCCGCTGCGGGACGTCTCGGTCCGCGACGTCGCCCTGGGGCTGGGCTCGCTCAACACCGGCGCCCGGGCCACCTACCCGCCCGCCTACCGGCGCGAGGTGTTCGAGCGCCTCACCCTGGACGCCGCGCGGACCCGCAAGTTCGGATCCACCGGCGTCGACATGGCGTTCGTCGGCTCCGGCCGGCTCTCCGCGTCGATCAGTTTCGGCAACTACCCGTGGGACAACGCCGCCGGCGTGTGCCACGTGCGGGCCGCCGGCGGCGTCGTCACCGACCTGGCCGGCGAGCCCTGGGCGATCGACTCCCCGTCGGTGCTGGCCGCGGGGCAGAAGGCGCACGGCGAGGTGCTGAGTATCGTCCGGCAACTCGGCGAGCCCGGGAACTTCTTCGAGGCCGGACGCCGCTGGGCCACGCCGGAACCCGAGACGCAGCGCCCCTGGCTGCAGGACGGGCGGTGATCCGGCCATGACCCTCGCCACACGCGTCATCCCCTGCCTGGACGTCGACGCCGGCCGCGTCGTCAAGGGCGTCAACTTCCTCGACCTCCGCGACGCCGGCGACCCGGTGGAGCTCGCCGCAACCTACGACGCTCAGGGCGCCGACGAACTCACCTTCCTCGACGTCACCGCGTCGTCCTCGGGCCGCGGCACCATGATCGACGTGGTCACGCGCACCGCCGAGCAGATCTTCATCCCGCTCACCGTGGGCGGCGGCGTCCGCACCGCGGAGGACGTGGACCAGCTCCTGCGGGCCGGCGCCGACAAGGTGAGCGTCAACACCGCGGCGATCGCCCGGCCCGAGCTGCTCGCCGAGCTCAGCCGCCGCTTCGGCTCCCAGTGCATCGTCCTGTCCGTCGACGCCCGCACCGTGCCGGAGGGCGGCGAGCCCACGCCGTCCGGCTGGGAGGTCACCACCCACGGCGGCCGCAAAGGCACAGGGATCGACGCCGTCGAGTGGGCCCGGCGCGGCCAGGAGCTCGGGGTGGGGGAGATCCTGCTCAATTCCATGGACGCCGACGGCACCAAGGCCGGCTTCGACCTGGCGATGGTGCGAGCCGTGCGCGCGGCCGTCACGATCCCCGTCATCGCCTCCGGCGGGGCCGGCGCGGTCGAGCACTTCGCCCCGGCCGTGCACGCGGGCGCCGACGCGGTGCTCGCGGCGAGCGTCTTCCACTTCGGAGAGATGACGATCGGCGACGTCAAGAAGGCGATGGCCGACGAGGGGATCACGGTCCGATGAGTGACCACGTGCTCGACCCGGGGCTCGCCGACCGACTGACGCGAAACGCCGACGGGCTGATCGCGGCGGTGGTCCAGGACGCCACCAGCGGCCGCGTGCTCATGATGGCGTGGATGGACGACGCCGCGCTCGCCGAGACCCTCGCCACCCGGCGCGGGGTGTACTACTCGCGCTCGCGAGGTCAGCGCTGGGTCAAGGGCGAGACCTCCGGCCACGTCCAGCACGTGCGGGAGGTGCAGCTCGACTGCGACGGCGACACCGTCCTGCTGCGCGTCGACCAGACGGGCGCCGCCTGCCACAACGGCACCACCAGCTGCTTCGACACCGCGACACTTCTCGGGGAGGACTGAACCCGTGCCCTTCATCCAGATCAACCAGCTCGACGGGATGGACGCCGCGGACAAGGCCCGCGTCATCGAGGCCGTCACCGCCGCGTACGCCGAGGCCTCCGGCAAGGACCCCGCCGCGGTGTGGTGCCTCGTCAACGACATGCCCCGCGACTCGTTCGGGATCGGGGGCCGGGTCGTCGGATGAGTACCCAGACCACGACCCTCGAGCAGTTCCGGGCCCTCGCAGCGGGGCACCGCGTGGTGCCCGTCGTGCGTACCGTGCTCGCCGACGCCGAGACGCCGCTCTCGGCCTACGACAAGCTCGCAGGCGACCGGCCGGGCACGTTCCTGTTCGAATCCGCCGAGCACGGGCGCTCATGGTCGCGGTGGTCCTTCATCGGCTGCGGCGCCGCGGCCGCGCTCACGGTCGACGCCGCGGGCGAGGCGACGTGGTGGGGGCACGTCCCCGCGGGCGCACCGACGGGCGGGGACCCGCTCGACGTCCTGCGCCGCACCCTGGACCTGCTGCGCACCGACTCGATCCCGGGCCTGCCGCCGCTCACCTCGGGGATGGTCGGCTACCTGGGCTACGACATCGTCCGCCGGCTCGAGCGGATCGCTGCCGACACGGCCGACGACCTGCGGGTGCCCGAGCTGATGCAGCTCCTCGCGACCGACCTGGCCGCCTTCGACCACCACGAGGGCCGCATCCACCTCATCGCCAACGCGGTCAACTGGGACGGCAGCGACGAGCGGGTCGACGAGGCGTACGCAGAGGCGCGTGCCCGCGTCGAGGCCATGACGGCCCGACTCGCCGCGCCCGGCACCGGCGGCGTCAGCGTCTTCGACACCCCCGACCCGGACGTGCGCCGCTGCACCGACGAGGCCACCTACCACGCACGGGTGGCCGACATCATCGAGCAGATCCACGCCGGCGAGGCGTTCCAGGTGGTGCTCAGCCAGCGCTTCGAGGTGGACACCAGCGCGCACCCGCGGGACGTCTACCGGATCCTGCGCACCACCAACCCGAGCCCGTACATGTTCCTGCTCACCGTGCCCGACGGCTCGGGCCCCGACGGCTTCGGCGGCACCGCGTTCACGGTCGTCGGCTCCAGTCCGGAGGCGCTGGTCACCGTGCAGGACGGGGTGGCCACGACCCACCCCATCGCGGGGACGAGGCCACGGGGGGACGACGACGAGCACGACGTCCTCCTGGCCAAGGATCTGGTGGACGACGCCAAGGAGAACGCCGAACACCTCATGCTGGTGGACCTCGGCCGCAACGACCTCGGCCGCGTGTGTGAGCCCGGGACCGTCGTGGTGACGGAGTTCCGCCAGGTGGAGCGCTACAGTCACGTCATGCACCTCGTGTCGACCGTGACCGGGCGGCTCGCCGCGGGGCGCACCGGCGTCGACGCGGTGACCGCGTGTTTCCCGGCCGGCACTCTGTCGGGCTCGCCCAAGCCGCGGGCACTGCAGATCATCGAGGATCTCGAGGACACCCGGCGCGGCGTGTACGGAGGGGTGATCGGCTACTTCGACTTCGCCGGCAACGCCGACCAGGCCATCGCCATCCGGTCCGGCCTCCTCCGGGACGGCACGGCGTACGTGCAGGCCGGCGCGGGGATCGTCGCGGACTCGGTGGCGGCCTCCGAGGACGCCGAGTGCCGCAACAAGGCGATGGCCGTCCTGCGGGCCGTGGCCGCCGCCGGGACGCTGCGGCCGGCGGGCGGGGGAGCGGGGTGACGCCCCGCAACCGGCTCCTCGTCCCGGTCGTGCTCCTGCTCCTCGGGGCAGTCCTGCTGTGGGCCGCCTCGCGGACGGCGTGGCTCGAGGTCGTGGCGTTCAACGACCAGTCCGGCGAGGCGCGGCGAACGCTCGTCGGCGCCGACTGGCAACCGGCGCTCGTGCCGATCGCCCTCGGGGCGGTGGCCGCCGTCGCGGCCGTAGCCCTCGTCCGCGGCACCGGAGCCCGGGTGGTGGGCGCGGTCATCGCGCTCCTCGGGGTGGCCGCCGGCGCGCAGGCCGCCTCGACGGTGGGCGACGTGGACACCGACCGCGTGCACGCCGCGGTGACGAGTGAGGAGGAGCTCGGCCGCACCAACGCCGGGCCCGGCGCGTCGGGGGTGCAGTCTCTGCCCGAGTGGTCGGAGATCACCGGGACCGCCACGCGGGCGACCGGTCCCGCGCTCACCGCGGGGGGCGCACTGGCACTCCTCGCGGCGGGAGCCGTGGTGATCGCGTGGCCCGCGCGGGCGGCACGCCGCGACGACCGGTACGTGACGCCGTCGACGCGGCGCGGGGAGGCCGGCGCCGGCGACGCCGGTACGGGCCGGGGTTTGTGGGAGGAACTCGACGAGGGACGCGACCCCACGGCCTGACGGCGGCGAGCCGGACCTCGGTTTCGGGAACCCTGCGACGGCCCTCTATGGTTGATGCCGATCACACTTGTACGCCCGGTCAACGCTGAGGGAGGTCGCGGTGGGCAACGTTCTCGACTCGATTCTCGACGGGGTCCGCGAGGACGTCGCCGCCCGCGAGGCGGTCCTCGACCTCGCCGCGGTCAAGAAGGCGGCCAAGGCCGCCCCCGAGCCCCTCGACGCCCGTAAGGCACTCCGGGAGCCCGGGGTGGGCGTCATCGCGGAGGTCAAGCGCGCGAGCCCGTCCAAGGGGCAGCTCGCGGACATTCCCGACCCGGCGGTGCTCGCCCGGATGTACGAGGAGGGCGGGGCGCGGATCATCTCGTGCCTCACCGAGGAGCGCCGCTTCCACGGCAGCCTCGCCGACCTGGACGCGGTGCGCCGTGCCGTGGGGATCCCCGTGCTGCGCAAGGACTTCGTGGTGGGGCCGTACCAGATCCACGAGGCGCGGGCGCACGGTGCGGACCTCGTCCTGCTCATGGTGTCGGTGCTCGAGCAGGACGCGCTGGTGTCGCTGCTCGACCGCACCGAGTCGCTCGGCATGACCGCCCTCGTCGAGGTACACACCGAGGAGGAGGCGGACCGCGCCCTCGAGGCCGGCGCAGGCGTCATCGGCGTCAACGCCCGCAACCTCAAGACCCTCGAGGTGGACCGGGACGTCTTCTCCCGCATCGCGCCGGGGCTGCCCTCGGACGTCGTCAAGGTGGCCGAGTCGGGGGTCCGGGACGCCGCGGACCTGCTGGCCTACGCGAGCGCGGGCGCGGACGCCGTGCTCGTGGGCGAGGGACTCGTCACTCAGGGCGACCCCCGGGCGGCGTGCGCGTCGCTGGCGACGGCCGGCGCTCATCCGGCCTGCCCGCAGGGTCCGCGCTGACCCGCTCCGCCCGCGGCCCCCGCTGACCGCCGCCCCCGCGCGTCGGGCAGACTGGGCGGCGTGACTAGAGACGACCTGCCGACGCTGCCGACCATGGGAGAGGTGCTCCGGGAACCCACCGGGCACGAACCGGACCAGCGGGGGCACTGGGGGCTGTTCGGGGGCCGCTACATCCCCGAGGCGCTCATGGCAGTGATCGACGAGGTGACCGACGCCTACGCCAAGGCGCGCGCCGACGAGGCGTACCTCGACGAGCTCGACCGCCTGCAGCGCCACTACTCGGGCCGCCCGTCGCCGCTGTACGAGGCCGAGCGGTTCGGCGCCGAGATCGGCGCGCGGGTCCTGCTCAAGCGCGAGGACCTCAACCACACGGGCTCGCACAAGATCAACAACGTGCTCGGACAGGCGCTGCTGGCCAAGCGCATGGGCAAGACCCGCGTCATCGCCGAGACCGGCGCCGGCCAGCACGGCGTGGCCACCGCCACCGCCTGCGCGCTGCTGGGCATGGAGTGCAAGGTCTTCATGGGCGCCGTGGACGTCCGCCGCCAGGCCCTCAACGTGGCGCGGATGCGGCTGCTCGGCGCCGAGGTCGAGGCCGTGGAGATCGGGTCGGCCACCCTCAAGGACGCGATCAACGAGGCCATGCGCGAGTGGGTCGCGCGCGCCGACGACACCTACTACGCCTTCGGCACGGCCGCGGGCCCGCATCCGTTCCCCGCGATGGTCCGCGACTTCCAGCGGATCATCGGCACCGAGGCCCGGGCCCAGATGCTCGACCAGGTGGGTCGGCTGCCCGACGCCGCGGTGGCGTGCGTGGGCGGTGGCTCCAATGCGATCGGGCTGTTCCACCCGTTCATCGACGACCCCGGGGTGCGGCTCGTGGGCTGTGAGGCGGGCGGCGACGGCGTGCATACCGGGCGCACCGCGGCGACGGTCAACGCGGGCCGTCCGGGCGTGTTCCAGGGCTCGTACGCCCACCTCATGCAGGACGAGGACGGCCAGACCGTCGAGTCCCACTCCATCTCGGCCGGCCTGGACTACCCGGGTGTCGGGCCGGAGCACTCCCACCTGGCCGAGATCGGCCGCGCCGAGTACCGGCCGGTCACGGACACCCAGGCGATGGACGCCTTCGCGCAGCTGTGCCGCACCGAGGGGATCATCCCCGCCATCGAGTCCGCGCACGCGCTCGCCGGCGCCGCGCAGCTCGCCGCCGAGGGCGTGGGCCTCGTCCTGGTCAACGTGTCGGGGCGGGGTGACAAGGACGTCGACACCGCCGCCCGCTGGTTCGGCCTCATCGGTGGGGGGTCGCCCCCCGAAGCCGGGGTGGACCACAGGCAGGGCGCCGATGACGGCGACGGCGAGTACGCGGAGGGGGGAGTGGAGTCATGAGTGCGCTGAGTGAGGTGTTCACACGGTGCCGCGCCGAGGAGCGGGCCGCCCTCATCGGCTACTACCCTGCGGGATTTCCGACGGTGGCCGATTCGGTCGAGGCCGTCCGCACGATGGTCGAGCACGGGTGCGACGTGGTCGAGGTGGGCATCCCGTACTCGGATCCGATGATGGACGGTCCCACGATCCAGGCCGCCGCCGACGCGGCGCTGGCGGCGGGCTTCCGCGTGCGGGACACGTTCGAGGTCGTCCGCGCGGTCGCCGAGGCCGGCGCCGTCCCCGTCATCATGAGCTACTGGAACCCGATCCTGCAGTACGGCGTGGACCGCTTCGCAGCGGACCTGGCCGCCGCGGGCGGCACGGGCGTCATCACTCCGGACCTCATCCCGGACGAGGCGCGGGAATGGATCGCCGCCACCGACGCACACGGCATCGACCGCGTGTTCCTCGTGGCGCCGTCCTCGACCAACGAGCGGCTGGCCATGACGCTCGAGCACACCGCCGGATTCGTCTACGTCCAGGCGGTCATGGGCGTCACGGGCGCGCGCGACGTGGTGACCGACGCCCCGCGCGTGCTCACGCAGCGGGTCCGCGAGATCTCGGACATCGCGTGCGGCGTGGGCCTGGGTGTGCGCAACGGCGACCAGGCGGCGGAGATCGCCTCGTACGCCGACGGCGTGATCGTGGGCTCGGCGCTCATCTCCGCCACCGGCCCGGATGGCACGGACCGCGCCGCGCTCGGCGCACTCACCGCGGAGCTGGCCGAGGGCGTGCGCCGCCCGGGGGCGGCCTCGTGATCCCCAGCCCTCCCCAGGGGGTGTGGCATCTCGGCCCGCTCCCGATCCGCGCGTACGCGCTGTGCATCATCGTCGGCATCGTCGTGGCGATCTACTGGGGCGAGAAGCGCTGGGTGGCCCGCGGCGGCCGGCCCGGCGTCGTCCTCGACACGGCCCTGTGGGCCGTGCCGTTCGGCCTCGTCGGCGGGCGGATCTACCATGTGGCCACGGACTGGTACCGCTACTTCGGTGAGGGACGCAACCCCCTCGACGCGCTGAAGATCTGGGACGGCGGCCTCGGCATCTGGGGCGCCGTGGCGTTAGGCGCCCTCGGCGCCTACCTCGGACTGCGACAGCAGGGCATCCGCGCTATCGGGGCGTTCGGCGACGCCGTGGCGCCGGGCATCGTCCTGGCGCAGGGCATCGGCCGACTCGGCAACTACTTCAACCAGGAGCTCTACGGCCGCCAGACCGACGTGCCGTGGGCGCTGGAGATCTACGAGCGCTACGACGAGGCGTACGGCTACTCCGAGACCCTGGGCCGCTCGACGGGCCAGGTAATCGCCACCGTCCACCCCACGTTCCTCTACGAGCTGCTGTGGAACGTCCTCGTGGCCGTGCTGCTGGTGCTCCTCGACCGGCGGTTCCGTCTCGGCCACGGCCGCGTCTTCGCCTTCTACGTGGCGCTGTACTGCTTCGGCCGCTTCTGGGTGGAGCTGCTCCGCGCGGACTCCGCGACCCACGTGCTCGGGCTGCGGATCAACACAATCGTCTCTACCGTGGTGCTACTCGCGGCGCTCGTCTACCTGTGGTGGGAACGCCGCGGCCGCGAGGAACCCGCGGAGCTCCGACCTGCGAGCGATCCCGAGGGGTAGCCCGGCGGCCACCTCCGTTGGCCCGCCGTTGCCCGCGGGTTCACGACCGGTATCGCCGGGGGGACTACATTGGTGCCCGTGAAGCGTCGTACCAAGATCGTGTGCACCCTGGGCCCCGCCGTCGCCTCCGAGTTCGGCATCCGCCGCCTGGTGGAGGCGGGCATGGACGTCGCCCGGCTCAACTTCAGCCATGGCGAGCACGCCGACCACGAGCAGAACTACCGCTGGGTCCGCCAGGCCTCGGACGAGTCCGGTCGGGCCGTGGGCATCCTCGCGGACCTGCAGGGGCCCAAGATCCGGCTGGGCCGGTTCACCGACGGCAAGCACGAGTGGGAGGACGGCGACCGGGTCGTCATCACCGTCGCCGACGTCGAGGGCACCAAGGACCGGGTGTCCACCACCTACAAGGGTCTGGCCGCGGACGCGCGCAGGGGCGACCGGCTGCTCGTCGACGACGGCAACATCGCGCTCGAGGTCGAGTCGGTGGACGGCGACGACGTCCACTGCGTCGTCACGGAGGGCGGCACCGTCTCCAACAACAAGGGCGTCTCCCTTCCCGGGATGAACGTCTCGGTGCCTGCGCTCAGCGAGAAGGACAAGGAGGATCTGCGCTTCGCGCTGCGCCTCGGCGTCGACTTCATCGCCCTGTCCTTCGTTCGCTCCCCGGCGGACGTCGACCTCGTCCGCGAGATCATGGACGAGCTGGGCATCCACGTGCCGGTGATCGCCAAGCTCGAGAAACCGGAGGCGGTCAAGAACCTCGAGGCGATCGTCCTGGCCTTCGACGCCATCATGGTGGCGCGCGGTGACCTCGGCGTGGAGCTCCCGCTGCAGGAGGTGCCGCTGGTCCAGAAGCGCGCCATCCAGATCGCGCGGGAGAACGCCAAGCCGGTCATCGTGGCCACGCAGATGCTCGAGTCCATGATCACCAACTCGCGGCCCACCCGTGCCGAGGCCTCCGACGTGGCCAACGCGGTGATGGACGGCGCGGACGCGGTCATGCTCTCGGGCGAGACCTCGGTAGGCCGGTACCCGTACGAAGCGGTGCGCACGATGTCCTCCATCGCGCTGGCCGTGGAGGAGGACTCGACGGCCGCCCCGGACCTCGTCCACATCCCGCGGACCAAGCGCGGCGTCATCTCCTACTCCGCCCGCGAGATCGGGGAGCGGCTCGGCGCCAAGGCTCTCGTGGCCGTCACCTCGACCGGCGACACGGTGCGGCGCCTGGCGCGCCTGCACAGCCACCTGCCGCTCATCGCGATCACCGGCGACCCGCGCATCCGCAGCCAGCTGGCGCTGACGTGGGGTGCCGAGACGTTCCTCACGAGCCGGGTCAACGAGACGGCCGAGATCGTCAAGGTGACGGACGAGCTGCTGCTGCCGGTGGAGGGCTACAACGAGGACGACCTCATCGTGATCGTGGCCGGGAGCGTGCCCGGCGTGGAGGGCTCGACCAACTTCATCCTCGTGCACCGGATGGGCGAGGCCGACCACTGAGCCCGGAGCGCTCTGCAACTACTCGATAACGATCCCGAAGCGCTGGTGATACCTGCTGTCACCAGCGTTTTCGTGTTATTTCGTGCTTTGGGCGTGACAACGCCGAGATGCTTCTGTTACCTTCTTGGAGGCCGCCGGGAATCCGGTGGACCCCCTGCTTCACACGTTCCACGACTGACGAGGTTCCCTGATGTCCGACGCCACCCGCACCGTCCCCTTCTCCGAGCTCGCCGACCGGCTCGGGGTGGGCGGTTCCGCCGCGTCCGCCGGCCGTCATCGCGCCGCCCGTTCCTCCGGTGGCGTCGGCCGCGTGGTCGCCGGTGCCGTCGCCGGTGCCGCCCTGTCCGGTGGTGTGGCCATGGCTGCAGCCCCCGCCGCCAACGCGCAGTCGGCGGAGCTCGACCCCGCCCAGTTCGTGGATCCGGCCGAGCTCGGTCAGATCGCCCAGGACGTCGCCGGCCAGTTCGGCGTCTCCGACGAGCAGCTGCGTGAGTACGCCGGCATGCCCGGTCTCGGCTCGGTCGAGCTGCCCTTCCTCGGCGGTGGCGCCCACGCCCCGACGACCGGCCCGATCACCTCGCGCTTCGGCCCCCGCTGGGGCACCTTCCACAATGGCACCGACTTCGGTGCGCCGATCGGCACCCCGATGTACGCCGCCAAGTCCGGCACCGTCGTCGCCGCCGGCCCGGCCTCCGGGTACGGCCTGTGGATCCGCATCAAGACCGACGACGGCTACCTGCTCGAGTACGGCCACAACGACAAGAACTTCGTCTCGGTGGGCCAGCGCGTTCACGCCGGCCAGGTCATCGGCACCGTGGGCAACCGCGGTTACTCGACCGGTCCGCACCTGCACTTCGGTGTGCAGAACCCGGGTGGCCAGTGGATCGACCCCGTGCCGTGGCTCGCCGCCAACGGCGTGGTGGTCTGATCGGTCCGCGCACCCCGCACGTCCCTCGTCGCGCCCCGCTTCCCACTCGGGAGGCGGGGCGCGACGCATTGCCGTGTCGCGATACGTGAATCTCTGACACAGTGGGTCGGAGAGACCGCCGACGACCGTCAGGAGAGTGCTCATGTCGCAGACCGTCAGGGGTGTGATCGCCCGAAGCGAGGGGGCGGAGGTCGAGCTCGTCGACGTCGTGGTCCCCGAACCCGGCCCGAACGACGTGGTGGTGCGCGTACAGGCGTGCGGCGTCTGCCACACCGATCTGGCGTACCGGGACGGCGGGATCAACGACGAGTACCCGTTCCTGCTGGGGCACGAGGCGGCCGGGGTCGTCGAGTCCGTCGGCGACCGGGTAACCCATGTGGCGGAGGGCGACTTCGTGGTGCTCAACTGGCGCGCGGTGTGCGGGGAGTGCCGCGCCTGCAGGCGAGGGGAGCCGCGGTACTGCTTCTCCACCCACAACGCCTCGCGGGCGATGACGCTGGCCGACGGTACGGAGCTCACCCCGGCGCTCGGCATCGGCGCGTTCATCGAGAAGACGCTCGTCCACGAGGGCCAGTGCACCAAGGTCGATCCGGCCGCCGACCCGGCCGTGGCGGGCCTGCTGGGCTGCGGCGTCATGGCGGGTATCGGCGCGGCGATGAACACCGGCGGGGTCACGCGCGGGCAGTCGGTCGCGGTGATCGGCTGCGGCGGCGTGGGCATCGCGGCGATCGCGGGCGCGCGACTGGCCGGCGCCTCGACGATCATCGGGGTGGACATCGACCCCCGCAAGCTCGAGTGGGCCACCGACTTCGGAGCCACCGACACGATCGATTCCTCGGCCGCCGACCCGGTGGCGGCGATCCAGGAGCTCACGGGTGGTGTCGGTGCCGACGTGGTGATCGACGCGGTGGGGCGACCGGAGACCTACGAGCAGGCCTTCTACGCCCGCGACCTCGCCGGCACGGTGGTGCTCGTGGGCGTGCCGACCCCCGACATGCGCCTGGAGATGCCGCTGCTGGACTTCTTCGGCCGCGGCGGCTCCCTCAAGTCCTCGTGGTACGGCGACTGCCTGCCCGAGAAGGACTTCCCGATGCTCGTAGACCTGCACCTGCAGGGTCGGCTCCCGCTCGAGAAGTTCGTCACCGAACGCATCTCCCTCGACGCCGTCGAGGCCGCGTTCGACGCCATGAAGTCCGGTTCCGTCCTCCGATCGGTGGTGACCCTGTGAGCGAGACCTACACCAGCGCCGGATACGCCGGCGGTCTGCGCATCGAGAAAGTGGTGACGAGCGGTATCTTCGCGCTCGACGGCGGCGAGTGGGAGGTGGACAACAACATCTGGATCCTTGGTGACGACGACGAGGTCTACGTCATCGACGCCGCGCACACCGCCGCCCCGATCGTCGAGGCCGTCGCGGGCCGTCGGGTCAAGGGGATCCTGTGCTCGCACGCCCACAACGACCACATCACCGTGGCGCCGGAGTTGAGCGAGACGCTCGATGCGCCGATCCTCGTGCACCCGGGCGACCAGATGCTGTGGGACCAGACCCACCCGGGGGTCGGGCACGCCGACCTGGCGGACGGTCAGAGGCTGGAGATCGCGGGGACCCGCATCGACGTGATGAACACCCCCGGGCACTCGCCGGGCTCGGTCGTCTTCCACGTCCCGGAGGCGGGCGTGCTGTTCTCCGGGGACACGCTGTTCTCGGGTGGGCCGGGCGCCACGGGCAGGTCCTACTCGGATTTCCCGACCATCATCACCTCGATCCGCGAGCGCATCCTCACCCTGCCCGCGGAGACTCTCGTGCACACCGGGCACGGAGACGGCACCAGGGTGGGCGACGAGGCCCCACACCTGGAGGAGTGGATCGCCCGCGGCCACTGATCCGCCCTGCGGCACGATGGGGGTATGACGACGAGGACCGCGTCAGCGACCGACGACCCCATCGCCTGGCACACCCTTCCGACCGACGAGGTGATTTTCTCCCTGAGTTCGCGGTGGGCTCGTCGGTCCTGTGGCTCGAGGAGGCCCGTAAGGTCGGGGCGAGGTGGCGCGCACGCCGCGCCGGGGCCTCGGGCAGGATGGAGGTCGTCTGAGAGGCCGCATCACCCGGGAGGACGCACCGTCATGGGCAGGGTCACCGCCAACACCACCATCGTCATCGAGGCGCCCGTCGCCGCCGTCACCGCGGCGATCGCCGACTACGCGCAGGTCCGACCCCGGATCCAGCCCGAGGAGTACACGGCCTACCGGCTGCTCGAAGGCGGGCAGGGTCACGGCACCGTGGCGGCGTGGAACCTCCGGGCCACGTCCAAGCGGAGCCGCGACGTGCAGGCGGAGGTGACGGTGGAGGACGCCCCCGGCCACTGGTCGCTCGTGGAGAAGGACGCCAACTCGTCGATGGCGACGGTGTACACGGTCCGCGAGGCCACCGCGGGCTCGCTCGTCGAGATGACGACCTCGTGGAAGGGTGCCGGGGGAGTGGGCGGCTTCTTCGAGCGCCTCTTCGCGCCCGCCGGGCTCAAGCGGATCCAGCACTCGCTCCTCAAGAACCTCAAGGACGACGTCGAGGCGTCTGCCGGCCGGTAGCGTCCGGCCTGTTCCGGCCGTGCGGTGCGGCCGACGGCGAAGGACCGGGTGGTCCAGCGGCTCGGGTCGCAGACGGGTGCCGGTCAGGACCTCGTGCGCAAGCTCATCCCGATCCGGGCTAGGCGAAGTCCTCGAGCCGGATCCATCCGTCCCGGAGGGCGTGCGCGAGCAGCCTGGACTTGCTCCGGGCCGGCCGGCCCGCCGCGAGGTACTTGGACCGGACCCGGGTGATGTAGGTGGTGACGGTGGTCGGCGCCAGGTATAGCGAGCGGGCCGCCTCCTCCTTGGTGTCGGCGAGCAACCACGTGCGCAGCACCTCGACCTCGCGGGGGCTCAGCGCGGGTCGCTGGCGAAGCGACCCGTCAGCGGGGGCGTGGTCGACGACGGCGCTGGTCATCTCGTGTCCTCCTGGTCCTCGAACGTTGATGAGGAGAACATTATTGGCGGGGTACGACACCGCGTAGCCCGCGGACGGTGCCCAGCGGCTGGTGCCCCCCGCGGCAGGGGCACCGGGTCAGGGGGCGTCCCGGCGTGCGGCGTCCTCTAGGTCGTCCGGACGTAGCACCGTCCTCTCGGCCCTGCCGGAGGAACTGAGCAGGACCGTCGCGATCTCCTCGCGACCGGGTGGGCAGATCCGGATCGTCACGCGCCCGGCATCGACCGCGGCGACGCGACGGGCCACCAGTCCGAGCAGCGCCGCCCTCAGTCGTGGGGGTGCACCGTCGAGTGCACCGTCGTCCAGGAGTACCACCTCCACGCCGCGTTCCCGGGCCCGCCCCACGGTCTCGTCGAGTCCGGGGCCGGTGAGCCCGGGTGCGCGTAGCGCGTCGCGGATACCGGCCTCGAGGAGGCGGCAGGCCCGCCTGTCGCCGTCGTCGAGCGGGTCCCCCGAGGCGATTCGGCGTAGCCACGGGCCGGCGGTGCGGTCGATCCAGTCGAGGCGGTCGTTGCGCGCCGCGACCGCGGCCACGGCGGCGGTTTCGGCCCGGGCCGCGGACTCGCCGGCGCCCCGGAGGGCCACGATTTCCCCGATCACCGGGCGGGCGTAGATCGCGATCAGCAGGGCGACGAAGAACATCGGGAGGTACGACCCCAGGGACTGCGCCGCCGTGGCCGGCGTGCCGTCGATCCGCCACGCCCGGAGGGCGAGGGCCGCGGCGACCCCGGCGTGGATGACGATCGCGGGGACGGGCCTGCCCTTGAGGCAGAGGACGAGCTCGATGATCCCCGCCATGTACAGCGGCCAGGACCAGAGGTAGTCGCTGACCTCGGGGATCGTCGTCCACGTCGCGAACACCACGGCCGCCGCGCCGACCACGGCGGGGACGAGCAGCGTCGAGGAGAGGGGCGTCGCACCGCGGGAGGACCGGCCGGACACCGACCCCAGTGCCACCACCATGGCGGCGGCGGCCGCGAGGTGGATGGGGCGGTGGGGCGTGGCCGCGGGGTCGGAGACGATGCTGGCGACGAGGAACGTGGCGACAAGTGTGAGGATGAACGTGGCGGTTCTCGGCGTGAGCCCGATCGGGGCGTAGGGGTTCCGGAGGTCCGCGGTCACGGGGTGGTCCAGGTGAGTGAGACCCGGACGCCGGCGCCCGGCGCGGTCTCGATGGTGGCGCCGGCCCCGGGGACGGCGTCCATGCGCCCCACGATGGAGGCCCGCGTGCCCATCCGGTGGGGAGGGACGGTCCGGGAATCGTATCCCGGGCCGTCGTCCTCCACGACGACCACGACACCGGGTGTGAGGGGACCTCCGGCGTCGTCCCGGTAGGACACCGTGGCGGACCTGCGGTGCCCCCGGGCGTGGATGACGCTGTTCCGCAGGGCCTCGGCCGCGGCCGCCGTGAGGTCGCGGGCCACCGAAACCGGGAGGATCGGCTCGACGGGGGCCTCGGTGATCGACGTCGTGACCGCCAGGCCGGGGTCGATGAAGTGCAGGCCGGAGCGGAGGGAATGGACGAAGTCCTCGACGGGGACGAGCTGGTCGTCGCCGCGGGGGAACCGCAGTGCGTCGAGTTCGGCGAGCGCGTTCTCCGCCGAGGCCACGACCCGGGGCTCGGATCCGACGCCGGCGGCGGCGAGGAGCGTGGACATCACCGCGTCGTGGATGAGTCCGTCGACCCGCTCGCGTTCCATCTGTTCGGCCTCCGCGACGGAGGCGATCGAGATGCGCTCCCTCGTCCGTTCGGACTCCTCGTCGCTCAACGTCGCGATGCCGAGGATCGCGTAGGCGACGGCGACGCTGAAGCCGCCGAGACTGTACATGTGCAGGATGTTGACGACGACCCACCGTCCGGGATCGTCGACGGCGAGGAGGCCGACGACCGTGAACAGCGCGACGGCGAGCAGCAGGACCATACGGGTCCGCAGAAAGGGCACGAGGCCGATGACGATGATCGAGGGGTAGGCCTCGTGCCAGACCACGTCCGCCTCCGTCCCGTGGCCGAGGCCCCGGATCGCGAGCATCCAGGCGGACGAGAAGCAGTAGGACCCGGCGAGCGCCGTGGCGGCGCCGCGCTGGAGGCGCGGCCGGCCCGTGAGCCCAGCGGTCAGGAGGGCGAGCGCGCAAAGCGTCTCGGTGGCCACCACCCAGGCCGTCCACCACGGGAAGTCGTGGAACGCGTCGACGATCCGCGGGGGAAACGTTCCGATGAACAGGAGGACGGCGGTCCCGGTGAACACGCCGAAGAGGGCGGCCATCCGTGAGGTCGCGGAACGCGGCCCCGTCGTCACCGCCCGGCCTCGGGTATCGGCAGGTAGCCGTCCTCCACCGCCCTCTTGTAGAGATCCATCTTGCTGCGCGCGGGCCGCCCGGACTCGGCGTACTTGGTGCGGATCCGGGCCACGTAGTCCTGCACGGTCTGGGGGGACAGGTGGAGCATGGCCGCGACGGTGCCGGCGTCCTCGCCGGAGGCGTAGAGGGAGAGGACCTCGCGCTGGCGGTCCGACAGGCCCACGGCCGGCAGGTCCGGGTCGCCGTCGATCGCCGCCGCCCAGTCCAGCCCGGGCACCGTCTCGCCGGAGGCGGCGGCCCGGATGGAGGCCACGATGTCGGAGGCGGCCTCGGACTTGCGCAGGACCCCGCAGATGCCGGCCTGCGCGGCGCGTCGGATGTGGTACGGGTTCTCGGCGGAGGTGAAGGCGAGGATCGGGGCCCCGGTCTCGTGCAGGGCGCGCACGTTGAGCTCCGGGGAGGAGCCGTCGGACAGGCGCAGGTCCAGCAGGACCAGGTCCACGTCGACCTTCGCGGCGAGGAACTCCGGGACGGTGGCGCCCGACCACACGAGTTCGAGGTCGGGCACGTCGGCGAGCATGGCCCGGAGCCCGAGCAACACGGTCTCGTGGTCGTCCACGAGCGCCACTCTGATCACGTCGGTCCTCTCGTCGCCCCCCGGTCGCTCTCTCCCCGAATTATCGGTGTTCACCGCCCGCGCGTGCGGCTATTGGTCCGCGGTGTCGTACGAACATAGGACACGGCGGAGCGGTCGCGCGGGGGTTTGTGCGCGGCCGCGGCCTCGGAATCGACGCCGCTCGGGGCGGCGGCCGCGGCATCCCGGGCCGCCTCGGCCCGGGCCGAGCCGGTCCGCAGTTCGATGCGGGGCAGGAGGGTCAGGATCGCGGCGGCGGCCACGGCGAGGACCCCGGCCACGAGGTAGATCTCGGACATGCTCAGCGCGTAGCCCTGCTCGAATGGGTGCGCGACGAGTTCGGGGAGTCGGTTGATCACCGACGAGTCCTTGGTCACGGACTCGAGGGCGGCCGTGCCGGTCGCGGGGTCGGCGAGGCCCCGGAGGATGCCGAGCGCGGCCGGATCCTGCTGCAAAGCGGGGTCGGCGAGTCCTTCGCGGATCCCGACGGCGAGGCTGCCGTCGGCCGCGGCGGTCTCGAGCTGGCCGCGGATGGAGTCGCCCACCCGGCTGAAGAGGATGGACAGGAAAACGGCTACGCCCGCGGTGCCGCCGACCTGGCGGAAGAAGGTGGCCGAGCTCGTGGCCACGCCGATCTCGCGCGGGCTCACCGCGTTCTGGACGATGAGCGTGAGCGGCTGCATGCAGTTGCCCAGACCCGCGCCCATGACGAGCATGTAGGTCATCACCAGCCACAGCGAGGTGTCGGCGTCGATCGTCCACAGCAGGAACAGCCCCACCGCCAGGAGCACGGTGCCGAGGATCGGGAACTCGCGGACGCGGCCGGTCCGGGAGATGAGGATGCCGGAGACGATCGAGGCGACCATCATGCCCAGCACCAGCGGGAGCATCATGAGGCCGGAGTCCATGGGGCTCGCGCCGTGGACGATCTGCATGTAGAGCGGCAGGGTCATCATGCCGCCGAACATGGCCATGCCCACGATCACCCCGCCGGCGGTGGCGATGGCGAACGTCCGGTCGCGGAAGAGGCGAAGCGGGATGAGCGCCTCGTCGCCGGCGCGGGCCTCGGCGAGGAGGAACAGACCGATGCCGGCGGCGCCCACCACGAAGCAGGTGAGCGCGGCGGGGGAGGACCAGCCCCAGGCCTGACCCTGCTCGGCCACGAGGAGCAGCGGCACCAGACCCACGACGATCGCGGCGGCGCCCGCCCAGTCCACGCGGTGGTCGACCCGCACGTTCTTGACGGTGAGCGTGGCCAGGACCAGGGTCAGGGCGGCGGCGCCGATGGGCACGTTGATGAGGAAGACCCAGCGCCAGCCGTCGAGGCCGAGGATCGTGTCGTGGTCGGCGAAGAAGCCGCCGATGACGGGCCCGAGGACCGACGACGAGGCGAACACCGCCAGCATGTAGCCCTGGTACTTGGCGCGGTCGCGCGGCGGGATGATGTCGCCGATGATCGCCAGCGAGAGCGACATGAGCGCGCCGGCGCCGAGCCCCTGGACCCCGCGGTAGGCGGCGAGCGTGTACATCGAGTCGGCGAACGAACAGAGCAGGGAGCCGATGACGAAGACGACGATGCCGATGACGAAGAACGGCTTGCGCCCGTAGATGTCGGAGAGCTTGCCGTACAGGGGCGTCGAGATGGTCGACGTCATGAGGTAGGCGGTGGTGACCCACGCCTGAGCGTCGAGGCCGTGGAGGTCGTCGGCGATCGTCCGGATCGCGGTGCTGACGATCGTCTGGTCCAGGCTGGCCAGGAACATGGCGGACATTAGGCCGGCGAGGATCGTGAGGATCTGGCGGTGGGTGAGCTCGCCGTCGTCCGCGGCGGGAGAGTGCGCGGTGGCCTGGTCTGTCACGGGGTCTCCTCGGGGGTGGTGCGGGCGTCGAGCTCGGTCCGGAGTGAGTCCGCGAGGTGGGTGAGGTGGTGGTGGAGCGACCGGGCCTGCTCGGGGCTCCAGTCGGCGAGGATGCCGGCGAGCCAGCGTCCGTGGCCCTCGGTGACCCGGTCGAGGAGCTCCTCGCCGTCGGGGGTGAGGGTCACGAGGCTGGCCCGGCCGTCGTCGGGGTCGGGGGCCTTGGCGGCCAGCCCGAGCGATTCGAGGTGTCGGACCTGTCGGCTCACCACCGAGACGTCGGTGTGGACGCGCTCGGCCAGGGTCGTGACCCGGGCAGCCGCCTCGCGGACGGCGAAGAGCAGGGGGTAGGTGGACACCTCGATCTGCTCGTGGAAGCGGGGCGAGGTGGCGCTGAGGGCGCGGAGGAGCTTGACCACGCGGGAGAGGTCGACGGCGAGGTCGGCCGACAGCTCCGGATCGACGGGCACGGGGTCCTCCTGACCACACCGAAAACAATTGCTTGCGTCAAGCAAAGATAATCCTCGTTCTGGTGTCCGACAAATCCGGTGTCGTCCGTTCGTATGAATCCCGCCGCATCCCGGCCTGTCACGGGCGGGACTGGCGGCCGTCCTCGCAGGTAGGACGGCGTCAGCAATGGTGCCCCCGGTCGGACTCGAACCGACACTGGACGGGTTTTGAATCCGTTGCCTCTGCCAATTGGGCTACGGGGGCGGGCGCGGCGGGGCCGCGGGACTGATCGGCGGTGAACCGCTGGTCGGGAAGTCTAACGGAGACCCCCGCGCGGCCGTCAGACCACGCCCCTAGAGTGGCGGTGTGAGCACCACGAGCCAGGCCCCAGGAACCGCGCCCGCCCCCGCCACGCCCACCAACGGGGGAGAGCGGCCCCGCCTGCTGCTCCTCGACGGGCACTCGCTGGCCTTCCGCGCCTTCTACGCACTGCCGGCGGAGAACTTCTCCACCAGCTCCGGCCAGCACACCAACGCGGTCTACGGGTTCCTGTCCATGGTCGCCAACCTCGTGGGATCGGAGTCGCCCACGCACATCGCCGTGGCGTTCGACGTCTCCCGCTCGACGCTGCACCGTACGGCCGAGTACCCCGAGTACAAATCCACCCGGTCGGCCACGCCGGAGGAGTTCGCCGGCCAGATCGGTCTCATCCAGGAGGCGCTCGCCGCGCTCGGCGTGCGCACCCTCTCGCTCGAGGGCCACGAGGCCGACGACATCATCGCGACCCTCGCCACGCAGGCCGGTCCGGCGGGGATGGACACGCTCATCTGCACCGGCGACCGCGACGCGCTGCAGCTCGTCACCGACGAGGTGACCGTGCTGTACCCGGTCAAGGGCGTCTCCGAGCTCACCCGCTACACGCCGGAGGCGGTCGAGGCCAAGTACGGCGTCACCCCGGCGCAGTACCCGGACGTCGCGGCGTTGCGCGGCGACACCTCGGACAACCTGCCGGGCGTGCCCAAGGTGGGGGACAAGACCGCCGCCAAATGGATCACCCAGTACGGCAGCCTGTCCGAGCTCATCGCCCATGCCGACGAGGTCAGGGGCAAGGTTGGCGAGAGCTTCCGCGAGCACCTGCCGCAGGTCCAGCTCAACCGGCGCATCACCGAACTCACCCGGGACCTCGAGCTGGGCGTGGGAATCGACGACCTCACCCGCGCCGAGCCGGAGCGGGCCGACGTCAACGCGCTGTTCGACAAGCTCGAGTTCGGACCCCAGGCCCGCGACCGCTTCTACACCGCGTTCCTCTCCGAGGGCGAGCCCGAGCCGCCGGCACCCGCCGAGCTCGAACAGGCCGTGGTCCTGCACGCCGGAGAGGTGTCCGACTGGCTTGCCGCGCACGCCGCCGCCGGGCAGCGGCACGGACTCGTCGTCGTCGGACCCTCCCGCCCCGCGGAGGGGGACGCGCAGGCCGTGACCGTGGCCGCCGCCGACGGCGCCTCCGGGCACATCGACCTGGCCCGGATCGGGCCCGACGACGAAGAGGCGCTGCGCGTCTGGCTCGCCGACGCCGCGGTGGCCAAGGCCGTACACGACGCCAAGCCCGCCACCCACGCGCTGCTCGGGCGCGGCCTCGACCTGGTCGGGGTGACCAGCGACGTGGCGCTGGCCGCCTACCTCGTCCGGCCCGGCCAACGCACCTACGGGCTCGCCGAGCTCTACCAGCGGCACCTGCAGAAGGAACTGCCCGAGGTCGAGACCGGCCAGTCCCAGCTCTCGCTACTCGACGAGGTGGACGAGTCCGAGGCCGAGCAGCAGTCCGCCGACGGCGCCGCCACCCGTGCCCGCGCGGTGCTCGAGTTGGCCGAGCGGCTCGACGTGGAGCTCGAGCAGGTCCACGGGGCCCGGCTGCTCGCCGAGATGGAACTGCCGCTCGTGCCGGTGCTCGCGCGCATGGAGGCGGCGGGTATCGCGGTCGACCGCACCGCGCTCGACGACCTCCGGGGCGGCTTCGCCGATCGCGGGAGCGACGCCGCTGAGGCCGCCTACGCCGCGATCGGTGGCGAACAGATCAACCTCGGCTCGCCCAAGCAGCTGCAGGTGGTGCTCTTCGAGACGCTCGGCATGCCCAAGACCAAGCGGACCAAGACCGGCTACACCACCGACGCCAAGGCGCTCGAGGACCTGCTCGCCAAGGAGACCAGCGACACCCCGGGCCGCGCGTTCCTCGAGGCGCTGCTGCTGCACCGCGAGGCCACCAAGATGCGCACCACCGTCGAGGGGCTGGTCAAGACGATCGGCGACGACGGACGCATCCACACCACCTTCAACCAGACCGTCGCCGCCACGGGCCGGCTCTCCTCGACCGATCCCAACCTGCAGAACATCCCCGTCCGCACCGAGGACGGCCGCCGCATCCGCTCGTCGTTCGTCGTGGGCGAGGGCTACGAGTGCCTCTTCACCGCCGACTACAGCCAGATCGAGATGCGCGTCATGGCACACCTGTCCGGCGACGAGGGACTCATCGAGGCGTTCCGGACGGGCGAGGATCTGCACTCGTTCGTCGGCTCCCGCGCCTTCGGCGTCCCCATCGACGAGGTGACCCCTGACCTGCGCCGCCGGGTGAAGGCCATGAGCTACGGCCTCGCCTACGGCCTCAGCGCCTTCGGTCTCGCCGCGCAGCTCGGCATCAGCCAGGCAGAGGCACGCGAACAGATGGAAGCCTATTTCGCCCGCTTCGGCGGCGTGCGCGACTACCTGCGCGAGGTCGTGGAGAAGGCCCGCAAGGACGGCTACACCGAGACCCTCTTCGGACGGCGCCGCTACCTGCCCGAGCTCAACTCCGACAACCGGCTCAAGCGCGAGAACGCCGAGCGCGCCGCGTTGAACGCGCCGATCCAGGGCACCGCGGCGGACATCATCAAGGCGGCGATGCTCCAGGTCGACGCCGATCTGCGCGACCGTGAGCTGCGCAGCCGGCTACTGCTCCAGGTGCACGACGAGCTCGTGCTCGAGATCGCCCCCGGAGAGCTCGACGAGGTGCGCGACCTCGTGGTGGACCGGATGTACAAGGCGATCGAGCTCGACGTTCCGTTGGACGTCTCCACCGGCATCGGGCCCGACTGGGATTCCGCCGGGCACTGACCACTGTCGGGCATTCCGTTTTGTGGCGGCCCCCCTATGCCTTAGGTTCAGTCCCATACTCGGCACCCTCTACGCCTGAAAGAGCAGAACATGACCCCCACCTCCCGACGTGGCCTGCGCGCCGCGCTCGCCCTGACCGCAACCGCCGCCCTCGCGCTGACCGGCTGCACCACCAACACCGAGGGCCCACAGGACTCGGGCGAGCCCCGCGAGGAGGTCGCACTGGAGGTGGACGAGGAGATCGCCGCGCTGGTGCCGGCCGACATCCGTGAGCGTGGCACGCTCGTCGTGGGCTCCAACGTTCCGTACGCGCCCAACGAGTTCAAGAACGAGCAGGGCGAGATCGTCGGGTTCGACATCGACGTGGTCAAGGCCGTCGCCCAGCTCATGGGCCTCGAGGCAGACGTGCGAGAGTCGGACTTCGAGAAGATCATCCCCGCCATCGAGGGCGGCACCATGGACATGGGCGCCTCCTCGTTCACCGTCAACGACGAGCGGCTCAAGACCGTCGACTTCGTCACCTACTTCGAGGCCGGCATCCAGTGGGCCTCCGCCGCCGGCAAGGATGTCGACCCCGATGACGCCTGCGGCCTCACCGTGGCCGTTCAGCGCACCACGGTCTCCGACCAGGAGGACGTCCCCGCCCGGAGCAAGGCCTGCACCGACGCCGGCAAGCCGGCCATCGAGAAGGTCCAGTTCGACTCGCAGGACGAGGCCTCGACCGCCGTCGCGCTCGGCAAGGTGGACGCGATGTCCGCCGACTCGCCGATCAGCGCGTACGCGGTCAAGCAGTCCGAGGGCAAGATGCAGCTCGCCGGCGACGTCTTTGACGCCGCCCCCTACGGCTGGCCCGTCCGCAAGGGCTCCGAGCTCGGCCCGGCGCTCGAGGCTGCCGCCAAGAAGCTCGCCGAGTCCGGCGACTTCGAGAAGATCGCCGGCAACTGGGGTGTCGAGGACGGCCTCATCGACGATCCGCAGGTCCGAAAGGGCTGAGTGAACCGCCGGTGACTTCCGACGAGACGGGACCCGAGACCGGACCCGAACCGAGCACGCCCGTACCCATCAAGGCTGTCCCGCTGCGACACCCGTGGCGCTGGATCTCGGCGGCGCTCGTGCTGGTCTTGGTATTTCTGTTCGTCTGGGGCGCCGCCACCAACCCCGCCTACCGCTGGGATACCTACGGCCGCTACCTGTTCGACACCAGGTTCGGCATGGCGGTGTTCTACACCGTCGCGCTCACCGTGCTCTCGATGATCCTCGCCGTCATCCTCGGCGTGATCCTGTCGGTGATGCGGATGAGCGAGAACCCCGTGCTCAAGGCCGTGGCCTGGGTATACCTCTGGATCTTCCGCGGCACGCCGATCTACGTGCAGCTGCTGTTCTGGGGACTGATCTTCACCCTCTACCGCCAGATCCAGTTCGGGATCCCGTTCACCGACCTGACCTTCGTGCGCTTCGAGGACACGATGGTCCTGTACTCGGCGTTCTGGCTGGCCGTGATCGGCCTCGCCATGAACGAGGCCGCGTACATGGCGGAGATCGTGCGTGCTGGTATCTCGTCTGTCCCCGAGGGGCAGTCCGAGGCTTCCACGGCGCTCGGGATGTCGCGGGCCCAGACCATGCGCCGCACCGTGCTCCCGCAGGCGATGCGCGTGATCATCCCGCCCACGGGAAACGAGCTGATCTCCATGCTCAAGACCACGTCGCTCGTCGTCGCGATCCCGTTCTCCGGCGAGCTCTACGGTCAGGCGCGGGACATCTCCGGAGTCAACTTCCAGCCCATCCCGCTGCTGCTCGTGGCGGCCACCTGGTACCTCGTCATCACGAGCGTCCTCATGGTGGGCCAGCACTACCTCGAAAAGCGGTTCTCCCGCGGCGCGACCCGCCAGCTCACCGCGCGACAGCTGCGCGTGATGGCGGAGGCCGATGGGGTCACCCCCTCGGCGATCATGTCCGCCACCGGCCGCGAGAAGGGGGGCGCGCAATGACCCCGATGGTCCTCGCGCAGCAGGTCTGCAAGAACTTCGGGTCGCTGCAGGTGCTCAAGGGCATCGACCTCGAGGTTGCCCGCGGAGAGGTGCTGTGCCTGGTGGGCCCCTCTGGCTCCGGCAAGTCCACCTTTCTGCGCTGCATCAATCACCTCGAGAAGGTCGACGCCGGACGCCTCTATGTTGACGGCGAACTGGTGGGTTACCGCCAGAAAGGTGAGAAGCTCTACGAGATCTCGCCTAAGCAGGCCGCCCGCCAGCGCCGCGACATCGGCATGGTGTTCCAGCACTTCAACCTCTTCCTCCACCGCACCGCCCTCGAGAACGTCATCGAGGCTCCGATGCTGGTCAAGGGGGTATCCAGGGCGACGGCGACCGAGCGGGCGCGAGAGCTGCTCGACAAGGTGGGCCTGGGCGGCAAGGCCGACGCCTACCCCGCCCAGCTCTCCGGCGGCCAGCAACAGCGGGTGGCGATCGCCCGCGCGCTGGCCATGGAGCCCAAGCTCATGCTCTTCGACGAGCCCACCTCGGCGCTCGATCCCGAGCTCGTCGGCGAGGTGCTCGCCGTGATGCGCGACCTCGCCGCCGGTGGCATGACCATGGTCGTGGTGACCCACGAGATGGGCTTCGCCCGCGAGGTCGCCGACACCGTGGCCTTCCTCGACGGCGGCGTCGTGGTGGAGTCCGGCGCGCCCGCCGAGGTGCTCGGTAACCCGCAGCACCGGCGGACGCGGGATTTCTTGTCCAAGATTCTCTAGCGCGGCCGCGGCAGCGAGGCGACGAAGATCGCGGTGCCGGGGAAGATCGCACCGCGCAGCGGACTCCACTGGCCCCACTCGCGGTCCAGCCACTCCGGCCACTCGGGTTCGACGAGGTCCTCCACGACGAATCCGGCGGCCACGAGCTCACGGATCCGGTCGCCGACCGTCCGGTGGTGCTCGACGTAGCTGAGCTCGCCGGCGTCGTCGTACTCGGCGTAGGGGCTGCGGTCGAAATAGGGGAACAGTGCGACGAGTCCCTCGGGCCCGGGATCGTCGCGGAAGATCCACCGCATCGGGTGGTTGACGGAGAAGACGAAGCGGCCGCCGGGCCGCAGGACCCGTGCGGCCTCGGCCATGACGGCGGCGGTGTCGGCGATGAAGGGGACCGCGCCGAAGGCGGAGAAGACGACGTCGAAGGCCTCGTCGGCGAAGGGCAGGCAACCCGCGTCGGCCTGGATCAGCGGCACGTCGGCCGCGGGGCCGGTAGACCGGGAGGCGGCTTCTGCGCCCACGCGGAGCATTCCCGAGGACAGATCCGTGGCCACCGCGCGGGCTCCCTGCCCGGCGAGCCAGCGTGAGCACGGTGCCGAACCGGCGCCGATCTCCAGCACGTCGCGCCCGGCCACGTCGCCGAGGAGGTGCCAGTCACCCTCGTGTAGTCCCTCGGGACACCAGACGAACTCGCCGTCGGGGGAGTGGGCGCCGAGGAAGTCGCCGTGCTCTCGGTGGTAGTCCACCGCCTCGGCGTCCCACCACGCGCGGGAGGCGCGGACCGAGTCGTCCGGTGGCGGGGGGTTTGTGCACGTCACGACGGAAGCGTACAGTCGACGGTCGCGTGTGTACGAGTCCCATGTCACGCGCGAGAAGTTCCTCTGTCCACTACGATTCCTATCCACCTCGGAGCACCCCACCCTATGACCACCAACACCACGTCCCCGCAGGTAGCCGTCAACGACATCGGCTCCGCGGACGACTTCCTCGCCGCCATCGACGCCACGATCAAGTACTTCAACGATGGCGACATCGTGGAGGGCACGATCGTCAAGGTCGATCGCGACGAGGTCCTGCTCGACATCGGCTACAAGACCGAGGGCGTCATCCCCTCGCGCGAGCTGTCCATCAAGCACGATGTCGACCCCGGTGAGGTCGTCGAGGTGGGCGACGAGGTCGAGGCCCTGGTCCTCACCAAGGAGGACAAGGACGGCCGTCTGATCCTGTCCAAGAAGCGCGCCCAGTACGAGCGCGCCTGGGGCACCATCGAGGAGCTCAAGGAGAAGGACGAGGCCGTCAAGGGCACCGTCATCGAGGTCGTCAAGGGCGGCCTCATCCTCGACATCGGTCTTCGTGGCTTCCTCCCCGCCTCGCTCGTGGAGATGCGCCGCGTCCGCGACCTCCAGCCCTACGTGGGCAAGGAGCTCGAGGCCAAGATCATCGAGCTGGACAAGAACCGCAACAACGTCGTCCTCTCGCGCCGTGCGTGGCTCGAGCAGACCCAGTCCGAGGTCCGCTCCGAGTTCCTGCACCAGCTGCAGAAGGGCCAGGTCCGCAAGGGCGTCGTGTCCTCGATCGTCAACTTCGGTGCGTTCGTCGACCTCGGCGGTGTGGACGGTCTCGTCCACGTCTCCGAGCTGTCCTGGAAGCACATCGACCACCCGTCCGAGGTCGTCGAGGTGGGCCAGGAGGTCACCGTCGAGGTGCTCGACGTGGACCTGGACCGCGAGCGCGTCTCCCTCTCGCTCAAGGCGACGCAGGAGGATCCGTGGCGGCACTTCGCCCGGACCCATGCGATCGGCCAGATCGTCCCGGGCAAGGTCACCAAGCTCGTCCCGTTCGGCGCGTTCGTCCGCGTCGAGGAAGGCATCGAGGGCCTCGTCCACATCTCCGAGCTGGCCGAGCGCCACGTCGAGGTGCCGGACCAGGTCGTGTCGGTGGGCGACGACGCCATGGTCAAGGTCATCGACATCGACCTCGACCGTCGTCGTATCTCGCTCTCGCTCAAGCAGGCGGACGAGGACTACACCGAGGAGTTCGACCCGTCGAAGTACGGCATGGCCGACAGCTACGACGAGGCCGGCAACTACATCTTCCCCGAGGGCTTCGACCCCGAGACCAACGAGTGGCTCGAGGGCTTCGAGAAGCAGCGCGAGGAGTGGGAGAACCGCTACGCGGAGGCCGAGCGTCGCCACAAGATGCACACGGCCCAGATCGAGAAGGGGCGCGCCGCCGCCGCGGAGGCCGCCGAGGCCGCTCCGACCAACTACTCGTCGGAGTCCAGCGCGTCGGCCCGTCCGTCCGCCTCGGACGCCGGCACCTCCGAGACCACCGGCGGTTCGCTGGCCTCGGATGAGCAGCTCGCGGCCCTGCGCGCCAAGCTCGCCGGCGGCGAGTGATCACGCCCTAGCTGCTCGCTGACGCAGCCCCGCACTCCGGCCTGACGCCGGGTGCGGGGCCGCTCTCTTCTGCCCGGGCGGCGGACGTGCGGGGATGCGCATACGACGCCTTGTGCGCCACCTCCTTATTGGTAATCATTCCCGGCATGCCCAACACTTTCACCTGGCGTCTACGGGGCGCCGCACTCCTGACCATGTCCGCCACCGTCCTCGCCGCGTGCGGTGGAACCGACGACGAGACCGACAGCGCTGCCCAGGGCGGCGGCGACACGGCGGCGGAGACGACGTCGGCCCCCGTCGAGCAGCGTCAGGCGACGCCTCGGCTCGTGGCCACCTACGACGGCGGCCTGCTCGTCCTGGACGCGGAGTCCCTCGAGACGGTGGCGGACCTCCCGCTGGACGGCTTCAACCGCGTCAACCCGCTCGGCGACGACCGGCACGTGGCCGTCTCCACATCCGGAGGCTTCCGGATCCTCGACGTCGGCACCTGGGGCGAGCCCCACGGTGATCACGCCCACCACTACACCGCGGACCCGGCGCTCACCCCGGTGACTCTCGAGGCGGAGAAGCCGGGGCACGTCGTGGTCCACGACGGGCTCACCGCGTTCTTCGACGACGGAACCGGCCGCATCACGGTGGTGGACAGCGCAGACGCCGCGGACCCCAGCGTCGAGCGTCGTACGCTCGAGTCGGAGTACGCACACCACGGCGTCGCCGTTCCCGCCGCGGACGGGACGGTCGTGAGCACGCTCGGAGACGAGGACTCGCGAGTGGGCCTCTACGTTCGTGACGCCGACGGGGCCGAGGTGACCCGCACCGAGGACTGCCCCGGCATCCACGGGGAGGCGGCGGCCCTCGGCGCCCTCGTCTTCGGCTGCACCGACGGCGTGGTGGTCTATTCCGACGGCGAGTTCCACAAGGTGGAGGCCCCTGACGCCTACGGCCGGATCGGTAACCAGGCGGGGTCGGAGTCGTCTCCGGTGGTGTTGGGCGACTACAAGGTGGATGAGGACGCCGAGCTCGAGCGGCCGACGCGCGTGGCTCTCGTCGACACCGAGGAGCGCTCCCTGCGTCTCGTAGACCTGCCGGCCAGCTACAGCTTCCGCTCCCTGGGGCGCGGGCCGGAGGGTGAGGCGCTCGTGCTCGGCACCGACGGCCGACTCCACGTGATCGATCCCGAGTCGGCGGAGATCGTCCGCTCGATCGACGTCGTCGACGAATGGACCGAGTCCACCGAGTGGAAGGACCCGCGCCCGACCCTCTACGTCCGTGGTGGTACCGCGTACGTCACCGAGCCGTCCTCCTCGCGCCTCGTGGCCGTGGACCTCCGGACAGGGGAGGTCACGGCAGAGGTGACGCTGCCCCACGCCACTGACGAGCTCACCGGGGTGGGCGGGGACGCGCCCGGTGCCGCACACGCGTCGCACGGGCACTGACGCCCGCCGCGCCGGTCCGGTGGGTCCACCGCTGGCCTAGAATCCTGGCCATGTTGATGGTGGGTCTGACCGGTGGGATCGGCGCGGGCAAATCGACGGTCACCGCCGTCCTCGAGGACGAGGGCGCGGTGATCGTCGACGCTGACCTGATCGCCCGCGAGGTCGTCGAGCCGGGCACGCCTGGGCTCGCCATGCTCGTCGCCGAGTTCGGCGACGACATCGTGGGATCGGATGGGGCTCTGAACCGTGCCGAGCTCGCGGCCCGCGCGTTCTCCGACCCCGACCGAACGGCCGCGCTCAACGCCATCACCCACCCGCTCATCGGGGAGCGGACGTCCGAGCTGTTCGCCTCCGCCCCAAAAGACGCGATCGTCGTCCACGACATGCCGCTGCTCGTCGAGGGCGGGATGACCCCGGGCTACCACCTCGTGATCGTGGTGGACACCCCGGCGGAGATCCGCCTCGAGCGGCTCGTGGAGCAGCGGGGGATGCCGGAGGACGACGCCCGCGCCCGCATGTCCCGGCAGGCGACGGACGAGGCCCGCCGGGCTGTCGCGGACGTGCTGGTGGACAACTCCGGACCGCGTGATCTTGTGCGCGGGGTGGTCCACGACCTGGTCGCGCAGCGGTTGCGCCCGTTCGAGCATAACCTCCGCACGGGGACGCCGGTGGTGGGCGACCGCTCCGTGGTGCCGCACCGCCCCGAGTGGGCGGCGGAGGCGGAGCGGGCCTGCGCCCGCCTGCGGCACGTCCTGGGCGACACGGTGTCCCGCATCGACCACGTGGGGCCCACCGCCGTTCCCGGGCTGGACGCCCCCGACATCGTCGATCTGCAGGTCACCGTGCAGGACTCGGACGCCGTCGACCGGGCGGTACGGGTGCTCACGGCCGCGGGCTACGTGCGGGACCGCTCCTCCGAGCGGCCGGTCCTGCACTGGTGCGACCCCGCACGACCGCTGGAGGTGACGATCCGCGGCGAGGAGGACCCGGAGCAGGAGTTCGCGCTCCTCATGGCCGAGGTGATCGGCGCCGATCCCGTGGCCCGTGCCGAGTACTCCGAGATCCTGGGCCGGGCCGACCGCGAGGCGACCCGGGAGTGGGAGCGGACGCGCTGCGCCCGCGCCCGGCGGTGAGCCGCGCCCGCCGCTGAATCCGAGCCCCGCCGGCCCCGGCCGGTCAGCGGCGCAGCCACTCCAGGCTCAGGCCCTCGGATCGCAGCCACTCGGTCAGCGAGTGGCCGTGCGCGGCGATTCCGGTCGAGACCGCGAAGGCCGTCTCCATGGCCCGGCCGCCGGTGTCCGGATCGAGGAGGTCCTCCGCGATGGCCAGGGCGAGCTCGTCGCCGTCGAGCACCTCCGTGAAGGCTCCGGTCCTGCAGATGATGTCCAGGTAGAGGTCCCGCGTACGCCAGGGACCCGAGCCCCCGGCCGGCCGCTCGATTGTCATGATGTCCACGTAGAACTCCTGCTCCTTCTCGTTGCCGGGAGTGAAGTGGAAATCGGTGATCCGCAGGTCCAGAGCGGGAAGCAACCAGGACTCGACGTAGGAGAACCGGGGATGGTCGGCCTCGCGCGCCATGTAGAGCCCGTGTGCTGTCTCGCGGAACACGTCCACCGGGCGCACGAACCCCTTGGGGTCGGTGTTCGCGCGCGCGGCGACGTCGAAGGTCTCCCGCTTGGGCGCGTGGGCGACGACCGCGGCTCCGGGCGCCCGGCGCCCGGGCATCACGACGTGGGCACCTTGCCGTCGACCAGCTCGGACACGGGGACCTGCCGGACGACCTCGGTGGTCGTGGCGGGGACCGCCGGCTCCGAGGCCCGGTGGAATCCGTGGACCGCGATCTCGGAGAGCTTCGTGCGGACAAGGAAGACGTTGTAGGCGTTCCACGTGGTGACGAGGTAGTACAGGTCCTCGCCCTGCGCCCACGGGTGCATGAACGCGCCGTACACGCCCGGCAGCATCGAGTAGTCGATGAGCGAGGTCGAGCGGCTCCAGGGGCCCTCCGGGTGGTCCGCGGTGCGCAGGACCACCGAGTCGAAGCCCTGCGAGTACATGGCCGTGTACTTGCCGAGGTGGGCGTTCCACATCACCGACATCTCGCTGACCGGTCCGGGCATGACCGTCTCGGCGTCGCGGACATCGGGGACCCAGCCCGTGCCGTCCCAGTACTCGTAGTCGCCGGGGTCGAGGACGTCGGCCTCGGGGACGCGGGCGAGCACCGGCGCCCCCTGGCGGCCGGAGGGGGTGAGGTATTCGTACAGGTACCCCTCCGCCGTGAGGAACGCGCTCATCTGGGCGCCGCGCCATGCGGCGTCGACGGGCGGGGCGCCGTCACCGGCGGGAACGGTGTCGGTGATCGGCCGGGCCATCGCCGGGACGACCTCCCAGTTCTCGCCGTTGTCCTCGGAGTAGGCCAGGCCGGAGTAGTTGGTGGTCCAGCTGCCCGGCTGCCCCCACTGGGCCACGGACATGAAGCGCAGGTACTGGACGCCGTCCACGGAGATGCCGGCGGTGGGGATGGTGGTGACCTCGCCGGGCAGGTGCGAACGCGGAACGATCGACTTGGCCAGACCGTCGGGGCCCGTCGCCGCCGAGTCGATCGTGATGCCGTCGCCGAGCGCCTCTGCAGGTGTCGAGGACCGGAACAGGACGTTGGAGCGCCACTGGTTCCCGGGGACGGTGCAGTCGCCCATCGTGTCGCCGAAGGCCATGAGGATCTGCGGGTCGGCGGCGTCGCCGTTGTCCCACATGATCCCGAGGTCGGTGCCGGCGACCCCGAACCGGTTGATCGACTCGGTCGGGCTGGTCGGGCCGGTGACGAGCTGCAGGAACTGCGTGGGCCCGCGCAGGACGGGGACCGTGCCCTGTTCGCCGGTGATCCACGGCGGCATGCCGTAGACGGAGCCGGTGACCGGGTTCAGCGATCCGGAGATGATGTTCCCGAGCGAGCCCGTCTCGAGCTGCTGGACGAGCGAGCCCGAGCGGTCCGCGGACCCCAGCGCGCGGGAGGCGGACCCCACCGAACCGTCCGGCCCGGCGGATCCGGCAGACCCGAGCGATCCCAGGGATCCGGCAGCCATCCCGGCGCCGGTCCGGTGCTCGAGGAGTGAACCGAAGTTGCCGAACATCTCGCTGCACGGGCCGGCGGAGACCGCCGGGGCGGACAGCACGGTGGCCAGTGGGACGGTGGTGGCGAGAGCGACTGCGGCCGAGGTGAGACGGCGGAGAGGGTTCACGGGGGCTCCTTTCCGCCCGCCCGGACGGATCCGGTCGGGCTGGGGCAGCGGGCGTCGACCATGGGGCGTCGAGGTAAGTCGCGACTCATACTAGGGTCCGTCTACGACAGAAGGGGGTGCTCTCCCGGGTGGGGGTGCACGAGCGACTCGTACTCTGGGCGTATGGCCTTCGCGACAGAGATCCCCGACGACGGGGCCCCCGTCGACCCCACCGTGCTCTCCTACTCGGAGTTCCGGCCGATCGGCGAGATCGAGCGGAGTTCGGATCGCTTCGAGGTGGTCAGCGAGTTCACACCGTCCGGCGACCAGCCCACGGCGATCGCGGAACTGGACGAGCGGCTGCGGGCGGGGGAGCGGGACGTGGTCCTGCTCGGCGCGACCGGCACCGGCAAGTCGGCGACGACGGCGTGGCTCATCGAGAAGGTCCAGCGGCCCACACTCGTGATGGCGCCCAACAAGACCCTCGCGGCGCAGCTCGCCAACGAGCTGCGGGAGATGCTGCCGAACAACGCCGTCGAGTACTTCGTCTCCTACTACGACTACTACCAACCCGAGGCGTACATCGCGCAGACGGACACCTACATCGAGAAGGACTCGTCGATCAACGACGACGTGGAGCGCCTCCGGCATTCGGCGACCTCGTCGCTGCTCTCCCGGCGCGACGTGGTGGTGGTGAGCTCCGTGTCCTGCATCTATGGTCTGGGCACGCCACAGTCGTACCTCGACCGCTCGATCCCGCTCAAGGTCGGCCAGGAGGTCGAGCGGGACCGGCTCCTGCGGCTGCTCGTGGACGTGCAGTACGAGCGCAACGACGTCTCCATGACGCGCGGCACCTTCCGCGCCAAGGGCGACACGGTGGACATCATCCCCACCTACGAGGAGCTCGCGGTGCGCATCGAGTTCTTCGGCGACGAGGTGGACGCGCTGTACTACATCCACCCGCTCACCGGCGACGTCGTGCGCAAGGTGGAGGAGGTCCGCATCTTCCCCGCCACCCACTACGTGGCCGGCCCGGAGCGGATGGCCAGAGCGATCGCGTCGATCGAGGAGGAACTGGAGGAGCGGCTGGCCGAGCTGGAGAACCAGGGCAAGCTCCTCGAGGCACAGCGGCTGCGCATGCGCACCACCTACGACATCGAGATGATGCAGCAGGTGGGCTTCTGCTCCGGTATCGAGAACTACTCGCGGCACATCGACGGCCGCGAAGCCGGCAGTTCTCCCGCCACGCTCATCGACTACTTCCCCGAGGACTTCCTCACCGTGATCGACGAGTCCCACGTCACCGTCCCGCAGATCGGGGCGATGTACGAGGGCGACGCCTCCCGCAAGCGCAACCTCGTCGACTTCGGGTTCCGCCTGCCGTCCGCGTTGGACAACCGCCCCCTGACGTGGGAGGAATTCTCCGACCGCGTGGGGCAGACCGTGTACCTCTCGGCCACCCCGGGCCCGTACGAGTTGGGGCGGACCGGCGGCGAGTTCGTCGAGCAGGTCATCCGCCCCACCGGGCTGGTCGACCCCGAGGTCGTCGTCAAACCCACCAAGGGACAGATTGACGACCTCATCGGCGAGATCCGCGCCCGCGCCGAGCGCGACGAGCGTGTCCTGGTCACCACACTCACCAAGAAGATGTCCGAGGACCTCACCGACTACCTGCTCGAACTTGGGGTGCGGGTGCGCTACCTGCACTCGGAGATCGACACCCTGCAGCGCGTCGAGCTCCTGCGAGACCTGCGGCGCGGGGAGTACGACGTCCTGGTGGGCATCAACCTCCTGCGCGAGGGCCTGGACCTGCCGGAGGTCTCCCTGGTGGCGATCCTCGACGCGGACAAGGAGGGCTTCCTCCGGTCCAGCACCTCGCTCATCCAGACCATCGGCCGCGCCGCCCGCAACGTCTCGGGCGAGGTCCACATGTACGCCGACACGGTCACCGACTCGATGCGCTACGCGATCGAGGAGACCGAGCGGAGGCGCGAGAAGCAGATCGCCTACAACACCGAGCACGGCATCGACCCGCAGCCGTTGCGCAAGAAGATCGCCGACATCCTCGACCGGGTGGGGGAGGAGCGGGACGACGCCGCGGAGGACGCAGACCCCACCCTGCGCCCCGAGCTCGTCGGCGCACGTGCGGCCGGCGACGCCGCACGGCCGCGCAAGGAGCTGGAGAAGCTCATCGAGGAGATGACCGAGCAGATGATGTCCGCGGCCACCGACCTACGCTTCGAGCTGGCCGGCCGCCTCCGAGACGAGATCGCCGAGCTGCGGCGCGAGCTCAAGGGGATGCGCGAGGCGGGCATCGACTGACCGGGATGTGACGTCCGGCGCTTACGGCGGACGCGGCCCCACCCCGGGCACTACGCTGTGGGGAACGAGTTGAGCGCGGTTCCGTGCCGGTCGGGGGACCGGCCGCGCGCCGAGGAGAGGAAGAGCATGAGCGCCTACAGGAAGGTCGTCGTCGGTACCGACGGTTCCGAATCGTCGTTTCGGGCGGTCGAGCGCGCGGCGACCTTGGCGGCCGGCGAGGACGCCACCCTGGTGATCGCCTGCGCGTACGTCCTGGCCGACCAGCGGTCCGTGAGCCACGCCGCCGACCAGCTGGGTGACGACGCCTACCAGATCCGCGGCGACAACCCGGCGGAGGACATCGTCCGCAGTGCCCGCGAGCGTGCCGTCGCGGCGGGTGCCGGGACCATCGAGGTGCGCACCGTCAAGGGCGCCCCGGTGGAGTCGCTCATCAAGCTCGCGGACGACGTGGGGGCCGACCTGCTGGTGGTGGGCAACAAGGGTCTCAACTCCATCACCGGCCGGCTGCTGGGCTCGGTCCCGGCCGACGCCGCCCGTCGTGCGACCTGCGACGTGCTCATCGTCCACACGACCTGACGGCGGTCAGCCGCAGAGGTGCGCGCGGCTCGCGTCCACGAGGGCGCGGCCCGCGTCCGCGGAGTTGGTTCCGCCGTCGCCGTCGCGGGCGGCCAGTGCGGTGGTGAAGGGACGGAAGCGGTCGAGGACCGTCCCCGGGTCCGCCCCCTCGGCGATGCCGCGGCAGATCCCCAGCCCCACCTCGACGGCCGTGTCGGCCGCGGTGTCCGTCGCGACACCGCGGCCGGCGAGGTCGTCGAGGAACGCCTGTTCGTTGCTGCTGCGCTCCGCGCCGGTGCCGGTGCCGGTGCCGGTGTCCGACGGCGTGTCCGAAGGATCCTGTCCGCCGGGGGCGGAGGCGGCGGCGGTCCCGGTGGTCTCCGCGGGCTCGTCCGCCGGGCTCGCGCACCCCGCTGCCGCCGCGACCCCGACGAGGCCCGCCGCGAGTGCGATCGCGGCCCGTGTGCGCATTGTCCTCATGCGATGAGCTCCCGTCCGCCGGCGCCCAGGGCGTCGCGGATCCCCGCGAGTAGCGGCCCGAAGCCACCCGGCTGGACCAGGACCAACTCCTGGGTGGCGCGCGTCGCGCCCACGTAGAGATCCTGCAGGCCCTGCGGGGACCGGGTGAGTACGCCGTCGGGATCCACCACCACGACCGTGTCGAACTCGAGCCCCTTGGCCTGGGACACCGGGAGCACGACGGTGTCCGGTCGCGTCGCCGCGAGGGCGTCGACCACCGGTGCATGCCCCGCCCCGTCGGGGAGGAGCACGGCGATCGTCCGCTCCGGGTCCACGGCGCCGGCCTCCTCGGCCACCACCCGCGGCACGGCGCCGGGCTCGGGCTCGAGCCAGGCGACCTCGCGGCGACCCGGCCGCACCGTCCGGGGGGAGATGGCGGCGGGGTCGATCTCCGCGAGGAGGAGTTCGGCGACCGCGGCGATCGTGGCCGGCGTCCGGTAGTTGACGGTGAGCTCGCAGTGCACCCACCGGTCGTCCACGTACGGCGAGAGCGCGTCCCCCCACGCGTCGATGCCGGCGGGGCTGGAGGTCTGGGCGACGTCTCCGACCAGCGTCATCCAGCGGTTGGGGGAACGGCGCATGAGCATCCGCCAGGCCATGGCGGACAGCTCCTGGGCCTCGTCAACGATGACGTGGCCAAAGGCCCAGGTGCGGTCGGCCCCGGCGCGGTCCGCCACGGTGAGATCGGAGTCCGCCGTGTGGCGGCGGGCCAGCGACTCGGCGTCGACCACGTCGTAGGCCATGAGCACCTCGGGGTCGAGGTCGTCCTCGATGTCCTGGACGGCGGACCCGGTGAGGATCTCCAGCGCCTCCTCGGCCTGGCGGACCTGCTCGGCCCACGCGCGGTCGGCCTCGGAGCCGTCCGCGGCCGGATCCTCGCCGAGCAGCTCGGCCAGCTCGTCGAGGAGGGGCACGTCGGCCGCGGAGAAGTCCTCGCCGTCGACCCTGTGCAGGGCCACCTGATCCTCGGCGACGTACTCACCGGCCGCCTCGGCGATCCGGTCCGGGTCGCCGAGCAGGTCGGCCAGAACCTGCTCGGGGCGCAGGACCGGCCACCACCGGTCGATCGCCTCGAGCACCTCCGGAGCAGCGGCGACCTCCGCGCGCAGCTCCGCGCGATCGTCCGCCCCGAGGAGAGGCCGTGACGGGTCCCCGAGGTCACCCACGCCGTCACCCTCGGGGGCCCATGCGGCGGCCTCGGCGTCGCCCACGGGCTCGGTGAGGGCGGCGACGTACTGCTCCGCCAGCGCGTCCACGATGCGGTCCGCGAACGCCTCCCGCGCCGCGTTGTGGGGACGGCGGCTCATTCGCGCGCGCCCCCGCGCCGAGCGCACCATCGCCGGCGTGAGCACCAGCCGGTGCCCCTCGCACAGCACCTCGACGTCCGACTCCGGCGCGAGCTGACGCGCCCGCACCGCGGCGCGGAGGATCCCCACCATGTCCTCCGAGCCCTTGACCTCCTCGCCGCGCAGCGATTCCGCGCCGGTCGCCCGGATCCCGGGGTAGAGGTCGGCGAGGGTGCGCAGCACGACCCCGGACTCGCCGAGGGACGGCAGGACGCGCGCGATGTAGTCGAGGAACCGGGCGTTGGGGCCGACGATGAGGACGCCGCTGCGGTCGAGTTGGCGCCGGTGGGTGTACAGCAGGTACGCGGCTCGGTGCAGGGCCACCGCCGTCTTGCCCGTCCCCGGGCCGCCCTGGACCACCAGGACCCCACGGTGCGGGTTGCGGATGATCTCGTCCTGCTCGCGCTGGATCGTGGCCACGATGTCGGTCATGTGCCCCGAGCGGGCGGCGTCGAGCGTCTCCAGTAGCGCTGTCTCGCCCACGACGTCGGCGGTGTCCTCCCCGGGCAGCGCCCCGCCCACCGGGGCCGTCAGGTACTCGTCGTGCACCCCGATGACCCGGCGACCGATCGTGCGGAGGTGGCGGCGCCGGTGCGTGCCCTCCGGCCGTGCGGTGGTGGCGAGGTAGAACGGTCGGCTGTGGTCCGCGCGCCAGTCCAGGAGCAGCGGGGTGAGATCCTCGTCGTCGTCTCTCAGACCCACCCGGCCGATCCGCCGGACCTCGCCGTCCTCCATGTCCAGGCGACCGAAGTAGAGGCCGAGGTTGGCGGCGCCGTACGCCGCGAGCTCCGCCGAGTACAGGCGCACGAAGGACTCCCGCTCGGAGCGGGCCTGCGGCGTCCCCCCGGCGCCCCGCAGCACCGCGTCGAGCCGGGCGCGGGTGTCGGTCCGCAGTTCCTCGAGGCGGTCGAGGAGCCGGCCGAGGTGGCGCTGCTCCTCGGCGACGGCGTCGGGTTCCGGCACGGGCGCTCCTCTCGGGCTCACGGGTGGATCGGACAGGACGTCCAGGCTACCGGTTGCGGCCGGAGGGCATCGGACGGCGACGACCCCGCCCGGCATGCCGGGCGGGGTCGTCGCCGGGGTCACCGGCGCGGGGCCGGCGGGAACGCTCAGGGCGCGATGATGCGCGCGAGGCCCAGGCGGGCCCGGTCGGACCTCAGCTTGGCCCGCTCGGCCGCCGCACCGGCGTCGGCGCGGAGCTGATCGGTGTCGACCTCGGCGGCACGGGCGGCGGCGGCCTCGCGGGCCACGGCGGCCCGCTCCCGGGCGTCGTGGGCACCGGCGGACGCGGCCGCGGCGGCGGCGCCGGCCTGGCCCTTGATCTGCTCGAGCGCCGAGGCGGCGGCCGGGGAGGCGGTCTCGCGGGCGGCGGAGGCCTGCTCGCGGACCTGGGCGGCCAGCGGTGCGGCCTGCTCGCGTGCCGCGGACGCCTGGTCGCGGACCTGCGCAGCCACCACGGGCGCCTTCTCGCGGACGACGTCCGCGAAGGACGTCGCCTGCTCGCGGACCTGGTCGGCCACCTCGGGGGCCTTTTCCCTGACGGTGTCGGCGACGACCGGAGCCTTCTCCTTGACCGTGTCGGCCACACTGCGGGTCTGGTCCGCGACCGTTGCGGCGACACCGGCGATGGCGGCGCCGGCGGCGGCCGTCTCGGACTTGGCACCCGGCAGCTTGGCCGAGACCTTGTCGCCGACCTTGCGGGCGCGCCAGCCCAGGCCGGGCTGCCCCGCGGTGTCGGCGGTGGCGAGGATGAGTGCACCGAGGAGCGCGACGTCCGTGGCCAGGCCGGTGGTCTTGCGGCTCCGGGCGGCCGGGTCGGACTCCATCCAGAACGCGTGCCTCGAGACGGTCGTGGGCACGTGCGAGGCAGTCAGGGCCAGCGCGGACAGGCGCGGGGCCTTGCCGAGCGCGAACAGCACACCCGCGCCGACCTTGACCCCGGCGAGGGCCTTGACGAGGGTCTCGGTGTCCTTGGGGACGGGCGGGACGTTCGTGGACACACGCTCGTTCACGGCCTGCTCGCCCTTTTCGACGAGCGGCGTCGCCTTGTCGACGAGCGGCGCCGCGTTCTCGATGCGGGCCTGCGGGTTACGCAGCGTCTCGACGCCGTCGATGATGAACACCGAGGCGAGCATGGGTCGTGCGAGTCGTCGGATCATCGTTCCTCCTGGGGAGATGGGATGCGTGGTCGAACCTAACCGCTAACCGCCCGGCGCGCCGCCGGTCCGCGTGTCGCGGCGCTCACACGGGCACGCCCGACGGGGGCGTGTGCTGGGCCGATCCGCCGCACGGGAGGCGCTGATAACGATTGGGAATCGGTGGACCTCCCGGCGTCTCCGCGGGTCACCAGCCGCGGTCGCGCCACTCCTGCAGGTGCGGCCGCTCGGCGCCGAGCGTGGTGTCGTCGCCGTGCCCGGGGTGGACCACCACGTCATCGTCCAGCCGATCGAAGACCCGCTGCTCGAGGTCGTCCATGAGCTGCCCGAACTGCTCGGGGGTGTGGGTCTTGCCGGGACCACCGGGGAAGAGCGAGTCGCCGGAGAACAGGTGGGTGCCCGCGTCGGTCCGCAGGAGCAGGGCCAGGCCGTCGGGGGTGTGGCCGCGCAGCCCGATGACCTCCAGCCGGAGGTCGCCGACGGCGAGCTCGTCGCCATGGACGACCGTCCGGTCCGTGGGGACGTCGATTCCCTCGGCGTCGCCCGGGGAGGCGAGGGTGGAAAGTCCCAGGGCCTCGACGGTCTCGGCGAGACCGACCCAGTGGTCGGGGTGCTGGTGGGTGGTGAGCACCTCGGAGACGCCCGGCGCCTCCGCCCGGAGGTGGGCGACGAGTTGGGGGGCGTCGTTCGCCGCGTCCACGAGCAGGACCGCTCCGCTCGCGGTGCACTCGACCACGTAGACGTTGTTGTCCATCTCCCCGACGGTGATCTTGGAGACGCGGGCCGGCCCGACGGGGAAGCGCTCGCCGGTCAGGCGCCCGTCGAGCCTGCCGGTGTAGCCCTCGGCGAGGGTGACCTGTTCGGGGATGTTCTCGGTGGGATTCGACATACCTGCAGGCTACCGACGTCGCAGGGGTGCTGCGGGGACAGCCTTGTCCGAGGACGTTGGTACCTTCGGTCTGCGGGGAACGGCGGCCGTCACGCGTATCGCGGCTCGGTGTCGACCTCCCCTCGGAAGGAGAACCCCATGGTGGACCGCCTGGTCGTGCGTGGCGCGCGAGAGCACAATCTCAAGGGCATCGACATCGATGTGCCGAGGGACTCGCTCATCGTGTTCACCGGCCTGTCGGGGTCGGGCAAGTCCTCGCTGGCGTTCGACACGATCTTCGCCGAGGGCCAGCGCCGGTACGTCGAGTCGCTCTCGTCGTACGCCCGGATGTTCCTCGGCCAGATGGACAAGCCGGACGTGGACTTCATCGAGGGCCTGTCCCCGGCGGTGTCGATCGACCAGAAGTCCACCAACCGCAACCCGCGCTCGACCGTCGGCACGATCACCGAGGTCTACGACTACCTCCGGCTGCTGTACGCGCGGGCGGGCGTCCCGCACTGCCCACAGTGCGGCGAGGTGGTCTCCCGGCAGACTCCGCAGCAGATCGTCGACCAGATCCTCGAGGACGAGGAGGGGGTCCGCTTCCAGGTCCTGGCCCCGGTGGTCCGGACCCGCAAGGGCGAGTTCGTCGACCTCTTCGCCCAGCTCGCCGCGGACGGCTACAGCCGCGTACGCGTGGACGGCGAGCTGTACCAGCTCACCGAGCCCCCCACGCTCAAGAAGCAGGAGAAGCACGACATCGAGGTGGTGGTGGACCGCCTGGCCGCCAAGGCGTCTTCGCGTCAACGGCTCACTGACTCGGTGGAGACCGCCCTCGGGCTGGCCGACGGCGTGATCGTCATCGATTACGTGGATCGTGAGGAGAGCGACCCCGGCCGCCGTCGGCGGTTCTCCGAGCACATGGCGTGCCCCAACGGCCACCCCATCGCGCTGGACGACATGGAGCCCCGCGCGTTCTCCTTCAACTCCCCGTACGGGGCGTGTCCGGTGTGCGACGGCATCGGCGCGCACCTCGAGGTGGATCCGGACCTCGTCGTGCCGGACCCCGAACGCTCCCTCGCCGACGGGGCGATCGCGCCCTGGTCCGGCGGCCAGAGCGCCGACTACTTCCAGCAGCTCCTCACCGGCCTGGCCGACGACATGGGCTTCGACCTGCGGACCCCGTGGCAGGACCTGCCCGCCAGGGTGCGCAAGGCGGTCCTCGGCGGGGCCTCCACCAAGGTCCGCGTGCGGTACCGGAACCGCTACGGCCGCGTCCGCACCTACGACGCGAAGTTCGAGGGCGTCATGGCGTTCCTCAAGCGTCGCCTCGAGCAGACCGAGTCGGAGCACGCCAAGGAGCGGTATCAGGGCTACATGCGCGAGGTCCCCTGCCCGGCGTGCGACGGTACGCGGCTCAAGCCCGAGATCCTCGCCGTCACCCTCGCCGGACCGGACGGGGCGCAGCGGTCGATCGCGGACATCAGCCGGATGTCGGTCGCGGACTGCGCGGCGTTCCTCGACGGGCTCGAGCTGAACGCCCGGCAGGCGATGATCGCCGGCCGGGTGCTCAAGGAGATCCAGGCCCGCATGGGGTTCCTGCTCGACGTGGGCCTGGACTACCTCTCGCTCGACCGGGTGGCCGGCAGCCTCTCCGGCGGCGAGGCGCAGCGGATCCGGCTGGCGACCCAGATCGGCTCCGGTCTCGCCGGCGTCCTCTACGTCTTGGACGAGCCGTCGATCGGGCTGCACCAGCGCGACAACCGGCGACTCATCGACACCCTGGTGCGGCTCCGAAACCTCGGCAACACGCTGCTCGTGGTGGAGCACGACGAGGACACGATTCGCTCCGCCGACTGGATCGTAGACATCGGCCCGCTCGCGGGCGAGCACGGCGGGCGGGTGGTCCACTCGGGCGACTACGACGGCCTGCTCGCCAATCCCGAGTCGCTCACCGGCGACTACCTGGCAGGCCGTCGGGAGATCCCGTTGCCCGAGGTGCGACGTGGTTGGAGCGACGACAAGCAGCTGCTGGTGCGCGGTGCCCGGGAGAACAACCTCAAGGACGTCGACGTGGTGTTCCCCGGAGGCGTCCTCTGCGCCGTCACGGGCGTCTCCGGCTCCGGTAAGTCCACGCTCGTCAACGACATCCTCGCCACCTCGCTGGCCAACCAGCTCAACCGGGCGCGGCAGGTGCCGGGTCGGCACTCGCGGATCGACGGAGTGGACTCCTTTGACAAGCTCGTCCAGGTGGACCAGTCGCCCATCGGCCGCACCCCGCGCTCGAATCCCGCCACGTACACGGGCGTGTTCGACAAGATCCGCACCCTCTTCGCCGCCACCACCGAGGCCAAGGTCCGCGGCTACAAGCAGGGACGGTTCTCGTTCAACGTCAAGGGCGGCCGCTGTGAGGCCTGCCAGGGCGACGGCACGCTCAAGATCGAGATGAACTTCCTGCCGGATGTCTACGTCCCGTGCGAGGTGTGCCACGGCGCCCGGTACAACCGCGAGACCCTCGAAGTGCACTACAAGGGCAAGACCATCGCCGAGGTGCTGGACATGCCCATCGAGGAGGCCTGCGAGTTCTTCGAGCCCATCACCTCGATCCACCGGTACCTCAAGACCCTCACCGAGGTGGGCCTGGGCTACGTTCGACTCGGCCAGCCGGCGCCTACGCTCTCCGGCGGCGAGGCGCAACGCGTCAAGCTCGCCGCCGAGCTGCAGAAGCGCTCCAGCGGGCGGACGGTCTACATCCTCGACGAGCCCACCACCGGACTGCACTTCGAGGACATCAACAAGCTCCTGGTGGTGATCCAGGGGTTGGTGGACAAGGGCAACACCGTCATCGTGATCGAGCACAACCTCGACGTGATCAAGTGCGCCGACTGGGTGATCGACATGGGGCCCGAAGGTGGTGCCGGGGGCGGCACGGTCGTGGCCGAGGGCACGCCGGAGCAGGTGGCCGGCGTCGCCGCCAGCCACACCGGCCGGTTCCTCGCCGAGATCCTGCCCGAGGTGGGGGAGCAGGCCGCCGCCGGGAAGGTGTCGGCGAAGAAGGCGTCGGTCACGAAGGCACCGAAGAAGAAGGCGTCGGCCACGAAGGCGCCGGCGAAGAAGGTCGCGGCCGCGAAGACCCCCGCGAAGAAGGCCGCGGCCAAGGCCGCCCGGAAGGCCCGCGCTCTCCGCTGACCCGTGTGCTCAGTAGACGGGGCCAGTGAACTTCTCGCCGGGGCCCTGACCAGGCTCGTCCGGGAACGCGCTCGCCTCGCGGAACGCGCGCTGCAGGCCCTGCAGTCCGTCGCGAACCACGCCCGCCTGCGGGCCGAGGTACTCGGCGGAGCCGGTGACGAGGCCGGCCAGGGCGCCGATGAGTTTGCGGGCCTCGTCGAGGTCGAGGTGCGTGCTGGTGGCGGGGTCGTCGTCGGAGAGCCCGAGCTTCTCCGCGGCGGCGCTCATGAGCACGACGATCGAGCGGGAGATGATCTCCTGGGCCGACACGTCGGCGAGGTCGACGATCTCCACCTCGCGCGCGTCGAGGTGTTCGTCGGTCTGGGACACGCCGGCCTGATCGGCGGACGCGGGCTGCTCGCTGGTCATGGCGACCACTGTCCCACGTCGCCCCCGGGCTTGTGGTGCCAGGTCGGGGCGGGGGCACGGTTTGGGGGTCGGGGCCATTCCTGGTAAGGTCCAGGATCGACTGTGGGAACCGGCCACCCGGCGGGTTCCGACGTCCAAGAGGAGCCCGATCTCCCACCATCCGACGCCCTCGACGGCAGTTTGATGGTCACCACCCCCGGCGAGGGGTCCTGCGAGGATTCGCGGGACGTCGGCGGTCGACGGGTGAGGAGTGAGAGGCCCCCGGTGTGTTCACCGCGGGGCCTTCTCGGTTCCACCGGCCTCGTCCGGTGGGGGCCGGGGGTCCCTCGAGGGCGGATGTGCGACCGCGTCGGCGGTCGCGCCAGAGCAACCGTGTCTACCGAGGAGGGCCCATCAGCGCCGAAGCACGTATCAACGAACGGATCCGCGTCCCCGAAGTCCGGCTCGTCGGGCCCGGTGGAGAGCAGGTGGGGATCGTTCGCGTCGAGGACGCCCTGCGTCTGGCCCTGGAGGCCGACCTGGACCTCGTCGAGGTCGCGCCCAACGCGCGGCCGCCGGTGTGCAAGATCATGGACTACGGCAAGTTCAAGTACGAGTCCGCGCAGAAGGAGCGCGAGGCCCGGAAGAACCAGCAGCAGACCGTGGTCAAGGAGCAGAAGCTCCGGCCGAAGATCGACACGCACGACTACGAGACCAAGAAGGGGAACGTCGTCCGTTTCCTGGAGAAGGGCTCCAAGGTCAAGGTGACGATCATGTTCCGCGGACGCGAGCAGTCCCGGCCCGAGCTCGGGTTCCGGCTGCTGCAGCGCCTCGCGGACGACATCACCGAGTACGGATACGTCGAGACCAGCGCCAAGCAGGACGGTCGGAACATGACCATGGTCGTCGCCCCCCACCGTGGCGCCAAGACCCGCCAGAAGGCACAGGAGTCGAAGGTCACCGACCAGACCTCCGGGTAGGCCACCGCGGCCGACCGCCGAGAAGAAGACCACGGACGCCCCCGGCGTCCGCTCACCCGCGGCCCCACCGGGCCCCGGGACGAACCATGCGAGGAAGAGGCGATCATGCCGAAGATGAAGACCCACAAGGGCACCGCTAAGCGCTTCCGGAAGACCGGCTCGGGCAAGCTCGTCCGCCAGCAGGCGAACCGTCGCCACATCATGGAGAAGAAGCCCACCAAGCGCACCCGTCGCCTCGACGGCCGCACCGACGTCGCCCCGGCCGACGTGCCCCGCGTCAAGCGGCTCCTCGGGCTCTGAGCCCCCTCCACCCCAGAACGTAGGGTCGCCCGCCGGCCCACCCAGACCAGTAAGGATTGATCAGTGGCACGCGTGAAGAGGGCTGTCAACGCCCAGAAGAAGCGTCGGGTTGTTCTCGAGTCCACAAAGGGCTACCGGGGGCAGCGGTCGCGCCTGTACCGCAAGGCCAAGGAGCAGATGCTCCACTCGATGACCTACAGCTACCGCGACCGTCGCCAGCGCAAGGGCGACTTCCGTAAGCTGTGGATCTCCCGCATCAACGCGGCGGCCCGCGCCAACGACATGACGTACAACCGCTTTGTTCAGGGCCTCAAGCTCGCGGGCGTCGAGGTGGACCGAAAGGTCCTCGCCGACCTCGCCGTGACCGACCCCGCCGCCTTCACGGCGCTCGTCGAGGTCGCGCGCAAGGCACTGCCGAGCGACGTCAACGCGCCGGCAGCCTGACGCAGGACGCATTGACGCACACCCCGGGACGACCCGCGGATCCGTTCACCGAACGGACCCCGCGGGTCGTCGCCGCTTCCAAGCTCCACCGCTCCGCCGCCCGGCGTAGGGCGGGGCGCTTCCTCGCCGAGGGGGCCAACTCGGTGGAGGCCGCGCTCGGCACGGGCGCTGCGGTGGAGCTGTTCTGCACCCAGGACGCGCTCGAGCGGTTCCCGGGCCTCGTCGAGACCGCGCGGGGGGACGGCGTGGCCGTCTCGGTGGTCACCGACCGGGCGGCGCGGTCGCTGAGCGACACCGTCACCCCCACGGGGATCGTCGCCCTGTGCCGCGCCGTGGCGCGGGGCCCGGGGGAGGACGGCCCCGCCGCGCCGCGTCTCGTCGCCGTGGGGCAGGCGCTCGCCGAACCCGGCAACGTGGGCACGCTCGTCCGCGTGGCCGACGCCCTGGGCGCCGATGCGGTGTGGCTCACCGAGGGCGCCGCCGACCCCGAGAACTCCAAGGCCGTCCGCGCCTCCGCCGGCAGCCTGTTCCACGTGCCGGTGGTTCGCGGGATCGCAGAGGCCGACCTCGTCGGGCGCGCCCACGCCGCCGGCCTGCAGGTGCTCGTGGCGACCGGCGACGGCGAGGTGGACATCGAGAACGCCGACGAGCTGCTCGCCCGGCCCACCGCCTGGGTGTTCGGCAACGAGGCCCACGGCGTGCGCGAGGCGCTCGCCGCCGCCGCCGACGCCCGCGTCCGCATCCCGATCCGCGGCCGCGCGGAGAGCCTCAACATCGTCACCGCCGCGTCGATCTGCCTGCACTCCAGCGCGCGGGTGCGGGGCCGCCGTCCGTGACCGCCACCCTCACCGCTCGCGGGGTCGGGGCCTCCCGGGGCGCGCGCACGTTGTTCGACGGGCTCGACCTCGTCGTCACACCCGGCGACGTGTGGGGCCTCACCGGCCCCAACGGCGCCGGCAAGTCCACCCTGCTCCGGGCCCTGGCCGGGGTACCCGACGCGGAGATGTCCGGCGAGATCACCGTGAGCCCGCCCCACGCGACGGTCGGGTTGTTGCGGCAGGAGGTGGAGCGTGACGACGACGAGGACGTCCGCTCGTACCTGCACCGAGTCACGGGGGTGGCCGACGCGCAGTCCGCGATGGACGCGCTCGCCGAAGAGATGTCGGGCACGACATCGGGCACAGAGGAGGCCGCCGGGGCCTACGGCGACGCTCTCGAACACTGGTTGGCGCTGGGCGGGGGAGACCTCGAGGAGCGGATTCCCGCCGTGGCCGCGCGACTCGGGCTGGCCGCGGAGGCGCTCGAGCTGCCGATGACCGCTCTGTCCGGCGGGCAGGCCGCCCGTGTGAACCTGGCCGCGGTGCTGCTGAGCCGGTACGACGTGCTCCTGCTGGACGAGCCGACCAACGACCTCGACCTGGCCGGGCTCGAGGTGCTCGAGAGGTTCATGAGCGCCGAGCGGCGCCCGATGGTGGTGGTGAGCCACGACCGCGAGTTCCTCGCCCGCTGCGTGACCGGGATGGTCGAGCTCGACGCCGCGCAGCGCCAGATCACGGTGTTCGACGGCGGCTACGAGGCCTTTCTCGCCGAGCGGGAGCTGGCCCGGCGGCGCGCCCGTGAGGCCTACGAGGAGTACGCCGGCGAGGTGGACCGCCTCAAGGGGCGGCTACAGACGCAGAAGACGTGGCTCGACAAGGGTGTGCGGACGGCGATGCGCAAGACCGGCGGCAGGGATCCCGAGCGGGACAAGCACATTCGTCACCGCGCCGGGCAGCGCACGGAGAAGCAGGCCGGGAAGATCGCCCAGACCGAGCGCGCGATGGATCGGCTCGAGGTGGTGGCCGAGCCGCGCAAGGAGTGGGAACTGCGGATGGAGATCGCGGCGGCTCCCCGCTCGGGGGCGGTGGTGGCGGTGCTCGACGACGCGGTGGCACGCCGCGGTGCCTTCACCCTCGGCCCCGTCTCACTGCAGCTCGACGCGGGGGACCGCGTGCTGGTGAGCGGCTCCAACGGCGCGGGCAAGTCCACGCTCCTCGGACTTCTCGTGGGCGACCGCGCCCCGGACTCCGGCCGGGCCACCGTCGGTGCCGGGGTCCAGCCCGGGCGGGTCGACCAGGCGCGGGCGGCCTTCGACGGACCCCGGGCGCTGCTCGACGTGTTCTGCGAGGCCGCCGACCCAGACGGGCTCGACCCCACCGCGGCGCGGACCCTACTGGCCAAGTACGGGCTCGGCGGCGAGCACGTGGGCCGGGCGTGCGACTCGCTCTCACCGGGGGAGCGCACCCGGGCGGCGCTGGCGCTGCTCCAGCAGCGGGGCGTCAACCTCCTCGTGCTGGACGAGCCCACCAACCACCTCGACCTGCCGGCGATCGAGCAACTCGAACAGGCGGTGGAGGCCTTCGACGGCACGGTGCTGCTCGTGACCCACGACCGGCGGATGCGCGCGGCCTTCCGGGCCACGCGCGAGTTCGTGGTGGAGGGCCGCGGGGTCCGGGAGGGTCGGCGGTGAGCTGTCGCGGCTACCTCGACCTGGTTCAACGCGTCCCTGCCGCACACGCCGATCAACTCGCTGCAACGGCTCGCCCTTGAGAAATGGCGGGAGCACAACGACGACCTGCCGGGCCACCTCCTTTACCGCCGCGGCTTCGAGGTGCTCCGGATGATCGTCTCCAACTTCCGCGGCCGGTGGGACGCGGTGCCGACGCTCTCCGCGACCACGTGCTCCCTGCTGCAGATGGAGATGACGGCCCGCCCTTCCTCCGGGGAATCACCCGGAAAGACGTCGACTAGGCTGGTCGCCGTGACTGAGGGCAGCGGGCAGAATGACGTGCAGATCGACGAGGACTCCCTGGCGGGCTACGCCGAGGCCGCCGAGCGGGCGTTCACGGATGCCGGCGACCTCGACCAGCTCGCCGCCGCCAAGACCGCGCACATGGGCGACCGGAGCCCGATCGCGCTCGGGCGCCGCGCCCTCGGCTCGCTGCCCAAGGAGCAGAAGGCGTCCGCGGGCAGGGCGGTCAACGTGGCCCGCGGGCGGGTCCAGCAGGCCTACGACGCCCGGCTGGCCGAGTTGCAGGCGGCCCGCGACGCCGCCGTGCTCGTCGCCGAGACCATGGACCTCACCGTGCCGTCGGGTCGCGCCCCCCGCGGCGCGCAGCACCCCATCACGATCATCACCGAGCAGGTGGCCGACGTGTTCGTGGGTATGGGCTGGGAGATCGAGGAGGGGCCGGAGGTCGAGGCCGAGCACTACAACTTCGACGCCCTGAACTTTCTGCCCGACCACCCCGCGCGCACCCTGCAGGACACCTTCCACGTGGCACCCGACGGCAGCCGCCAGGTGCTGCGCACGCACACCTCGCCGGTGCAGATCCGCACGATGCTCGACCGCGAGCCGCCGATCTACGTCGCGTGCCCCGGGCGGACCTTCCGGACCGACGAGTTGGACGCCACCCACACCCCGGTGTTCCACCAGGTCGAGGGACTGGCGATCGACAAGGGCCTGACCATGGCGCACCTGCGCGGAGCGCTCGACGCGTTCGCCCGCGCGCTGTTCGGACCCGAGACCCGCACGCGGATGCGCCCCAACTACTTCCCCTTCACCGAACCCTCCGCCGAGGTCGACGTGTGGTTCCCGCGCAAAAAGGGCGGCGCCGGGTGGGTCGAGTGGGGCGGCTGCGGCATGGTCCACCCCAACGTCCTCATCGCCTGCGGGATCGACCCGGAGGAGTACTCCGGCTTCGCCTTCGGCATGGGCCTGGAACGCACCCTGCAGTTCCGCAACGGCCTGTCCGACATGCGCGACATGGTTGAGGGCGACATCCGGTTCTCCCTGCCCTTCGGCGTCCGCGCCTAGACCTCACCCCCACCTGACGAGACGGAGAAGGACACCACCGTGCGAGTAGCGCAGTCCTGGCTGACCGAGATCCTGCAGCGCGCCAACGACGGCTGGTCGGTGACCCCGGCTGAGCTCGACGCCGGTTTCGTCCGGGTCGGCCTCGAGGTCGAGGGCGAGCCCGAGACGCTGCCCGAGATCACCGGCCCGCTCACCATCGGCCGTGTGACGAGCATCGAGGAGCTCGAGGGATTCAAGAAGCCCATCCGCTTCTGTCTGGTGGACGTGGGCGGCGACGAGCCCCAGCAGATCGTCTGTGGTGCGCGGAACTTCGCTCCAGGAGACCTCGTGGTGGTGGCGCTGCCGGGCACCGTCCTGCCGGGCGGTTTCGAGATCAGCGAGCGCACGACCTACGGCAAGCCCAGCGAGGGAATGATCTGCTCGGCTTCCGAGCTGGGTATCGGATCCGACCACAGCGGGATCATCGTCCTGCCCGCCGGCACCGCCGAACCGGGCGACCCGGCCGGCCCGGTGCTGGGGACCGACGACACGGTGATCGAGCTCAACGTGACCCCGGACCGCGGCTACTGCCTGTCGGTCCGCGGCCTGGCGCGCGAGCTCGCCTGTGGCTTCGACCTCGACTACGCCGACCCCGCCGTCGAGCAGGGCCTGCCCTCGGACGCTCAGGCCTGGCCGCTGGCGGTCGAGCCCGAAGCCGGCTGCGCCCGCTTCGCGCTGCGTCGTGTCACGGGCGTGGACCCCACCGCCGCCACGCCGTGGTGGATGGCCCGCCGTCTGCTGCTCTCGGGCGTGCGCCCGATCTCGCCCGCGGTCGACGTCACCAACTACGTCATGCTCGAGCTGGGCCACCCCATGCACGCCTTCGACGCCGCACGACTGTCCGGTGGCCTCACCGTCCGCCGGGCCCGGGCGGGGGAGACGCTCACGACCCTCGACCACACCGAGCGCACGCTCGACCCCGAGGACGTGGTGATCTGCGACGAGACCGGGCCGGTCTCGCTGGCCGGCGTCATGGGTGGCGCGAGTACCGAGGTGTCCGAGCAGACCACCGACGTCCTGCTCGAGGCCGCGGTGTGGGACCCCCTCGCCGTCTTCCGCACCATCCGCCGCCACAAGCTCCCGAGCGAGGCGGGCAAACGCTACGAGCGCGGCGTCGACGCCGCCGCCTCCGTGGCCGCCCTCGACCGCGCCGCCACGCTGCTCGCCGAGATCACCGGTGGCACGGTGGAGCCGGGCCTCACCGACGTCGGCTCGGCACCCGAGATGCCGACCATCGCCTTCGGGTCCGACAGGCCCTCGCGGGTCGCGGGCGTGGACTACCCGCCCGGTACCGCCCGCCGCCGCCTCGAGCAGATCGGCTGCACCGTGGGCGGAGACGAGACGGTCCTGCACGTCACCCCACCCACGTGGCGCCCCGACCTCACGCTGCCGGCCGACCTGGTGGAGGAGGTCCTGCGCCTCGAGGGGCTCGAGGACATCCCGTCGGTGCTGCCCACCGCGCCGGCCGGGCGCGGCCTCACCGCCACGCAGCGGGGCCGCCGTGCGGTCGGGCACGCCCTCGCCGCGGCGGGCCACGTCGAGGTGCTCACCTCCCCGTTCATCGACCGGACGGTGTTCGACGCGATGGGCCTGGCCCACGACGACGAGCGTCGCCGCACGATGTCCGTGGTCAACCCGCTCGAGAGCGACAAGGGCGATCTCGCCACGACGCTGCTGCCCTCGCTCGTCGAGATCGCGCGCCGCAACATCACCCGCGGCCTGCGCGACCTCTCGCTCTACGCCGTGGCACAGGTGTCCTTCCGCACAGACACCACGCGGGGCGTCGAGATGCTCCCCGTGGACCGCCGACCCACCGCCGAGGAGCAGGAGACGCTCCGGGAGTCCCTGCCCGAGCAGCCCCTGCACGTCGCCGTCCTCTACACCGGTAGACGCAATCCCGACGGGCACTGGGGGTCGGGGCGCGACGCCGACGCGCTCGACGCGGTCGAGGCCGCGCGGATCGTCGCCCGCCAGCTCGGCGCCGAGGTGGACGTGCGGGCGGCCGAATACGCGCCGTGGCACCCCGGGCGCTGCGTCGAGGTCCTCGTCGACGGCGAGGTGGTCGGCCACGCCGGAGAGCTGCACCCCGCGGCGTGCGAGCGGCTCGGGCTGCCGGCTCGGACGTGCGCGACCGAGCTCGACCTCACCGCCATCGGCGTCCGCGAGGTCCTGCCGGCTCCGGCGATCTCCTCGTTCCCCTCGGTCAACCAGGACGTCGCGCTGGTCGTGGACGCCTCCGTGCCGGCCTCCGCGGTCGAGGCGGCGCTGTGGTCCGGGGGCGGCGACCTGCTCGAGAGCGTCCGCCTGTTCGACGTCTACACGGGCGCGCAGCTCGGGGCCGGCCGCAAGTCGCTCGCGTACGCGCTGAGCTTCCGGGCGGACGACCGCACCCTCACCGAGGACGAGGCCAGCGAGCACCGGACCGCCGCCGTCGCCGCCGCCGAATCCGCCGTGGGGGCTGTGCTCCGTGGCTGAGACGACGCCCCCCCGCGTGCCCCGCGTCCTCTGCCTGGCGGGGACGGACCCCTCGGGCGGCGCCGGCCTGCTCGCCGACGTCAAGTCCGTCGCCGCGATGGGCGGCTACGCGATGGGCGTGGTCACCGCCGTCACCGTGCAGAACACCCGCGGGGTCACCGGCGTCCACGCGATCCCGGTCGAGACCGTGGTGGCCCAGCTGGACGCGGTGGCCGACGACGTCGAGATCGACGCGATGAAGATCGGCATGCTCGGCGAGGCGTCACTGGTCGAGGCGGTGGGCGAGTGGCTCGAGCGCCGGCGACCGCGCAACGTCGTGCTGGACCCGGTCATGGTGGCCACCACCGGCGGCCGCCTGGCCTCGGACGACGCCGCGCGGCTGCTGCGCGAGCTGGTGCCGGTGGTCGACATCGTGACCCCTAACGTCCCCGAGCTCGGCGTGCTGTGCGGGCAGACCACCGCGCCGCACCTCGAGATGGTCGTGGAGCAGGCCGAGCTCGTCCACGAGCAGACCGGCAGCGCGGTCCTCGCCACCACCGGCGACCTGGCGGACGGCAGCTCGCACGACGTTCTCGTGGAGTCAGAGCGCGACTGGCGGACGACCCGCCGCCTGCCCTTCGTCCGCGTGGACACCCCGCACACACACGGCACCGGGTGCTCTCTCTCCTCGGCGCTGGCCACCGCCCGCGTGGGCGCGGGTGACTGGCTCTCCGCCTACCGGCGGGTCCGTCCGTGGATGGACGGGGCGCTCCACGGCGGGTTGACGCTCGAGGTGGGTCAGGGCGCCGGTCCTCTCGACCACGGCTGGTTCCTCCACCACTGAGCGATACCCTTCCGGGTACGGCGCGGGTGGGTCCCGACGGCGCGGTCATCGACGTGGGGGCGGCCCCACCACGCTCGTCAACGGTTGTAGGGAATTTCCGCAGGGGGCGAGTAGGCCGACGGCCCGGTGTCGTACACGTGTGCGAGCATCCGCTCCGACGGCCCACCGAGGGCGCGTCACCCGAGAGATCAGGAGAACGCCGTGACCATTCGTGATTCCGCCACTCGTCCCGCCGACAAGTCCCTCGAGCGTATCCGCAAGCTCTTCGCCAAGGCGGAGTCCGTCGCCGGCACCCCGGAGGCGGAGGTCCTGCTCGAACGCGCCTACCACCTGCTCGCCAAGTACGGCGTGGACGAGGCGCTAGCCCGATCGGCGCCCGACGGGGGTGCGTCGGAGGTGACGGTGCTCGACCACGTGGTCTCGGGGCGCTACCAGCCGGACCAGGTGGCGCTGGTCGCCGTTCTCGCCGGCGCGCTGCACTGCCGTGCGGTGGTCGCACCGGCCGCCGACGGTCGGCGCGTCGTCCACGTGGTAGGCGTCCGCCGTCACGTCGAGCGCGTCGCGATGCTGGCCGGCGCACTCTCCGGCGTCATGCTCGCCGCGGCGGCCCGTCAACGCCCCGTGTCCGGGGTCTCGGCCGTCAGCCACCGTAAGTCGTTCATGGCGGGCTTCGCCTTCGAGGTGGGGCGCAGGCTCGAGGCGGCGGAGCGGTCCGCGGTCCGGGAGAGTGCTGACGCCGCGGGGGCCGGGATCGTGCTGCGGTCGGACGCGCAGCGCGCGGCGGCCGCGTTGCGCGAGCGGTTCCCGCGCACGGCGCCGGGTCGTCGCCGCCGCATTGCCGCCACCGGGCTGGCGGAGGGGCGCCGCGCCGGCGGTGCGGTGGACCTGGGGCAGCGCCGCTTCGCGGGAGGGCTGCGGCAGCTCGGGGCGTAGAGCGAGTTCCCTGAGGTCGAGGGGCACTAGTGCAAAACCTTGCAAACTAGTGCATACTCGTGCGCATGGCCATCACAGTCGCAGTCGCCGGTGCCTCGGGCTACGCGGGCGGGGAGTTCCTCCGCCTCCTGCTGTCGCACCCACACTACGTCTCGGGAGAGATCGAGATCGGCACACTGGCGGCCGGCTCCAACGCGGGCCAGGCGCTGGCCGAGCACCACCCGCATCTGCTCCCGCTCGCGGATCGCGTACTGGCCGAGACCAGTGCCGACACGCTGGCGGGGCACGACGTGGTGGTGCTCGGCCTGCCGCACGGACACTCGGCGGCGATCGCCGAGAAGCTCGGCCCGGACGTGCTCGTAGTCGACCTGGGCGCGGACTTCCGACTCACCAATGCGGACGACTGGGAGGCGTACTACGGCTCCGAGCACGCCGGGAGCTGGCCGTACGGGCTGCCGGAATTTCCGGGGGCGCGCGAGGCGCTGCGGTCCACCAGGCGGATCGCCGTGCCGGGCTGTTTTCCGACCGGCGCGACCCTCGCGCTGTACCCCGCCGTCGCCGCGGGCCTCGTCGACGCCTCGGCCGTCACCGTGGTCTCGGTGACCGGCGCCTCGGGCGCGGGCAAGGCCGCCAAGGTGCCCATGCTCGCCTCCGAGGTCATGGGTTCGGCCAAGGCCTACGGCGTCACCACCCACCGGCACACACCGGAGATAGCCCAGAACCTGCGCGCCCTCACCGACGCGCCGGTCTCGGTGAGCTTCACCCCCGTCCTCGCGCCGATGGCCCGCGGCATCCTCACCACCGCGGTCGTGCCCACCACCGCCACCGCCGAGCGGCTGCGGGAGGAGTACACCGCGGTGTATGCCGACGAGCCCTTCGTGCACCTGCTGCCCGCCGGAGTCCAGCCCATGACCGCGTCGGTCCTCGGCTCCAACGCCGTGCAGCTGGGCATCGAGGTCGATGAGCGGGCCGGTCGCGCCGTGTTCACCGCGGCCATCGACAACCTGGCCAAGGGGACGGCCGGCGGCGCGATCCAGTCCATGAACCTCGCGCTCGGTCTGCCCGAGACCGCGGGGCTCAGCACGGTGGGCCTCGCCCCGTGAACGTCGCCCCCGGGGTGGGTGGGCTCGCCTGCGCCGACGAGCCGACCGGTATGGCCGGAGGACGGATCTGGTGCGCGCCGAGCGGGACCACCGCCCGGCTCGAGATCGACGGCGATCCGGAGTCCGCCCCCGATCTGTTGTGGAGCGCCCGGTGCGCTGAGATCCCCGCCACCCGCGCCGTCGTCCTGCTCGCTGATGAGGGCTTCGACGACGTCTCGGCCGGCTTCGAGCACGCGCACCGGGCGGCGGAGGCGGCGGCCGATCTGCTCACGACCGAGGTCGCTGCGGTCGGTCCCATCGAGGTGCTCGTGTTCCGTCCGGACGCCGAGGCGGAGCCGTGGCCCGAGCCGGCGGCCACCGACACCGGGGCCGAGTTCCGGTTCCGTCACCGCGGCGGCGCGACCGTCCACCTGACCCTGACCATCCCCACCGACCCCGGAGGCGCCTGACATGCCGACGACCTCGATGAACGACGGCTCGACCCAGCTCACGCCGTTGGTCCGCGCGCACGTCCTCGCCGAGGCCCTGCCGTGGCTGCAGAAATTCCACGAGAAGATCATCGTGGTCAAGTACGGCGGCAACGCCATGGTCGACGATGCGCTCAAGGCCGCATTCGCCGCCGACATGGTGTTCCTGCGCACCTGCGGCATCAAGCCCGTCGTGGTCCACGGAGGCGGCCCACAGATCACCTCGATGCTCGGCCGCCTCGGCATGGAGGGCGAGTTCCGCGGCGGCTTCAGGGTGACCACGCCCGAGGTCATGGACGTGGTCCGCATGGTCCTCTTCGGCCACGTCGGCCGGGAACTCGTCGGCCTCATCAACGCCCACGGTCCGTACGCCGTCGGGATCTCCGGCGAGGACGCCGGCCTGTTCACCGCCGTGCGCCGCACCGCGATGGTAGACGGCGAGCCCACCGACATCGGACTGGTCGGCGACGTCGGCTCGGTCGACCCGCGCGCGGTGCTCGACCTCATCGAGGCCGGTCGCATCCCCGTCGTCTCCACCATCGCGCCCGACGCCGACGGGACCGTCCACAACATCAACGCCGACTCGGCCGCCGGAGCACTCGCCGCCGCGCTCGGGGCCGAGAAGCTCGTCGTCCTCACCGACGTCGAGGGCCTCTACACCGACTGGCCCGACCGGTCCTCGCTCGTGAGCTACATCGGCACCGGCCCGCTCGCACGCCTCCTGCCGTCGCTCGAGAGCGGCATGGTGCCCAAGATGGAGGCGTGCCTGCAGGCGGTGAACGGCGGCGTCGGCGCGGCCCACGTCATCGACGGCCGCGTCGAGCACTCGGTCCTGCTCGAGGTCCTCACCGAGGGCGGCATCGGGACCATGGTCACCAGGGGCGACCACGAGACGCGCAAGCCGGTGGGAACCGGGAACGGAGGACAGTCGTCGTGAGCGGAAACGCCAGCACCCTTACCGCGCGGTGGGACGCCGCGTTCATGCACAACTACGGCACCCCGCCGCTCGAGCTCGTCTCGGGACGGGGCGTCACCGTGACCGCCGCCGACGGGCGCGAGTACGTCGATCTGCTCGCCGGCATCGCCGTCAACGCGCTCGGCCACGCGCACCCGGCCGTCGTCGAGGCCGTGAGCCGTCAGGTCGCCGAGCTCGGCCACGTCTCCAACCTCTACGTGCACCCGACGGCCGTCGCGTTGGCCGAACGGCTGGAGTCGCTCCTCGCCGCGGACGCCCCCGTCCGGGCGTTCTTCTGTAACTCGGGAGCCGAGGCCAACGAGGCCGCGTTCAAGATCGCGCGGCGCACCGGGCGCTCACGCATCCTCGCCGCAGAGAACGGCTTCCACGGCCGCACCATGGGCGCGCTGGCGATGACGGGCCAGCCGGCCAAGCGCGAGCCCTTCGAGCCCATGCCCGCCGGCGTCGAGTTCTACCCCTACGGCGACATCGCCGCGCTCACCGCGCTCCTGGAGCAGGCGCCGGCCGACACGGCCGCGATCATCCTCGAACCGCTCCAGGGCGAGGGCGGCGTCGTCGAGCCCCCGGAGGGCTTCCTCGCCGACGTCCGCGCTCTGTGCACCGAGCACGGGATCCTCATGATGGTCGACGAGGTCCAGACCGGCATCGGCCGCACCGGAGCGATGTTCGCCACCCGCAAGGCGGGCGTCGTGCCCGACGTCATCACGCTCGCCAAGGGTCTCGGCGGCGGCCTGCCGATCGGCGCGTGCCTCGGCGTCGGGGCCGCCGGCGACCTGCTCACCGCCGGGCAGCACGGCACGACGTTCGGCGGCAACCCCGTCGCGTGCGCGGCGGCCCTCGCCGTCCTCGACACCCTCGAGGCGGACGACCTGCTCGCGCACGTCGACCGGCTGGGCACGATGATCGCCGCCGAGATCGAGTGCCTCGACCACCCGCTGGTGGACCACGTCCGCGGACGGGGGCTGCTGCTGGGCATGGTGCTCACCGCGCCGCTGGCCAAGAGCGTCGAGGTGGCGGCGCGGGACGCCGGCTACCTCGTGGGCGCCACCGTCGCCGACGTCGTGCGGATCGCCCCGCCCCTCGTCCTCACCGAGGCGCAGGCCGCGGACTTCGTCGCCGCGCTGCCCGCGATCCTCGATTCCGCTCAGGAGAAGGAGACCACGTCATGACCACCGAGACGACCGCGGCCGTCCGCCACTTCCTGCGCGACGACGACCTGAGCCCCGCCGAGCAGGCCGAGGTCCTCGACCTGGCGATGCGGCTCAAGGCCGAGCCCTTCTCGGCACGCCCGCTCGAGGGACCGAAATCCGTCGCCGTCATCTTTGACAAGACCTCCACCCGCACTCGCTTCTCCTTCGACGCCGGCGTCGCGCACCTCGGCGGCAACGCGATCATCGTGGACTCCGGGTCCACCCAGATGGGCAAGGGCGAGACCCTCTCCGACACGGCCATGGTGATGTCCCGCTACGTCGAGGCAATCGTGTGGCGAACCTTCTCGCAGTCCGGCCTCGAGGAGCTCGCGGCGCACTCCGCCGTCCCCGTCGTCAACGCCCTCACCGACGAGTTCCACCCGTGCCAGATCCTCGCCGACCTGCTCACCATCCGGGAGGAGTTCGGTCGCACGGCGGGGCTGCGCGCGGTCTATCTCGGCGACGGCGCCAACAACATGGGGCACTCCTACCTCCTGGGCTTCGCCACGGCGGGGATGCACATCACCGTCGCCGCGCCGGAGGGCTACCAGCCGACGGGAAAGGTGGTCGCCGACGCTGAGCGCGTGGCGGCCGAGACCGGTGGTTCGGTCACTGTGACCACCGACGCCGACGCGGCCATCGCGGGTGCGGACGTCCTCATCACCGACACCTGGGTGTCGATGGGCATGGAGGATTTCGCCGCCGACCGACTCCGTGATCTCGCCGGCTACCAGCTAGGGCAGGCCGCGGTGGACGCGGCGTCGGAGGACGTCATCGTGCTGCACTGCCTGCCCGCGTACCGCGGCAAGGAGATCACCGCCGAGGTCATCGACGGCCCGCGCAGCCGGGTCTTCGACGAGGCCGAGAACAGGCTCCACGCGCAGAAGGCGCTGCTCGTCTGGCTCCTGGAGCGATCGTGACCACCGCCGGCACCGTGACGCGCGCGGCCCGGCACGCCCGCATCGCCGACATCCTGTTGCGCCGGCCGGTCAGCAGCCAGACCGAGCTCGCCGAGGCGCTCGCACAGGAGGGAATCGCCGTGGCCGTCGCCACCCTGAGCCGCGACCTCGACGAGCTCGGGGCCGTCAAGCTGCGTGCCGCAGACGGCGGGGCGGGCCGCTACGTCATCCCCGAGGACGGCACCCGCGTCGTCGGGATCCCCGGGGGCACCGACCGGCTCGCCCGCCTGCTCGGCGAGCTGCTCGTCTCTGCGGACCACAGCGGAAACCTCGCCGTCCTGCGCACCCCGCCGGGGGCCGCGAACTTCCTCGCGAGCGCGATCGACCGCGCGAACCCCGACGACGTGGTGGGCACGATCGCCGGGGATGACACCATATTCGTGGTGGCCCGAGAACCCGACGGGGGAGCGGCGCTCGCCGACCGGCTCGCCGCGCTCGCGCGACGCCAGCCCTGACCCCGCCCCCGAAGACCGCACGAACCGACACAGAACACCAAGGAGCACACCATGACCGACCGCGTCGTCCTCGCCTACTCCGGCGGCCTCGACACCTCCGTCGCCATCAGCTGGATCGGTAAGGAGACCGGCGCCGAGGTCGTCGCCGTCGCCATCGATCTCGGCCAGGGGGGCGAGGACATGGAGGTCGTGCGCCAGCGCGCCCTCGACTGCGGCGCCGTCGAGTCGATCGTCGTGGACGCCCGCGACGAGTTCGCCGACGAGTACTGCGCACCCACCATCAAGGCCAACGGCCTCTACATGCGCGAGTACCCGCTGGTCTCGGCCATCTCCCGGCCACTCATCGTCAAGCACCTCGTCACGGCGGCGAAGATGCACGCGGGCACCGCCGTTGCGCACGGGTGCACGGGCAAGGGCAACGACCAGGTCCGCTTCGAGGTGGGCTTCGGCGCGCTCGCCCCGGACCTTGATGTGATCGCGCCGGTCCGCGACTACGCGTGGACCCGCGAGAAGGCGATCGACTTCGCCGAGGAGCACGACCTGCCGATCAACGTCACCAAGAAGTCGCCGTTCTCCATCGACCAGAACGTGTGGGGCCGCGCCGTGGAGACCGGCTTCCTCGAAGACCTGTGGAACGCGCCCACCAAGGATGTCTACGACTACACCGAGGACCCCACCCTCAACTTCGCCGCGCCCGACGAGGTCACCATCACCTTCGACGCCGGCGTGCCGGTCGCGATCGACGGACGCAAGGTCACCGTGCTCGAGGCGATCGAGGAGCTCAACCGCCGAGGCGGCGCGCAGGGCGTCGGACGCCTGGACATGGTCGAGGACCGCCTCGTCGGCATCAAGAGCCGCGAGGTGTACGAGGCGCCCGGTGCGATGGTCCTCATCACCGCGCACAAGGCCCTCGAGGACGTCACCCTCGAGCGCGAGGTCGCCCGCTACAAGTCCGGAGTCTCCGACACGTGGTCCAACGCGGTCTACGACGGCCTGTGGTTCTCGCCGCTCAAGTACGCCCTTGACGCCTTCATCGAGAACACGCAGCAGCACGTCTCGGGCGACATCCGCATGGTGCTGCACGGCGGGGCGATCACGGTCAACGGTCGCCGCTCGGACGCCTCGCTCTACGACTTCAACCTGGCGACCTACGACGAGGGCGACTCCTTCGACCAGAGCTACGCCAAGGGCTTCGTCAACCTGCACGGCCTGAGCTCCAAGATCGCGGCCAAGCGGGACCTGGGGCTGTGAGCGATCCGGTGAGCACACAGGGCGGGGCCGACCGACACGGCACCAACACCGGGGCGCTCTGGGGCGGCCGCTTCTCCGGCGGCCCCGCCGACGCCATGGCGGCGCTGAGCAAGTCCACCCACTTCGACTGGGCGCTCGCGCCGTACGACATCCGGGCGTCCAAGGCGCACGCCCGGGTGCTCCACCGGGCCGAGCTGCTCTCGGGGGCCGATCTCGACGCCATGCTCGACGGCCTCGACCGCCTGGCCGCGGACGTCGACTCGGGCGCCTTCGGCCCCGAGGAGTCCGACGAGGACGTCCACGGCGCCCTCGAGCGCGGGCTGATCGAGCGTGTCGGGCCGGAGGTAGGCGGTCGCCTGCGGGCCGGCCGGTCCCGCAACGACCAGGTGGCCACCCTGTTCCGGATGTGGCTGCGGGACGCCGTCCGCTCGGTCGGGGCGGGCGTGCTCGACGTGGTGGACGCCCTCGTCGCCCAGGCCGATGCGCACCCCGAGACGGTGATGCCGGGCAAGACCCACTTCCAGGCCGCGCAGCCCGTTCTGCTCTCGCACCAGCTGCTCGCGCACGCGCAGCCACTGCTGCGGGACCTGGACCGGGTCCGGGACCTCGATCGCCGCCTGGCGGTCTCGCCCTACGGATCGGGCGCGCTGGCCGGGTCGTCCCTGGGACTGGACCCCGACGCGATCGCCGCCGAGCTGGGCTTCGACTCCGCCGCGGACAACTCGATCGACGCGACCAGCTCGCGCGACTTCGCGGCCGAGGCGGCCTATGTCCTGGCCCAGATCGCCGTTGACCTCTCCCGCCTGGCTGAGGAGATCATCGCGTGGTCCACGCCGGAGTTCGGGTACGTCACGCTGGCCGACGAGTGGTCCACGGGCAGCTCGATCATGCCGCAGAAGAAGAACCCCGACGTCGCCGAGCTCATGCGAGGTAAGACGGGCCGGCTCATCGGCAACCTCACCGGACTGCTCGCCTCGCTCAAGGCGCAGCCGCTGGCCTACAACCGGGACCTGCAGGAGGACAAGGAGCCGGTCTTCGACTCCGTGGCCCAGCTCGAGCTGCTGCTGCCGGCCATGGCGGGGCTCGTGGGGACGCTCGAGTTCCACCCGGCTCGCCTGGCGGAGCTGGCCCCGGCCGGCTACACGCTGGCCACCGACATCGCCGAGTGGATGGTCCGCCAGGGCGTGCCGTTCCGCGTCGCCCACGAGGCGGCGGGAGAGTGCGTCCGGGTCGCCGAGGGGCGCGGCGTGGGGCTCGACGAGCTCACCGACGACGAGTTGGCCGCCGTCGATCCCGCGCTCACCCCGCAGGTGCGCGAGGTGCTCACGGTGACGGGGTCGATCGCCTCCCGCGACGCGCGTGGTGGCACGGCGGCGACCGCGGTGGCCGATCAGCGGCGCCGCCTCGGCTCGGTCCGCGACGACCTCGCGGCGTGGGTAGGGTGAGCGGTATGCCCGTCATCGACGACCGCCTGCTGGAGATCCTCGCCTGCCCGGAGGACAAGGGGCCGCTGCTTCTCGTGGGTGAAGACGCGCTCTACAACCCCCGCCTGAAGCGGATCTACCGGATCGACGACGGCATCCCGGTGCTCCTCGTGGACGAGGCCCGGCAGGTGGACGACGACGAGCACGCGCAGTTGCTCGTCCGGGCGGGGGGATCCGCGGCGGAGTGAGTCCGACCGCGACCGATTCCGGGTCGTTCCGGGAGTTCCTGCGCGAGGCCGCGCCCGCGGACGCCGCGCGCGCACTCCTCGGCGGGGTGCTCTCCCACGCCGGGGTGGCGGTCCGGATCGTCGAGGTGGAGGCCTACGGCGGCCCGGCGGACAGCGCGTTCCCCGATCCGGCCGCGCATACCTGGTCGGGCCCCACCGCGCGCAACGCGGTGATGTTCGGCGACGCCGGTCATCTGTACGTCTACCTCAGCCACGGCATCCACCACTGCGTCAACATCACGTGCCGGCCGTCGGGGGAGGGTGGCGGCGTGCTGCTGCGCGCCGGCCGCGTGGAGGCCGGGCACGCGGCGCTCGACGTACGGCGGCCGGGCGTCCCCGCGGACCGCGCGGCCCGCGGACCCGGGAACCTCGGCCGGACGCTGGGCATCGTGCTCGCCGACGGCGGGACGGACGTCCTCGACCCGACCTCGCCCGTGACGTTCCGCCCCGATCCGCACCCGTCCCCGGAGATCCGGACCGGACCGCGGGTCGGCGTCTCGGTGGAGGCCGACCGCCCGTGGCGCTTCTGGCTGGCCGGAGCACGCGAGGTCTCCGCGTACCGCCGCAGCCCGCGCGCCCCGCGGGCGACCCACCCCCGCCCCGTGGTGAACGCGCCTGCCGATGGGGGACAATGGTGCCCGTGACGCAGAACATCCTCGACGACCTGCAGTGGCGTGGACTCATCGCGCAGTCCACCGACCTCGATGCACTGCGAGCCCACCTCGACGAGGGGACGGTGACCCTCTACTGCGGGTTCGATCCGACCGGTCCGAGCCTGCACGCAGGGCACCTCATCCCGCTGCTCACGCTGCGGCGTTTCCAGCTCGCCGGGCACCGTCCCGTGGTCCTCGCCGGCGGCGCGACGGGCATGATCGGCGACCCGCGGGACGTTGGTGAGCGCACCATGAACGCCACGGACACCGTCGCGGAATGGGCCGAGCGGATCTCCGGGCAGCTCGAGGCGTTCGTCGACCTGGGCGACGGGCCGACGGGTGCGATCGTGGTCAACAACATGCAGTGGACCGGTCACCTCACGGCGATCGAGTTCCTCCGCGACGTCGGTAAACACTTCTCGCTCAACACGATGCTCGGGCGGGACACGGTCAAGCGGCGCCTCGAGGGCGACGGGATCTCCTACACCGAGTTCTCTTACATGCTCCTGCAGGCCAACGACTTCCTCCAGCTCCGCCGCGCGGTCGGTTGCACGCTGCAGGTCGGTGGCTCCGACCAGTGGGGCAACATCGTGGGCGGCGTGGACCTCAACCGGCGCGTCGACGGCGAGACCGTGCACGCGATGACCGTGCCGCTGGTCACCTCATCTGACGGCAAGAAGTTCGGCAAGTCCACCGGCGGCGGGAGCCTGTGGCTCGACCCCGCGATGACGAGCCCCTACACCTGGTACCAGTACTTCCTCAACACCGCCGACGCCGACGTGGTGCGCTACCTGCGTTGGTTCTCCTTCCTCGGACGCGAGGAGCTCGAGGAGCTTGAGCAGCTCACCGCGGAGAAGCCGCACCTGCGGGCGGCGCAGAAGCGGCTGGCCGAGGAGATGACGACGCTCGTTCACGGCGTGGCCGCGACCGAGTCCGTCCAGGCCGCCGCCCAGGCACTCTTCGGCCGGGGGGAGTTGAGGCAGCTCGACGAGCCGACGCTCGCCGCCGCGGTCGAGGACGCCGGAGCCGTCACGATGGAGCCGGGAGCCCCCGCGACGATCGTCGACCTGCTCACCGCGGCCGGCCTCAGCGAGAGCAGGGGAGCCGCCCGCCGCGCAGTCGCCGAGGGCGGTGCGTACGTCAACAACGAGCGCGTCACCGATCCGGACTGGACGCCCACGACGACCGACCTGCTACACGGCCGGTGGCTCGTCCTGCGGAGGGGCAAGAAGAACTTCGCGGGCGTCCGTATCAGCTGATCCGCAGGACATCGTGAACGAGGGCGCCGGGGCCTCCCGGCGCCCTCTTGTTTTTCGCCATCACCAGGCGATTTGCGTTTCGGTTCACGTCTGCGTAACTTATTGGAAGTCGCCGCGAGCGGGACAGGGCCGAGAGGCCGGACCCACTGCGGAGACGAGCTCCGGGAGGGGCGGAGAGGGAATCCGGGTTGACTCGGAGAAACCGCTCCGCTAGCCTGGAGAAGTTGCCCCGAGAAGGGTGGCGAGACGCAGTACAGCCCCGAGAAGCAGCAGCCGACCCGGCCGCCGCGGACCGGTGTGTGGGTGTTGTTTGAGAACTCAACAGTGTGTTTTGTTTGTGATAGTGCCAAATTTTTTTTGGTTGCGGCCTCACTTTCCCTGTCTGTGGGGTCGCGTTTTATAACAGCCAGTTTTTGGTTTGTTTGTTTGCTTGGATTGTGCTTTTCGTAGTGCTGAGAAGCTTTTATGGAGAGTTTG
>NZ_JBIQES010000011.1:0-73017 GCF_045369825.1 Dietzia sp. 179-F 9C3 NHS
CGTTCGTCTGGACGAAAACCGCAGAGGAAGTCCTCGCGAAAGCCAACCGTAAGAACACTTCAAATGCGGACCACTAGCGCCCCGCCCGCCCTCGTTCGTCTACGACACGTCGCGGGCGCATTCACCAATTCGTTTCGAGCTCGGCGCTAGTCGCGCGAAACGCGGCGTCCTTGCGAGGACACAGGTGGCCGTGTCGCACAATCGAGCCATTCAGCATTTGACTCTTGAGAGGCTGCCCACGTGTCTTCGTCTTGGCTCGATACCGCTGTTTCGGAATTCGGGCAGCGTTGCAAAGCCAAGTTGGCCGGCCCCGGCGAGGCCGAAGCGGCGATCCGAGCTCCGATCGAACAGCTTCTGGCTGCAGTCGGCGCACATCTAAGGCTAGAAGTCGTCCCCCATGACGAGGTCCGCGACGACGACCGCGGTGTGCGTCCCGACTATGCGATCAGCGTCGGCGGCGCGATCACCGGATACGTCGAAGTCAAGAAACCAGGCGCCAACCTGGACCCAGACTCAATGCGAGGACACAACCTCAAACAGTGGACCAGGCAGAAGGACCTGCCAAACCTCATCTACACCAACGGCACGGAGTGGCGGCTCTACCGAGACAGTGCTCCCGTTGGAGATCCGATACACCTCACTGGCGGGCCGCTCCGCTCGACAGGGGCCAAGCTCACCGCGCCCGCGGAGTTCGAGCAGCTCCTCACCGATTTCCTGCGGTGGAAGCCGGCACCCATCACTAGCGTAATCGCGCTCGTACGGGCCGTTGCACCACTAACTCGACTTCTGCGTGGTGAGGTCCTTGACCAACTCGCAGCCGAGAAACGCAACATCACCGCAGGGGCTCGTCGCGAAGACCAGCCCTTTCACGGCCTTGCACGGGACTGGCGACACCTGCTGTTCCCTACCGCGAGCGACGAAACATTCGCCGACGGCTACGCGCAAACCGTCACATTCGCCCTACTCCTCGCCCGCACCGAAGGCATCTCCCTCGCCGAAGCCGGCGGACTACACGCAGTAGGCACGAAACTCTCCGGTCAACACTCACTCATGGCCCGGGCACTTCAACTCTTGACCGACTACGTCGCTGACGACTTCAAAGTCACCGTCGACCTACTGGTGAGGGTGATCGATGCGGTGGAGTGGCCGAAGGTCCGTGCCGGCCGTCGTGACACCTACCTGCACCTGTACGAGACATTCCTGGACGTCTACGACCCGCAGCTCCGCCAGAAGTCCGGTTCCTACTACACACCCCGCGAAGTAGTGGAGCAGATGGTCCGCCTCACGGAGGAGGTTCTAGAGACCCGCCTGGGCAGGACCGCGGGCTTCGCAGATCCGGATGTCGTCGTGGCCGACCCCGCGATGGGGACCGGCACATTCCTCCACACAGTCATCGAACACGTCGCGGACCGGGTCACCAAACGCGACGGCGAAGGGGCCGTGGCCGGTGCGGTGAGCCAGCTCGCCGAGCGGCTAGTGGGATTCGAGCTCCAAACCGGCCCGTTTGCTGTCGCCGAACTGCGAGCCACCGATCTACTCACCGACCTGGGAGCCAGCCTCCCACCGGCAGGCCTGAACATGTACGTCACCGACACCCTCGACGACCCCCACGCCGAGCAAACCCAACTCGGCTCCGGACTCGAGCTGATCAGCCGGTCCCGGGCCCGGGCAGCCCAGATCAAGGCCAAGACCAAAGTCACCGTCGTAATCGGCAACCCGCCATATGACGAACGGGCACAGGGGCGCGGCGGCTGGATCGAGAACGGCAGCGACAGCGAGAAGACGAAGAAGGGCGGCAGCTACCGCCCCCTGGACGACTTCCGCGCCGAGGGCAACGGCCGCACCGAGTACGTCCTCAAGAACCTTTACATCTACTTCTGGCGGTGGGCTACCTGGAAAGTCTTCGACGCTAACGCGAACCTGGCCAACGGTGACGTGGGAGTCGTTTGCTATATCACCACGTCAGGCTATGTACGCGGCGCCGGTTTCAAGGGCATGCGCGAATACTTGCGCCGCACCACCAGCGAAGGCTGGATCATCGACGTCTCCCCTGAAGGGATGCGTCCCGATGTACCTACTCGGATCTTCCCCGGCGTGCAGCAACCACTCGCGATCGCGATCTTCACCCGTCGCCCGGATTGTGACCCGGACATACCGGCCACGATCCACTACACCGCGGTTCACGGCCGCCGACTGGAAAAGTACGCGGGCTTGGCCGACCTGAACCTCGATGGCGAGCAGTGGCGTCAAGCCCGCACAGCATGGCAATCCCCGTTTACCCCCGCGGCAGACACAGAGTGGGACGACTTCCCAGCGCTCAATGACCTGCTGCCGTGGAGTACCACCGGAATGACCCCTAATAGGGGTTGGGTATACGCCCCCAGCAAAGAGGTACTCTCCGACCGTCTTCAGCACCTCATCACAGAGCGTGATGCCGAATTGAAGGGCGCGTTTTTCAAAGAGACTTCTTCGCGAGACCTTCGTAAACCCCAACAGCCATTGCCGGGGAGGGACACGGAAACTAATACCGTCGCAGCTTTCGACCAGGAGACGTCTGTTTACCTCAGCTCATTGCGTTGCGTCCGGGTTGGATACCGTGCATTTGACCGTCAGTGGGTCGTGGCGGACAAGCGACTCATCGACCGACCACGGTTGCCCCTCTGGGAGGCTCGCCACCCAGGACAGATTTTCACGATCGAGCAGCATACGCACGTAATCAACGATGGACCGGGACTTGTTTTTTCATCGCTCATTCCTGACGTCGACCACTTCAACAACCGTGGTGGGCGGACGTTGCCACTCCTCCACCCCGGCGGACGACCCAACGTGGCCGCTGGCCTGCTCGGAGCGGTGGCCACACTGGCAGGGCGATCAGTCACTCATCATGATCTGATCGCCTACGTGGCTGGGACGGTTTCCCATCCCGGATTCACCGCGCGATTCGCAGACGAGTTGACCACCCCGGGTATCCGAGTACCGTTCACGACCAACCCGGAGCTCTTCGAGCGGGCCGTCACCCTCGGGATGGACGTTGTCTGGCTGCAGACTTACGGCGCCGCATTCATTGCCTCGGAGGCTGGACGCCCAGCCGGCGATGTGAGGCTCCCGGTCGGGGATTCTCGGCGGGTGATGAACAAAGCGGCAATAACCGAGATGCCGTCTGAGATGACGTTCGACGAGACGGCTGGCGAGGTGCGGCTCGGGGGTGGTGCATTCGGCCCGGTAGCCCCCGCAGTGTGGGAATACACCGTAGGCGGCAAGAACGCGCTCCGGTCGTGGTTCAGTTACCGCAAGGCCGAACCAGGGGGAAAGAAGTCGAGCCCCCTCGACGATGTACATGTGTCGTCATGGCCGTCGGAGTGGACCAGTGAGCTGCTGGATCTGCTGTCCGTGTTGACCCGGCTGGTCGGGCTCGAGGAAGCCCAGTCTGAACTACTGGACGAAATCATGTCTTCGTCGCTGGCATCTCGCGACATGCTCACAGCAGCGGGGGCGGCTTTGCCGAGCGGAGACAAGGACCCGCAGCGCAAGCCGAACTACTCAAGTGCGAGGCCCGGTGTGGAGGAAGTCGACGAGGGCCAGCTGGGCTTCTCTTTCACATGAACGAGTCGGGCTTACGAGTTCGGAAGTAGTACGCCACCCAGTATCTAACCGACGCTTTTGGAAATGGCGGACAATATCGTCATGGATTCGTATCTGAGAGAACCTGATTACCAGCTTGTGTGGCCGCGTCAGCTGTTCATCAGCGAAGCAACAGCACTACTCAACGACCGAGCGCAGCCCGATTGGAATGACCGGTGTGAGCTACTATTGGCGGATGCATTCGAGGGCGGCCAAGAGGCCGGCCCTGCAGCCGACCTTCGAGACCTATCCCGAGAAGTGACTGAGAAAGGCTCACGAACCGGGTGGGGCCAATCAGAACCACACGCGCAGAGGTCGAGTTTATTAACTGAACAGCAACGTTTCCTGCGCGGACTGGTAACTGACGCCAACAAGCTGAGCGAAGACCCCGCCCCGCGTCCCTACTGGAAGGAGCGCCGACTCGGGACTCAATCCGCGTCCAGTAGCCGTCTGACTTCTACCCAGGTAGTTGCTCGTGAGTACGTCCGCATCATCGCGGAGTTCGATACTGCCGGGTACTTCGACAAGCGCTTCGGCGTAGATTGCGTGGACGACGAGCGTGGTCATCAGCCCTCACTCCTACTCGAGCGATGGCTCCATCAAGACGATCTTTGGCCCCTCAACGCAGATCGCCTCGCCGAAGACGAAGACCTGATGTTTTCGGTGATGGAGTTCCTTCACGATCAGGTCGCTCGTCCTCGCAGCCCGGGTTGGTATCACAGCTTCTGCGACTGTGGGTGGCACCGCTCTAGCTTTGACGTTTCCACAGGAAGGCAAGTGTATCGGTGGCGGGTAAACAAGCTCCTCGCCCGCAGTCTCATTGGGCTGCATCTAGCCGATGAAGGAGAAGACACTGGCAGGCTGGTCGCTACCACCGACGAAGGCCGCGCCGATCTCATTGAAGCCGTCGCTGAACGTGAAGGCAGCACCGCCGATGAGCAAGTACGTCACGCGCTCACCCTGTTCAGAAGTAGAGAGGCCGATCGTCACCAAAAGCGCTCCGCAATTACGGCGTTAGCGCTCATCCTCGAGGAGCGGCGGCACAACGTCCTCGAAGACGCCCTCCCGAGTAAGGATCGCAACGAGCTGTTTCGAATCGCAAATGGATTCAACATCAGACACCAGGGCGGTGATCAGAAGTCCGAGTACGACGACTTCTACCTTGACTGGGTGTTTTGGTTGTTCCTCGCCACGATCGAACTGACCAATCGCATCGTCGAAGACCAGGCATCAAGCGACGCCATCAGTTGATCACCGATCGACAGTGTGACGACACTCCACCGCTAATCAGCCGCCTCGAACGTGTGACGATGTGAGCGACTGGCACGCTCCCGCGACCCACAGATCCCGCAGTGTGCCGATAATGTGCTTTTCGACAAGCTGCCGCGGTCGCCCTCCCCTGGCATCGCCTCGGGGCCCGGGGCACGTTCGAGTGCGTCTACGGCCCCACGCTGACAGCCCTGCCGCGACCAATGTGTTCCATCGGCAGAACCCCAGCGCCCGCGCTACGCGGTTCGGTGGTCCGACGGGACCGGCTCTTTTCGGCTGCCGAGCGTTCGCTCGTAGGGAAACCAGAGGGAAAGCACGGTCGCCACCACTCTTGCGAGCTGAAGCCGTCGGCTCACGCCTAGCATCTCGCTCCTCGCCCGCGGCCTGGGCTTTGCGGACCCAGGTCCTAAGTGCTTCGCGGTGCACGCCGAGCTCTTCGGCGGTCCGCATGATCGCACCGCGCGCCCAGCCGGGGTCGGCCAGTGCTTCCAGCGCCATCCGCGCCGCTCGTTCACGAAGCTCATCCGGATACTTGCGAGGTGCTCCCATAGCGTTGATGACCCCTTCCCGGGTAATCGATGTCTCCATCAAACCCGGGGCGCTTCACCAACGAAGCGGGAGCGGCCCCCTAGCCTCCCACCCAGTTGTCAATAGAGCCCCTTCATCCCCGAAAAACAACGTAGCCGCAGGTCACGACTTTGTGACCTGCGGCTACGATTGGGCTTAACCGCCCGTGGTGGGCGAAGGGGGACTTGAACCCCCACGTCCCGAAGGACACTGGCACCTGAAGCCAGCGCGTCTGCCATTCCGCCACTCGCCCGAGTAACGCCCGAACACGGTAACACGGGGCCAACCGGGCACACTAATCCCCTGATAGGGGCGGTATCACGGTGCCACTCCGGGGCGCGGGCGGAGCGTGAGCGTCGCCACTGCGGGACGCGGGCGCGTGCTTCGACCGCGATTCGCCTCTATGATCGACCGGATGCCGCCGGCGGGCGGCTTGCCGCGGCGTGCGCTGCGGAGGTCCGACGCGAGAGGAGGCACCCGTGGGCATCGTCGGAAGGTTCGAACGCACCCTGCAGGGTGCCGTGGGCGACGCGTTCGCCCGACTCTTCGGCGGCAAGGTCGTGGCGGCCGAGGTGGAGGCGCAGCTGCGCAAGCGCGCCGAGGCCTCGCTCAGGACGGTCGACGGCCGCCAGCTGGTCTCGAACAGCTACACCATCACGCTGGCCCGCTCGGACTACGAGTCCTTCACGGAGGACGAGGCCCTCGCCGTCAAGGCCTTCTCCCGCCACCTCTCGGACCACATCGCCGAGCAGGGCTGGCAGACCTACGGTCCCGTCACGGTCGGCTTCGCCGAGCGGGAGGACCTCCACACCGGGCAGATGCGCGTGAGCGGGGTGGTGGACCCCGACTCGGGCGAACCCGGCACCCCCTTCCAGATCTCGGCCGCCGCGCCGGCACCCGCCCCGGGCCACCCGGAGCCGTCGTCGCCGAGCATGCTCCAGGAGAGGAATCCCATGCAGGCACCCGCCTCCAACTACCCCGTCGACTCCCGTTCGTCGCGTTCCGCGAGCGGCTGGGGCGGCCCGTCGGACGCGCCCACCCAGATCACGCAGGGCCGCACGTCGCTGACCGTGACGCTGCACCTCGAGGACGGGTCGGGCCGCACGTTCCGGCTCCAGCGGGGCGACAACCTGCTGGGACGCGGCCAGGACGCAGCGTTCCGGCTGCCCGACACGGGCGTGTCCCGGCAGCACGCCCAGATCCACTTCGACGGCCGCGAGGCTGTTCTCTCGGACCTCGGCTCGACCAACGGCACCACCGTCAACGGCGGGCCGGTCCAGGACTGGCAGCTCGCCGACGGCGACGTGATCCGCGTCGGACACTCGGAGATCACCGTCCGTTTCGACTAGCCTCGACGCGAGTGACCCCCCGGAACCGTCCGGGGGTGCCCGGGCGTTGACCCGGCGTACCCCGCCCGCGAGGGCGGACCGGACACCAGGGGTGAGCAGGCGAAGGGAGGGGCCGCGATGCAGGGACTCGTATTGCAGCTCTCGCGTGGACTCCTGCTGGTCATGCTCTGGCTGTTCATCTACCTCACACTCCGCGCGCTCAAGACCGACGTGTTCGGCAACGTCGGCATGCGCTCGGGCGGGCGCTCGCCGTCGGGGGGAGGCTTCCTGGGCCGCGGCCCCAAGGCCATCCGCCACCTCGTCGTCACCCAGGGGGCGCTGGCCGGCACCCGCATCACGCTGACCGAACAGCCCGTCCTGCTGGGCCGGGCGGACAACTGCACCCTCGTCATCGAGGACGACTACGCCTCCAACCAGCACGCACGGCTCTCGCCCCACGGGCCCGACTGGTTCCTCGAGGACCTGGGCTCCACCAACGGCACCTATCTCGACAGATCCCGGGTCACCACACCGGTCAAGGTGGCGGCCGGGACGCCGATCCGCATCGGCAAGACCGTGATCGAGCTCCGCGCGTGACGCCCGCGCTCGACTACGCCGCCCGGTCCCACCTGGGCATGGTGCGGCAGAACAACGAGGACTCGGCCTACGCCGGACCCCGGCTGCTGGCGCTGGCCGACGGCATGGGCGGGCACGCCGCCGGCGAGATCGCCAGCCAGTACCTCGTGGCCTCGCTGGCCCGGCTCGACGAGGACGAGCCCGGCCAGGACCTCACCGGGGCGCTCGTCGCGGCGATGGAGCGGGGTAACCGCGCGATCGCCGCCCACGTCGACGCGCACCCCGAGACCGACGGCATGGGCTGCACGCTCACCGCCCTGCTCTTCGACGGCCGCCGCATGGGCCTGCTCCACGTGGGCGACTCGCGCGCCTACCTGCTGCGCGACGGCGAGCTCACCCAGATCACCAAGGACGACACCTTTGTCCAGTCCCTTGTGGACCGCGGCGAGCTCTCCCCCGACGAAGCCCACTCGCACCCGCGCCGCTCGCTCATCCTCAAGGCGCTCACCGGCGAGCCGGTGGAACCCACCGCCGTCATCCGCGAGGCCCGCCCCGGCGACCGCTACCTGCTCTGCTCGGACGGCCTGTCCGACCCGGTGAGCACGGACACCATCGCCGAGACCCTCCGGACCGGCTCGGCCGACTCGGCGGCCGAGCGGCTCGTGCAGCTCGCGCTGCGCTCGGGGGGGCCGGACAACATCACGGTGGTGGTGGCCGACGTTCTCGACGACCCGCGCCGCGCTCCCGTCGAGCCCGTCGTGGTGGGCGCGTCCTCGACGGACGAGCCGGGCGAGGTCGCGGACCCCGACACCGCCGCGGGCCGCGCCGCCGCGTTCTCCCGCTCCCGGGCGGCCGCCCAGGCCGAGCCCGCCGACGCGGAACCCCCGGACCCCGGAGACGACGACGAGGTCGACGCCGCCCCGCCCCGCGGCAGCCGCTGGCGGTTCGCCGTGAGCGTCCTCGGGGTGCTCGCGCTCATCGCCGGGATCGTCGGCGTGTCCGCCCTGCTCGTCCGCTCGAACTACTTCGTCGCCGAGGCCGACAGCCAGGTGGTGGTCAAGCGGGGTATCTCCGGCGAGGTGTTCGGGATCTCCCTGGCGTCGGTGAGCCAGGTCGCGTGCCTGTCCCGCGAGGGCGAGCTCACGCTGCACGACCCCGACGCGATCCCGGCCGGCTGTGACGTCTTCACACTCGGCGACCTGCGCGAGCCCGCCCGCGAGTCGGTCCGCGCCGGCATGCCGTCCGGCAGTCTGGCCGACGCCAACGCCCAGGTCTCGCGCCTGGCCCACGACAACCTGCTGCCCTCGTGCGGCGAGCTCGAGGCCGCCGACCGGCCCGCCCCGGCGCCCCGCGGGTCGGCACCCCGGGACGGCGATCCCACGACAACGGCGGAACCCTCGCCGTCGTCCACCTCCCCGTCCCCCGAGCCCCGCCCCGGTGAGCGAGCCCCCGACCCCGACGACCCGGAGGCGTCACCGTCGCCGGGGCGCCCCGCGCCCATGCCCGTGCCGGGGGAGAACTGCCGGGCGGTGAGCTGAGCCATGACCGCCCCCGCATCCGACACCGGACGGCAGGCGGCGCCCATCCGGCCCCGCCGCGGCAAGGAGCTCGTGCTCCTGGTGGCCGCGTCCGTCATCGTGGGCTTCGCCCTCCTGCTGGTGCAGCTCGCCCAGGAGCAGGAGTTGAGCCTGGCGCTGCTGTGGATCACCCTCGCCTTCCTGGGCCTCTGCGGGGTGGCGCACGCGCTGGTCCGCTGGCTGGCGCCGTTCGCCGACCCGGTCCTGTTACCGGGCGTCGCCCTACTCAACGGGCTGGGACTGGTACTCATCTACCGGCTCGACCTGGGGTACGCCTCCCGGGCTGCCGCGGCGGGCCGGCCCGATCCCGGCATGGACGTGACAAAGCAGCTGCTGTGGACCCTGCTCGGCCTGGCCGTCATGGCCGCCGTCCTGTACTTCCTGCGCAACCACCGGGTGCTGGCCCGCTACGGCTACACCATGGGCTTCGCCGGCCTCGTCCTCCTGGTGATCCCTGCGATCCTGCCGGCCCGCTTCTCCGAGATCAACGGCGCCAAGAACTGGATCATCCTCCCCGGCTTCACCATCCAGCCCGGCGAGTTCGCCAAGATCCTGCTCATCGTGTTCTTCGCCTCGATCCTCGTGGAGAAGCGCGAGCTGTTCACCACCGCCGGCCGCCGCATCCTCGGCGTGGACCTGCCGCGCGCCCGCGACCTGGGCCCGATCATCGTGGCCTGGTTCCTCTCGCTGGGCGTCCTGGTGTTCAACACCGACCTGGGCATGGCGCTCCTGCTGTTCGCGACCGTCCTCACCATGCTGTACGTGGCCACCGAGCGCGTGAGCTGGCTGCTCATCGGCGTGGTGCTCGTGGCGCTCGGCGGCCTGCTCGCCTACTCGCTCTTCGGCCACGTCCGGGTGCGGTTCCAGGTCTGGCGTGACCCCCTGGCCTACTTCGACACCGGCGGCTACCAGCCGTCCCAGGCCCTGTTCGGGCTCGCCTCCGGCGGCATGGGCGGCACGGGTCTCGGCAACGGCCGTCCCGACCAGGTGCCCTTCGCCAACACCGACTTCATCACCTCCACCATCGGCGAGGAGCTGGGGCTCATCGGCCTGGCCGCCGTGCTCATGCTCTACGCGATCCTCGTGCTGCGGGGGATCCGCGTGGGTCTGACCATCCGCGACAGCTTCGGCAAGCTCGTCGCCGTGGGCCTGGCGTTCACCGTCGCCATCCAGATGTTCGTGGTGGTGGGCGGCGTCTCCGGGCTCATCCCGCTCACCGGCCTCACGCTGCCGTTCATGGCCTACGGCGGCTCGAGCCTGCTGGCCAACTACGCGCTGTTCGCCATCCTGCTGCGCCTGTCCCACGACGCGCGACGCCCGATGCCCACCCCGCGGCAAGGGCCGGTGAGCGCCTCGTGAACACCGCCATCCGCCGGGTCGCGCTCGCCGCCATCGTCATGGTGGTGGCGCTGCTCGCGCAGCTCACCTGGGTGCAGGTCTTCCGGGCCGACGAGCTGCGCGCCGACGCGCGCAACACCCGCATGCTGCTCGACGAGTACTCGCGCCAGCGCGGCCAGATCACCGCCGGCGGGCGGGTCCTGGCCATGTCGCAGCCCAGCGACGGCCGCTACAAGTTCGTGCGCTCGTACCCCACCGACCCGGTCGCCTTCGGGCCGACAGTCGGTTACTACTCACTGGAGTTCGCCACCGCAGGCGTCGAGCAGTCCCAGGACGCCTTCCTCAACGGCTCCGACGACCGCCTGCTCTCCCAGCGCATCTCCGGGCTCATCTCGGGCCGGACCCCGCAGGGCGGCTCGGTGGAGCTCACCCTTGACCCGGTGGCCCAGAAGGTGGCCTACGACGCCCTCCAGCGCGGCACCGGCCAGGGTCCGGTCGTGGGCTCGGTGGCGGCCGTGCGGCCCTCGACCGGCGAGGTGCTCACGCTGGCTTCCAGCCCGGCCTTCGACCCCAACGCGCTGTCGAGCCAGGACCCGGACGCGCGCGCCGCGGAGATGCAGCGCGTCGAGGCGAGCGCCGACCGCCCCCTGCTCAACCACGCCACGCAGCAATCCCTCCCGCCCGGCTCCACCATGAAGGTCGTTACCACCGCCGCCGCGCTCGAGGCCGGCATGAGCCCCGACACCCCGGTCTCCGGGGCCGACCGCACCCTGCTCCCCGGCACCGCCACGTACCTGCAGAACTACGCCGGCCAGACCTGCGGCGGCGGTACCGTCACCCTCCGCACCGCGTTCGAGCTCTCCTGCAACGTGCCGTTCGTGGAGATGAGCCAGGAGATCGGCGCCGAGGCCTTTACCGACATGGCCGAGCGGTTCGGCATCGACGGCACCCGCCCCACCAGCCTGGGCGTGCCGTCCGCCCCGTCCGGGCTCGGCCGCATGGAGGACGACGCCCAGCTCGCCATGAGCGCGATCGGCCAGAGCGACGTGCGGATGACGACCCTGGCCAACGCCATGGTCGCCGCCACCGTCTCCAACGGCGGGGTACGCATGGAGCCGCAGCTGGTCAAGACCCTGACGGCGCCCGACCTCTCCGTCGTCAAGGGGTACACGCCGGACGACGCCGGCCGCGCCTTCTCCGACGACGTGGCCGGGCAGCTCACCGACCTCATGGTGGCGGCGGAGAACCACGCCGCCGCCTCGGGTGGCGGGGCGATCCCCGGCGTCACCATCGCCTCCAAGACCGGCACCGCCGAGCACGGTGCCGAGGACGCCGCTCCCTACACCTGGTACATCGCGTTTGTGCCCGGCCAGGACGTCGCCGTGGCAGTGGCGATCGAGTCCGGCCCCGGCATCACGCGCGACACCGTCGGCGCCACCTACGCGGGCCCCATCGGCCGCGAGGTCCTGGGCGCCCTCCTGGAGGGCGGGCGATGAGTCTCACCTCCGGCGCGGTGCTCTCCGACCGCTACCGCCTCCTGCGGCACATCGCCACGGGCGGCATGGGCGCGGTGTGGGAGGCGGACGACGCGGTGCTCGACCGGCACGTCGCCGTCAAGATCCTCAAGCCCGAGTTCTCCTCCGACGCCGAGTTCGTGGAGCGCTTCCGCGCCGAGGCCAAGGTCACGGCCCAGATCTCCCACCCGGGGATCGCCGCCGTCTACGACTACGGGCAGGTCGACGACCCGGTCTCCAGCACCCCGCTGTCCTACCTCGTCATGGAACTCGTCGTGGGCGAGCCGCTGTCCGACGTGCTCACCCGGGAGGGGACGGTCCCGCTGCGCCACACCCTCGACATGCTCGAGCAGACCGGGCGGGCGCTCAACGCGGCGCACGCCATCGGGCTCGTGCACCGGGACGTCAAGCCGGGCAATATCCTCATCACGCCCGCCGGGCAGGTCAAGCTCACCGACTTCGGGATCGCCAAGTCCATGGGTTCGGCCACCGTCACCCAGACCGGGATGGTCGTGGGAACCGCGCAGTACATCGCCCCCGAGCAGGCCATGGGGCACGCCACCACCCCGGCCGGCGACGTCTACTCCCTGGGCGTCGTGGGCTACGAGTGCCTGGCCGGGCGACGGCCCTTCGTCGCCGACTCGCCGGTGACGGTGGCGATGATGCACGTGCGCGACACCCCGCCGCCGCTTCCCGGGTCGCTGCCCGGCCCGGTGCGTCGCCTCGTCGGTTACGCCATGGCCAAGGACCCCAACCGGCGCTACCCCGACGGCCGGGCCTTCGCCGAGGCCGTGGCCGACGTGCGCGCCGGCCGCTCGCCCCGGCCCCCGGTCGCGTTCGCGACCGCCACGGGGACCGCGGCGACCACCGTGCTGCCCGAGGACCCGCCCGCCGGCGGACCCACCCCGACCCGCGCCTACACGCGGCTGGACTCCCGCCCGACCGGCCCCCGCACCGCGCCGCAGCAGTCCCGCCCGGGCCGTCCCGCGGGCGGCCCGCCCTCCCGGCGCCCGGCGCCGCCGCCGACCTCACCGCGCCGGCCCGCCCAGCGCAGGCGCGGCGGCTGTGCGATGTGGTTCCTCGTGATCACCGCCCTGGTCCTGGCGATCGCCCTGGCCGGCGCCATCGTCCTGTCCAACTCCGGCGTCTTCGGCCCCAACGGCCTGTTCGGCGGCTCCACGACCTCCCCCACCACCAGCACACCGCGCACCACGACCACCGTCCCCGCGCCCCCGTCGCCCGCCCCCGAGCCGGAGCCGGAGCCGGAGCCGACACCGGAGCCCGCCCCGCCGACCGCGCCCGAACCCCCGGCCGGCCAGGACCTGCAGGACATGCTCGACTCGCTCACCGCCGAGCTCAGCGACCTCGTCCCGCCCGGGGGTAACGCCGGCGGCGCCCCGCGCAATAACGGCAACGGTGCCGGTGGCGGCGCCGACGGAAACCAGGGCGTCGGAGGAGGTGGTGGCGAGTGACCACCCCCAGCATCCTCGCGGGCCGGTACCAGATCGGCGAGACGCTCGGCTACGGCGGCATGTCCGAGGTCCGCCGGGCGCGGGACACCGTTCTCGGCCGCGACGTCGCCGTCAAGATCATGCGGCCCGAGCTGGCCCGTGACGAGACGTTCTACGCGCGCTTCCGGCGGGAGGCGCAGAACTCGGCCTCGCTCAACCACCCCTCGATCGTGGCGATCTACGACACGGGCGAGGAACACACCGACGACGGCGACCTGCCCTACATCGTCATGGAACTCGTCGAGGGCGACACGATCCGGGACCTCGTGCGGATGGACGGCCCGATGGACGTGACCCGCGCCCTCGGGGTGATGGCCGACGTGTGCGGCGCGATCGGCTTCTCGCACAAGAAGGGCATCATCCACCGGGACGTCAAGCCAGCCAACATCATGATCTCGCAGGACGGCGCGGTCAAGGTGATGGACTTCGGCATCGCCCGCGCCATGAGCGACTCCACGTCCACCCTCACCCAGACCGCCTCCGTGCTGGGCACCGCCCAGTACCTCAGCCCCGAGCAGGCCCGCGGCGAGTCCGTGGACGCCCGCTCCGACCTGTACTCGGCGGGCTGCGTCCTCTACGAGATGGTGGCGGGCACGCCGCCGTTCACCGGCGAGTCCCCCGTCGCCGTGGCCTACCAGCACGTCCGTGAGGACCCGGCCCCGCCGTCGTCGGTCAATCCGGAGGTCGACCGCTACGTCGACGCGGTGGTCATGCAGGCCATGGCCAAGAACCCGGAGAACCGCTACGCCACCGCCGGCGACATGCGGACCGACCTGCTGACCGTCCTCTCCGGCGGCCGGCCCGCCGCACCGCTCGTGCTCTCCGACGAAGAGCTCGACGACGAGCACCGGCCCGAGGAGGACCACGGCTTCACCGGCGCCGGCTACGGCTCGCCCGCGCCCGGCTGGGGCACCGCCGACGCCCCCACCGAGGCCCACGCGCTGCCGGGCCTCGCCGGCGCCGCCGCAGGCGCCCGCGAGGGGGACGGCACCGGCGAGCGGTCCCGCCCGGCCTCGTCCGACACCCATTCGGCCTCCCCGCCGGCCCGCCATGAGGAGCGCACCCGGCCCCGGGCCGCCGTGATCGCCGCCGCGGTGCTGCTCGTCCTGGCCTCCATCGCCGGCGCCGCGGTCTGGATCGCGTCGCGGGACGGCGACGAGACCGTGCAGGTGCAGGAGGTCACCATCCCGGAGGTCGCGCAACGCCCCGTCGAGGAGGTCGTCGCCCAGCTCACGGAGCTCGGGCTGGAGCCGGTCGAGCATCCGCGGCCCGACCCGCAGATCCCGGCCGGCGTCGTCATCTCGTCGGATCCCATCGCGGGAAAGCGACTCCCGCGCGGTTCCGAGATCCACCTCGCCGTCTCCACCGGTGTTCCCGTCCTCACCATCCCCAACGTCATGGGCATGGCCCCGGCCGACGCCCGCCGCACCCTCGAGGAGGCCGGCTTCCGGGTGGAGCCCGAGAACACGCCGCGCCCCTCGACCCCCGAGGACCGAGACAAGGTGGTGGCCACCGAGCCCGGTCCGGGCACGGACATCCCCTCCGACCAGCCGGTCCGCCTGCTCGTGGGCTCCGGCCCCGAGCAGGTCCAGGTCCCCGGCGTGGTGGGCCAGGACGCCGACTCCGCCCGCGCCACCCTCGAGGCCGCCGGGTTCGGCGTGGACACCGTGCGGGTCGACGGCACCGAGCCCGAGGGCCGCGTGGTCCAGCAGTCCACCGCCGCAGGGCAGACCCAGCTCAAGGGCGCCACCATCACGCTGCAGGTCTCCGCAGGAAACCGCTTCGACATGCCCAACCTCGTGGACAAGACCGTCGATGAGGCGCTCGACGCGCTCCGCGCAGCCGGCTGGAAGGGCAACCGCGCGCAGCTCGTCGAACTGCCCCAGAACGACCCCGACCTGGGCCGGGTGGGCAAGATCTACTCCCAGCAACCGCCCGTCGGCGAGGCCGGCGTCAACGACCAGGTGGTGGTGCGGGTGATCCGCTTCGGGCTGGTCCCCGGGCCCGGCTGAGGGCGGGCTGGCGCGTGAGGCCAGGCGCTGCCGCTCCTGCCGCAGCCTCAGGCCAGCGCCGCGCCGCGCGTCCGGTCGAGATCGGCCTCGAGCTGCGCCACGAGCGTCTCCGACGGCCGCTCGCCGCAGAGACCGAGCCACGTCGCGAGCATGCGGTGCCCGCCGTCGCTCATCACCGACTCCGGGTGGAACTGCACCCCGTGGATCGGCAGCTCGCGGTGGCGCATGGCCATGACGGTGCCGGACTCCGTCCACGCCGTGGGGACGAGCTCGTCCGGGATCGACTCCGGCACCACGGTGAGCGAGTGGTAGCGGGTGGCGGTGAACGGGCTGGGAATGCCGTGCAGCACGCCCGTGTCGTCGTGCGTCACGCGGCTGGTCTTGCCGTGCATGAGCTCCTCGGCGCGGTCGACGGTCGCGCCGAACGTCGCCCCGATGGCCTGGTGTCCCAGGCACACCCCGAGCACCGGCACCCCGGCGCGGCCGCACACCCCGATGAGCGGAATCGTGGCACCCGCGCGGTCGGGGACCCCCGGTCCGGGACTGAGAAGGACGCCGTCGTACCCGGCCACAACCTCCCCGAGGGTCGCCTCGTCGAACGTGCCGTCGGGGCCGGCGAGCCGCGCATCGTCGTTGCGCCACACGTCGCACGACGCCCCGAGCTGGCCCAGGTACTGGACCAGGTTGTAGACGAAGCTGTCGTAGTTGTCGACGACGAGGATGCGCATGGGAGCAGCGTACTGCGGCGCGTCGGGCGCCATCCCCCTTGGTAGAGTGGGCCGGACATCCCCCCGCGAGCACGAGGTCTGACGAATGCCCAAGTCCAAGGTCCGGTCCAAGACCGAGTACACCGACGCGGCCGTCCGCCGTACCCCCGTCAAGGTCAAGGGCACGCCCACGCCGCGCTGGTACCTCGTGATCATGTTCGGGCTCATGCTGCTCGGGCTCGCCTGGCTGGTCGTCTACTACATCGCGGGCGAGAAGATCCCGTTCATGATGGAGCTCGAGACGTGGCAGAACTTCGCCATCGGCTTCGGCCTGGCCGTGATCGGCCTGCTCATGACGATGCGCTGGCGCTAGCCGCGTCCGGCCCGAGGCGTACCGCCACAGGGCTTTTCGGATTCCTCCACAGCTTTCTCCACAGATCACCCCCCGCCAGCCGCGGGGGGTGACCTGCATTTCTGGACCGAACTGTTCGTTTATGCAGGTCAACTGCCGGTTCTGTGGTAGCGCCAACCCGGGCTCGGGCGTGTCGATCCGCGTACACAGCCTGTGGAGAACCTCCTCCACACTGGGGAGAACCTCCCTGTCGGACGCTCGTCCGTGATGCCGCAGGTCGGACCGCGCCCCGCTCGAACGCCGCTCGAACTCCACGCGTGTGATTCATCCACAGTGTGGATAACCCCTGTGGACAATCGGCCCCCGCCCCGGGCTAATGCCACGGGTGTGATTCCGCCACACTGTGGAGGGGTCCTGTGGAATGACAGCGGTGTAGTTCATGCACACTGTGGACGACCGCTGTGGAGGGGCCGCCGCGGGCGAGGAGGTCCGACGATGGAGCAACCCGAGCCGCGGGCCGCGTCGTGGTCGCCCGGTGTGCTGTGGCCGTCGGTGCAGATCGCGCTGGGGATCGTGGTGGTGGTGGTGGGGTTGCTCAGCGACTCCCCGATCGGCCTGCTGCTCTCCGGGCTCGCCGCGCTGTTCCTGCTGCCGGCCGGCGCACTGCAGCTCGTCCGGCGCCCGCGCCTCGAGGTGGTCGACGGCGAGTTGGCGATCAAGGCCCTCACCGGCACCCGCTTCGTCCCCCGGTCCGAGGTGGTGGAGGTCCGTGACCTCGGCATCCCCCGCTGGGGGATCCGTCAGCACCTCATGCGGATCGAGTACACCGACGAGCAGGGGCGCGAACAGCTCGACGTGTTCACCCGTGCGGACCTGGGCACCGACCCGCGGGACGTGGTGGACCGGCTCGTCGGGCTGGGCTTCCCGGGACGCCGGGCCAGTGACTGACTCCGCTGCTCAGCCGACCCACCCGCTACTCACCCGTTCCTCGCCTCCTCCGGCTTTCCCGATTTGCACAACGGCAGTCGGCGGACCACTCGCACGATGCCGGGCCTGTGTTGTGCAAGACCGCCGTGTTGTGCAGAACCGAGTGCAGGACAGGCGGGCACCGGCAGCGGCCGACCCTCCTGCGCGTTTCAGCGGCGGAGGACCGACTCCAGGGTCATGACCTCCGCGGAGTACCACGCGGCCACGGCCACCACGGCCACGAGGAGCAGGAACGTCCCCCACGAGGCGGCCCGGCGGGTCCCGCGCCCGACGCGGGCCGGCAGCCGGCGCGGGAGGATCACCAGCACGAGCGCGGCAACGGCGCCCACGACGAGGCCGCCCATGTGCGCGGCCAACGAGACCCCGGGCACGAGGATGCTCACCAGGATATTGAGCCCGATGAGCACCGCGATGCCCCGGAACTCCAGGCGCAGGGCCGCCGCGATGATCCCGTACGCGCCCATGAGGCCGAACACCGCGCCGGAGGCGCCCGCGGTGAGCGCGCCGGGGCTGAAGTACATCACCGCGACCGACCCGCCGAGCGCCGAGATCAGGTACAGCGCGAGGTAGCGACCGTGGCCGATGCTGCGCTCGGTCCCCACCCCGAGGATCCACAGCATGTACATGTTGAGCAGCAGGTGCAGCGGCCCGAAGTGCTGGAACGCCGCCGTGAGCAGCCGCCACCACTCGTCCAACACCACGACGAACGGCGGATAGAGGGCGGTGGCCTCGAACAACGGCGAGTCCGCGTTGTCGAGCAGGCTCCCGGACTGGACCACAGTGGCGACGTAAACCGCGAGGTTGGCCGCGATGAGCCACGCCGTGACCGGCTGCAGGCGGAAGAAGCGGGCGATCGCGCCGTTGCGGCGGGCGGCGGTTGTCATGGGTCCGTCCTGGGTGGGGACACGACGGCGGCGCGGGACCGGCGGACCGGTTCCCGCGCCGCGCGTCAGTGGTGGGTCGGGGAGTCAGACCTGGGGTGTCAGGCGATCTCGATGGACTCTATGACGACGTCCTCGACCGGCCGGTCCATCGCGCCGGTGCGGGTGGTGGCGATGGCGTCGACGACCTTCTGCGAGTCGGCGTCGGCGACCTTGCCGAAGATCGTGTGGCGGTTGTTCAGGTGCGGGGTCGGGCCCACGGTGATGAAGAACTGCGAGCCGTTGGTGCCCGGGCCGGCGTTGGCCATGGCCAGCAGGTACGGCTCGGAGAACTGCAGCTCGGGGTGGAACTCGTCCTTGAACTGGTAGCCCGGGCCGCCGCGGCCGGTGCCCGTGGGGTCGCCGCCCTGGATCATGAAGCCCGAGATGACGCGGTGGAAGATCGAGCCGTCGTAGAACGGGCCCGACTGCTCACCCTTGGCGTTGGGCTGCGAGTAGTCCTTGGAGCCGGCGGCCAGACCGGTGAAGTTGGCGACCGTCTCCGGCGCGTGGTTGCCGAACAGCTCGACGACGATGTCGCCCTGGTTCGTGTGGATGGTGGCCTTCTGCGTTGCGATGCTCACGCCACCCATCCTGCCACGGTGCGCGATCGGGTGTCGCCGAGGCGGTGGTCCGCGACCGATGCCTGTGGAAGCATCGGGTCATGAGCAAACGACGTGATCGTGCCGAAGAGAAGCGTGCCCTCAAGGGCGCCGAGAAGGACCTCAAGGCGGCCGGGAAGACCGCCCGCAAGGCCATCGACCTCAAGGATCCGCGCCTCCTCGGGGAAGCCGCCATCGCCGCCTCGCGCGGCCCGGTTGGGCTGGCGATGTTCGGGGCCAGCCGCGGCCTCAAGGTGATGCGCGAGCGCCGCGCCGAGCAGGCCGAGGTGCTGGACGGCCTGGCCTCCGACGCGCGCAAGCACGCCGAGGCGCTCAAGGAGCGAACTTCGGCGGTCTCGGCGCCGCCGCAGAAGCGCCGCGGTGTCCTGCGCCGGTTCGCACCGCTGTGGATCGTGGGCCTCGCGGGTGGCGCGGCCGTCGCCGGCGCGACCGCCTACTTCCTGCGCGACCAGGGCACCCCGGCCACGGCCCCCGCGCCGAAGCCCACCCCGGCGCCGCCGACCCCGCCCGCACAGTCCGCCGTCCCCGGGACCGGCTCCGACGCCTCGGGCGAGGACCTCGCCGTCGACACCCCGGACCCCGAGGGCCCCGGCGACCAGAAGGCGGACACCACCCCTGCCGCCACCTCGGCCGACAACGCCCCCGCCGCCGGCGACGCCACCCCGGGCGCCGCGGCCGGTATCGCGCCGCAGCCCGCCGACGAGGGCCTCACCACCGACGACGACAAGTGAGCGACGGCGACGACCCCCTGCGGATCGTCGCCGCGCCGCTGACCGGGCTCGGCCCACTGGACGTCCACGCGCTGTACAAGCTGCGCGTGGACGTCTTCGTCGCCGAGCAGGACTGCCCGTACGCGGAGATCGACGACGTGGACGCCGACCCCGGCACCACGCACCTACTCGCCTGGGCGCCCGGGCAGCACGGCGAGGAGCTCGCCGGGACCCTCCGGGTGTTCGGCTCGGACGTGCACGGCGGCGTCATGCACCTCGGGCGCGTGTGCACGCGCCCGGACCGGCGCCGGAACGGCATCGCGGCGCGGCTCATCCGGCGCGGGCTCGCGCTGTGCGGCGACCGGCCGGTGGAGATCGGCGCCCAGTCGTACCTCGAGCGGTGGTACGAGCAGTTCGGGTTCGTGCGATGCGGCGAGGAGTACCTCGACGAGAGGATCCCCCACGTGCCCATGCGCCGCGATCCGGCCTCCTAGGATGAGATCCGGCTCATACCCCCTGTGAAGCGCGAGGAACCCTCATGACGTCTGATCTGGTCAAGGCCCTGCTCCCCGAGAGCGAGATGCCGACCCACTGGTACAACATCCAGGCCGACCTGCCCGAGCCGATGGCGCCGCACCTGCACCCCGGCACCAAGGAGCCGCTCGGGCCCGAGGACCTCGCGCCGCTCTTCCCCAGGGCGCTCATCGAGCAGGAGGTCACCCCCGAGCGCTTCGTGGAGATCCCCGAGCCGGTCCGCGAGATCTACCGGCTCTGGCGGCCGTCGCCGCTCATCCGCGCCCACCGGCTGGAAAAGGCGCTCGGCACCTCTGCGCGGATCTACTACAAGTACGAGGGCACCTCTCCGGTCGGCTCGCACAAGCCCAACACCGCCGTCGCGCAGGCGTACTACAACGCCGCCGAGGGGATCACCAAGCTCACCACCGAGACCGGCGCCGGCCAGTGGGGCGCCTCGCTCGCCTTTGCCGGCCAGGCCTTCGGGATCGACGTCGAGGTGTGGCAGGTCAAGGCCTCCTTCGAGTCCAAGCCGTACCGCCGCATGCTCATGGAGACCTTCGGCGCGACCGTGCACCCCTCGCCGTCGGACCTCACCGAGTCGGGCCGCGCGTTCCTCGCCAAGGACCCCGACACCCCGGGCTCACTGGGGATGGCGGTGTCCGAGGCCGTCGAGGTGGCCGCGGGTGACGGCGAGGCGCGCTATTCGCTGGGCTCCGTGCTCAACCACGTGTGCCTGCACCAGACGATCATCGGCGAGGAGACCCTCAAGCAGCTCGCGATGTTCGGCGAGGGTGCGCCCGAGTTCCTCTTCGGCTGCGCCGGCGGCGGCTCCAACCTCGCCGGGCTGGCGTTCCCGTTCGTCCGCGAGAACCTGGGCGGCGGGTCGACGAGGATCGTCGCCGTCGAACCCGAGGCGTGCCCGTCGCTGACCCGGGGCGAGTTCCGCTACGACCACGGCGACGTCGCCGGCCTCACGCCGCTGATGAAGATGTACACGCTCGGACAGGACTTCGTCCCGGACCCCATCCACGCCGGCGGCCTGCGCTACCACGGCATGGCGCCGCTGGTCAGCCACGTCAAGCACCTCGGGCTGCTCGACTCGATCGCGGTGGAGCAGAACGCGGCGTTCGCGGCCGGTGTGGAGTTCGCCAAGGCCGAGGGCGTCGTCCCCGCGCCCGAGTCCACCCACGCGCTCGCGGGCGCGTTCGCCGAGGCCCGCAAGCACACGGGCGAGGCGGGCTCCGGACCGGCCATCGTCATCGGCCTGTCCGGCCACGGTTTCCTCGACCTGCCGGCCTACGAGGCCTACGTCCGAGGCGACCTCGCCTGAGACCCCGCCTCCCGGCGGGTCATGCCGAGCCGGTCGCCAGCGGCGCCGGACCGGGAGGGCGGCCGCCATCAGCTGTTTCGTGAGCAGCCGGTCCGGGCCCGTGGGCCGCGATTACGCTGAAGCGTAGGGCACGCGGCGACGAGTCCCGCGGCCACCCCGACGAGCACCCCGGAGGACCCTGGAATGAGCACCCCCATCGACTTCACCGACCGCGTCGCGATCGTCACCGGCGCCGGCGGCGGCCTCGGCCGCGCCTACGCCCTGGCCCTGGCCGAGCGGGGCGCCAAGGTCGTCGTCAACGACCTCGGCGGCGACGTCCACGGCGCCGGCGGGGACGCCAGCCCGGCGCAGAAGGTGGTCGACGAGATCGTGGCGGCCGGCGGCGAGGCGATCGTCGACGGCCACGACATCACCGACGAGCCCGCCGTCGACGCGCTGGTCTCCTCGGTGATCGCCAAGTGGGGCCGCATCGACATCCTCATCAACAACGCCGGCATCCTGCGCGACAAGTCCTTCGCCAAGATGGAGACCGACGACTTCCGCAAGGTCCTCGAGGTGCACCTCATGGGCTCGGTCACCTGCACCAAGGCCGTCTGGCCGCACATGGCCGAGGCCGGCTACGGCCGCATTCTCATGACCACCTCGACCTCCGGCATCTACGGCAACTTCGGCCAGTCCAACTACGGCTCCGCCAAGTCCGGCCTCGTGGGCCTGATGAACGTCCTGGCGATCGAGGGCGCCAAGAAGAACATCAAGGTCAACGCCATCGCCCCGACCGCCGCCACCCGCATGACCGAGGACCTCCTGCCCCAGCAGGTGCTCGAGCTGCTCGGCCCCGAGACGATCGCCCCCGGCGCCCTGTTCATGGTGAGCGACGACGCCCCCACCAAGACCATCCTCGGTGCCGGCGCCGGCGTCTTCGCCGTCTCCCAGATGGTCGAGTCCCGCGGCGTCTTCCTTCCCGAGCAGGCCCGCACCCCCGAGGTCGTCGCCGAGCGCTGGGACGAGATCGCCGACCTCACCGACGCGCAGCCGCTGGAGTCCGCGTTCGAGCAGACCTCCAAGTACGCCGCTCTCGCCGCCCGCGAGCTGGGGATCAACCTGGACTAGGCACCCATCGGCCCCCCACGCGTCCGGCACGTCCGGGTTCACGTCGGGAGGGTGCCTACTCCTGGTCCGCGAACTGAGTCTCGTAGAGCTCGGCGTACCGCCCGCCCAGTGCGAGGAGCTCGGTGTGCGTGCCGGACTCGACCACCGAGCCGGCCTCCAGGACGAGGATCCGGTCGGCCGCGCGGACCGTCGAGAGCCGGTGCGCGATGACCAGCGACGTCCGGTGCGCCATCGCCTCGGCGAGCGCGGCCTGGACGGCGGACTCGTTGGTCGAGTCCAGCGCGCTCGTGGCCTCGTCGAGCACCACCACGGACGGCTCGGCGAGCAGTAGACGGGCAATGGTCAGACGCTGGCGCTCGCCGCCGGACAGGCGGTAGCCGCGGTCGCCGATCACGGTGTCCAGTCCGTCGGGCAGGGAGCGGACGAGGTCCTCGAGGCGGGCGCGCCGGAGGGCGTCCCACACCTGGTCGTCACTCACCTCGGGCCGCGCGAAGGCCAGGTTGGCGCGCACCGAGTCGTGGAAGAGGTGCCCGTCCTGGGTCACCACGCCCACCGTCCGCCGCAGCGACTCGGCGGTCACCTTTCGTACGTCGAGGTCGGCCACGCGGACGGCGCCCGAGTCCACGTCGTAGAGGCGCGGCAGGAGCGAGGCGATGGTGGACTTGCCGGCGCCCGAGGAGCCGACGAGGGCGATCATCTCCCCCGGCTCGGCGCGGAAGTTGATCCCGTGCAGCACCTCCTGGCCACCGCGGGTGTCGAGGACCGCGACCTCCTCGAGCGAGGCCAGCGAGACCTTGTCGGCGGAGGGGTAGGAAAAGCGGACGTCGTCGAACTCGATCGAGGCCGGGCCGGCGGGGACGTCGACCGCGTCGGGGGCATCGGTGAGCAGCGGCTCCAGGTCGAGGACCTCGAAGACGCGCTCGAAGCTGACGATGGCCGAGACCACGTCGACCGGCGCGTTGGCCAGCGCGGTGAGCGGCCCGTAAAGACGGGTGAGCAGCAGCGCCAGCGCCACGACGGAGCCGGCGTCCATCGCCCCCTGGAGCGCGAACCAGCCGCCGAAGCCGTAGACGAGCGCGAGGGCCAGCGTGGAGACCAGGGTGAGCGAGTTCATGAACACGCTCATGAGCAGCGCGGTGCGCACGCCGATCGACCGAACCCGGCCGGCGCGCGCCGCGAACTCGGCCGACTCCGCGTGTGGCCGGCCGAACAGCTTGACCAGCGTGGCGCCGCCGGCGTTGAACCGCTCGGTCATCTGGTCGTTCATCGACGCGTTGAGGTCGGAGGCCTCGCGTCGCAGCCGTGCCAGGCGGCGGCCCACGTAGCGGGCGGGCACGAGGAAGATCGGCAGCAGCAGCACCGAGAGCACGGTGAGCTGCCAGTTGAGCCCGGCCATGACGATCAGCGTGAGCGCGAGCTGCACGACGTTGGACACCACCCCGGACAGGGTGTCGGAGAAGGCTCGCTGGGCGCCCAGGACGTCGTTGTTGAGGCGACTGACGAGCGCGCCGGTGCGGGTCCGCATGAAGAACGCGACCGGCATGGTCTGGACGTGGTCGAACACCGCGCGGCGCAGGTCCAGGATCAGGCCCTCGCCGATTCGCGCCGACCAGAGCCGGGTGGCCACGTTGTTGACGGCCTCGGCGATGCCGATCGCCGCGATGGCCAGGGCGAGCAGGATGACGATCCGCGGTGCCGAACCGTCGACGATCGCCGTGACGACCCGCCCGGCGAGCAGGGGGGTGGCGACGGCGAGGACGGCGCCGAGGACCGAGAGCACCAGGAAGAGGACGATCCGACCCGTGTGTGGGCGGGCGAAGACCCCGATCCGGCGCATGTTCTCGCGGGTGAAGACGCTGCGGTCGAGTCGGGTGTCGGCATTGTCGGACCGCATCATCGCGCGCATGGCGGCCTGCTGCATCGTCACGTCCCGCAACTCCTCTCCGGGGCCCGGTACGCCGCTCGCCCGCTCGCCCTGTCGCGTCGGAGGGAGGTACCGACGGCCTGTCGGATCCAACCCCGCGGGCGGCGGACCTATTCCGCCGGGCTTGTTCCGGCGGGCGCGTCGTCGGGCGGCGCCCCATCCGGGTTGCGCATCCCTTCTGTCGCGGAAGGGAAGCACAGCCGCCCGGCAGCACGACGATGTGGGTGCACAACCGAGGGCCCGGGGAGGCTCGGCGCCCCGACCGGCGCCCGAACGGACGCTGCTGGACAAATTCGGCGCCTGTGTCTAGACATAGCGCAGGAATTTGTCTAGCCTGGCGTCAATGCAGTGGCGTAAGCCACATGCGCCCGAGTACGGAGGTCGTCCGAGATGTCCAGCACCGAGTTCAGCCGCCCGACCGATCAGGCCGCGCCCGCCGAGCCCGCCGTCGAGCCCTACGCGTGGACCGACGCCAAGCGCTACCTGTGGCTCCTCGGCCTCATTCCGGCCACGGGCCTGTTCCTCTCCCTGCCGCTCGTGGCGGGCTTCAACGCGCTCGGATGGTCGATCCCGGCCACCGTGGCGTGGTACCTGCTGCCGTTCCTGGTCTACGTGGCGGTGCCGTGGGGCGACTGGAAGATCGGCGCGGACGGCGAGAACCCGCCGGACGAGGTCATGGAGCGGCTCGAGGCCGACCCGTACTACCGCTGGTGCACCTACCTCTACATCCCGTTCCAGTACGGCGCGCTGATCCTCGCCTGCTACCTGTGGGCGGCCGACGACCTGAGCTGGCTCGGCTACGAGGGCGGGCTGGGCCTGGCCGCCAAGATCGGCGTGGCGTGGACCGTGGCGATCACCGGCGGCATCGGGATCAACACCGCGCACGAACTGGGCCACAAGATCGCGGGCAGCGAGAAGTGGCTCTCCAAGGTGGCGCTGGCGACCACCGGCTACGGCCACTTCTTCATCGAGCACAACCGCGGCCACCACGCCCGCGTCGCCACCCCGGAGGACCCGGCCAGCTCGCGGTTCGGCGAGTCGTTCTGGGTGTTCCTGCCGCGCAGCGTGTTCGGTTCGCTCAAGTCCGCCTGGCACCTGGAGTCCGAGCGTCTCGGCCGGCTGGGCAAGAGCCCGTGGACGATCCGCAACGACAACCTCAACGCGTGGCTCATGACCCTCGTGCTCTTCGGCGGGCTCACCGCGATCTTCGGGCTCGAGGTCCTGCCGTGGCTGCTGGTCCAAGCCGTGTTCGGCTTCTCGCTGCTCGAGGTGGTCAACTACCTGGAGCACTACGGGTTGCGCCGGCAGAAGCTCCCCAGCGGCCGCTACCAGCGGTGCCGGCCCGAGCACTCGTGGAACTCCGACCACCTGGTGACGAACATCTTCCTCTACCACCTGCAGCGGCACTCGGACCACCACGCCAACCCGATGCGCCGGTACCAGACCCTGCGCAGCTTCGACGAGGCGCCGCAGCTGCCGTCCGGCTACGCCGCGATGATGGTCGTGGCCTACATCCCGCCGCTGTGGCGCAAGGTCATGGACAAGCGCGTCCTCGCGCACTACCAGGGCGACCTGAGCCGCGCCAACCTCCAGCCGTCCAAGCGGGAGAAGCTGCTCGCGATGTACCCGGCACCGGGGGCGGCGAGCGCGGCGGGGCACGCCGCCGACACGGCCACCACGACCCTTCCGGAGCCCGAGGCCCCCGCCACCCGGGTCTCCCCCACCGGTGAGTACGTGTGCCCCAACTGCGGTCACCACTACTCGGAGGCCGCGGGTGAGCCGCGAGAGGGGTTCCCGGCCGGTACGCCGTGGTCGGCGATCCCCGACGACTGGCAGTGCCCGGACTGCGGGGTGCGCGACAAGGTCGACTTCCTGCCGGTCTCGTGACCACCGCCGGGACGGCCCCCGCCGACGCGGTGGGGGCCCCGGCGCCGGGGTTCGTCCGCACAGCCCGGCGCCGATCGGGGACACTGGACGGCATGGCCCCCCGCAGACGACACCCCGGCGACCAGGCGACGCGGCGACCGCTGCGCGTGACCGTGTTCGAGGCCATGCACGAGTTGCTCACCCACCGCGACTGGTCCGCCGTCACGATGAGCGACGTGGCCAAGGCGGCGGGACTGAGCCGGCAGACCCTCTACAGCACCTTCGGCAACCGCCAGGGCCTGGCCCAGGCGTACGCGCTGCAGCTCGCCGAGACGTACGCCGGCGCGATCCGGGACTCCATCGAGCGGCACCCCGGCGACATCGACACCGCGCTCAGCGAGGGTATCAACGGCTTCCTCCAGGCCAGCGCCCGCGATCCGCTCATCCGAGCCCTGCTCACGGGCGAGATCAAGCCGGACCTGCTCAGGCTCATCACCACCGAGGCCGGCCCGCTCATCGAGCGCGCCACCGAGGTGCTCACCCCCGCGCTGAGCGAGAGCTGGATGCGGCTCGAGGAGCGCCACGCCCAGTTGGCCGCGGCGATCATCGCGCGCATCGGGATCAGCTTCGTCTCCCTGCCCCCCGAGGACCCGGAGGTGCTCGCCACAGGACTCACCGAGGTGATCGGCCCCTACCTCAAGGAGGTCGTGCGGATCGACGTGTGACGGCGAGGGGTCAGGCCCCTCCGTCGCCGACCGTCGACCGCTCGTCCGGCTGACCCGGCACCGGCACGCTCGCCTCGAGAAACAGACCGCGAGCCTCGACGCACAGGCGGTCGCCGGCGTGGATGGTGGCGTGGGTCCACGTCTTGCGTCCGTCGATCTCGGCGACCCACGACCGGAAGCTCAACGGCTGTAGCAGCGGGGTGGGAGAGCGGTAGTCGATCTCGTAGTGGGCCGTCATCCCGTACCGGTCGGCCCAGTGGTTGGCGAAGCCCATCATGTGGTCGATGATCAGCGCGCTGATCCCGCCGTGCACACATCCGGGCGGGCCCTGGTAGGCGATCCCCAACGTCTCCTCGGCCCACACCGAGCCGTCGTCACAGCCGTAGAAGAGCACCGGCGGGGCGATGGGGTTCTCCTGGCCGCCCACCGGGTTGGCGCGGCGCGACCCGGCGCCGGACCACATGTTCTCCAGGCGCTTCCGCGGGTCGGGCACTCGGGGCTCGAGCAGGTCCGCCGCGCGGGCGAGGCTATCCGCGACGTCGCCGAGCTCGACCCCCGAGTGCGCCAGGCCCGCGATGGACTCGCGCAGGCGGCGCAACTCGGCCACCGCCCGGTCGAGGTCCGGGTCCGGGGTGGGCAGCTCGGCCACGGGCACCGGGTCGAAGCGGTCGCCCAGTTCCTCCCGCACGGTCTTGAGCTGGAAGGCGTCCACCCCGGGGATCCGGGGCAGGGGGCCGCGGCTGATCCCCGGCGTGTCGGTGTCGTTGGCCATAGGCTGGAGCCTATGTCGACAACCGGCAGCCCCACCAACCAACCCACTCCCTTCGACCCGGCGACCTTCGACGCGGCCGCCTACGGCCCGTGGGCCCTCGTCGTGGGCGGCAGTGAGGGCGTGGGCGCCGAGATCGCGCTCCACCTCGCCGACACGGGGGTCTCCTCCGTCCTCGTGGCCCGCAAGCCCGGGCCCCTCGAGGAGACCGCCGCCGCGGTGCGCGAGCGGGGGCGGGGGCACGGGGTGGAGTGCCGGACGGTGTCGGTGGACCTCACCCAGGAGGGCTCGACGGCCCGGATCGCGGACGCCACCGCGGATCTCGACGTGGGCCTCGTCGTCCTCAACGCCGGAGCCAACACCTACGGCGCCGAGTTCGCCGACTCGGACATGGAGCAGGTGCAGAAGGTCATCGACCTCAACATCACCTCTCCCCTGGCACTGCTGCGGCAGGTCGCGCCCCGGCTGCGCGAGCGGGGGCGTGGCGGGATCGTGGTGATGGGCTCGATGGCCGGCTACCTGGGCCACGCCGACATGAGCATCTACTCGGCTGCCAAGGCGTTCTCCCGCGTGTTCGTCGAGGGCCTGTGGCTCGAGATGCGCGCGCACGGCGTGGACGTGGTGGAGGTGATCCTCGGCGTGACGCGCACGCCCGCGATGATCCGCGCGGGGCTCGACATGGATCTGCCGGGCATGACCGTGAGCGAGCCGGACGACGTGGCCCGCGAGGTACTCGGCGCGATCGACTCCGGCCCCGTGTACGTCTGCGGCGGCGAGTCCAACCAGACGGGCGTCGCCTTCTCCTCCGGGACCGACCGGGGCCGGATCGTGGCCGGCGCGGCCAAGCGGATGAAGGCCCTGCGCGAGGGCCGCTGACGCGCCCCGCGCTACTCCCCCGCGACCTGCTCGGCGGTGACGCGGGACTCCTCCTCGGCGGCCATCCGCTCGGCGAGCGCGCGGGGGACGACGAACATGCCCGTGGCCGACGCGCAGAGCCGGTCGCCGGCATGTAGCTCGGCCTCGGTCCAGATCTTGCGGTCGTCGCGCCGGGTGACACGCGAGGTGAACACGAGCGGCTGCCCGAGCGGGGTGGTCGAGTGGTAGCGGACGTCCAACTCGACGGTCATCGCGGGGATGCCGGCCACGGCGTTGGCCACGCCCAGCATCTCGTCGATCACCATCGCCACCACGCCGCCGTGCACGCAGCCGGGCGGGCCGTGGTACTCGTGGCCCAGGGTCAGCTCGGCGCGGATCGAACCGTCGGGCATGACCTCGGGCTCGAGTGGCGGGGCGATCGGGTTGATGTTGCCGATCACCGGGTTGGTGCCGATGACGTGCGGGTCGTGCCAGCGCGCGTGGATCCGCAGGTCGGACGGGGTGGCGCGCGATTCGAGCTCGTCGGCCACCCGCCGGAGGGCCTCGGTGGCCCCGGTGACGTCGCCGTCGATCGAGTGCGCGGCCGTGAGCGAGCGCAGCCGACGCAGCTGCGTCACCAGGTCCGCCATCTCGCCGGCATGCTCGGTGAGCAGGTCGATCCGCTCGCCGCTGCCTGCCGTGTCGTCGTTGTCCATGCCGCGTGACGTTACCCGCCCGTGAGTCGGCGCCGGTTCTCGCGGAGCAGATCGCCGGGTAGGACCGAGAAATACTCGACCGTAACCGGACCCGGCTCGGCGGAGAGGGCGCGGATCCGCCGCACCTGCTCCACCAGGTCGTAGAGGCCCGCCTCGTCGTCGGGCTGCCGGTCCACCGGCTCTCCACCACGGCGCCCCGGGTCGAGTGGGGCGAGGTCGGGGGCCGGGCCGGGGGTCGACGACGAGGTGGTCACGCGCCCGCCGCCCCGCGGCCTGCGCGCCGGCCGAAGAACGACCCGTCACCGAGCGACGTACCGGAGATGTAGCCCTCGCCGTGGAGGCCGTGCGTGCAGCGGCCCGCGGCCCACAGGCCCGGGATGGGCTCGCCGGAGCGGTCGAGGACGCGGGAGTCGACATCCGTATGGAGTCCGCCGAGGGTGAAGCCCTGGGCGTTGAGCGGCAGGCCGTTGAACGTCTCCGGGCCGCCCGCGCCCGTGGGGTACGCGCCGAACGGCGGCTCGAGCGGGCGCAGCCAGGTTGCGCTCTTGCCGTGGGCGTCGTTGCCGGACCCTGCGCCGGCGTTGTAGCGGCGCAGGGTGTCGGCCAGGGCGTCGGCGGGTAGGCCGCAGTCGGCGGCCAACTCCTCGATGCTCTCGGCGGCGTGCATGGGCTGCATGCCCCACAGCTCGCCCTCCGGGACCTCCTCGATGCCCTTCTCGTCGACGATCACCCAGACCGGCCCGGGCCGGTGGTGCACGGCGGCGTGGCAGTACAGGCCCGGGTAGACCTCCTCGTTGATGAAGCGCTGGGCGTCGCCGTCCACGAGCATCCCGCCCACGACCAGGCGCGGGATGACGAGCATCGCCGTCTCGGTCTGGTGCATGCGGCGCACGGCCGCGCCGGCCGCCATGCCCATCTCGATGCCGGAGCCGTCGTCGCGGCCGTCGGAGATCTTCTCCTTGCCCAGCTGGTGGGGCGCCCACTGCTCGAGCATGCGGTCGTTGTCCACGAACCCGCCCGTGGCCAGGACGACGCCGCGGGTCGCGCGGTATTCGCGCTCGGCGCCGAACTCGGTGGCCCGGACGCCCACCACACGGCCGTTCTCCACGACGAGCTCGCGCGCCCTGACGTCGCAGTGCGTCTCCACACCTGTCGCGTCGGCGGTGGCCTGCAGTGCCGCCATGAGGTGGCCGCCGGCGAAGTTCGGCTCGGGTGGGCGGTGTCCGCGGGCGGCGGGCCGGGCGAGCGAGGCGTACGGCTCGGCGCGCTCTCCCATCCACATGAGCCCCGAATCGTCGCCCGGCATCCACGTGGGGGTGTCCCAGAGTTTCACGTGGAACACCGCGCCGTGCGCGACGAGCCAGTCGTGGTGCTCCACCGCGCCCGCGCAGTAGTCGGCGAGCTTGGCCTCGTCGGCGTTCGGGCCCAGCGCCGCGGTGAGGAACGCGCGCATGTCCTCGACCGTGTCCTCGATGCCCAGCGCCTGCTGCGTGCCCGTGCCGCCGCCGAGGTACACCTCGCCGCCGGACTGCGCCGACGACCCGCCGGGCCCCGACGCCCCCTCGAGAGCCAGCACCGAGGCGCCCGCCTCCGCCGCTTCGATCGCTGCACACACGCCGGCGATGCCCATCCCCACCACAACCACGTCAGCGGTGAACACCGCGGCGCCGGCCTCCGCCGGACGGCTGTCTGAACTCGTGTCCGTCATGAGGGTGAGACTACTGCGCCCCTCCGCGGCCCGCCGGTCCGGCCGGCGCATTAGTCTCGGATCCGTGGCCGCCGGAACCGACCCGAACCGACTCGACGCCCTCGAGGCACGCCTCGCCGCCGCCGAGGCCGGCCTCGCTCGGGCGGCCGACGAGCTCGCCGTCATGCGCATCCTCGCCTCCTACTCCCCCCGCGTGGACTCCGGCGACGCCGAGGGCGTGGCAGCACTGTGGACCGAAGACGGGGTGTACGACGTCGACACCGGGCGCCTCGACGGCCGCGACGGCATCGAGGAGATGGTCCGTGGCGAGGCCCACCAGGGGCTCATCGCCCACGGCTGCGGGCACGTGCCGAGCCTGCCGGTGGTCCTGCTCGACGGCGACCGCGCCGTGGCGACCGGGTATACCCAGCTCGTCGCGCGCTCCTCCCGCCCCGGCCGGTACACCGTGTTGCGCGTGACGGCCAGCCGCTGGGAGCTCGAACGGCGCGGCCCGGTGGACGCGCCCGACCGCGGCTGGCGGGTGGTGCTGCGCACGGCGCGCGCGGTGACCGACGACGGCGAGGGCAGAGCCCTCCTCGGCCGCTCCCGCGAGGGGTAGCGTGGCCGGTATGTTCCGGCGACGCACCCCGGCCCCCGAACCCGCGCCCGACCCCTTCCTGCGCGCCGGGCGGCTCGCCCTGCTCACGTCGTCCGCCGTGCACCTGGGCTTCCAGTCCGTCGTGACCGCCGTGGTCTTCCCACAACTATTCGAGGGGCCGAGGCACGACATGGCCGACCGGCAGGCCGACCACGCCCGGCGGATCGCCCCCGTGGCCGTGGCCGTGTACGCCTCGACCCTCGGCGCCGCCGGCTGGGCCACGGTAGCCTCGCTGCGCTCGCAGGAGGAGTCCGGTCGGGCGGCCACCGCCGTGGCCTGCGTCGCGGCCGCTCTCGCGCCGACCGTCACCGGAGGCGTGGCCGTCCCCCTGCACGTGGGCGTGGCCTCGGACCGCGCCTCGACGATGCGCCTGCAGACGCTCCTCGCCTCCGACCGCGTCCGCACGGGCGTCGCCGCGATCGGCGTGGTGGCCGCCGCCCGGGCGCTGGGCGCCTGAGCACAGCCACCCGTCCACTGTCACCCATGACGCGACTCATCACAAAGTGGAGCCTAGGGGATTCGAACCCCTGACATCTGCCTTGCAAAGGCAGCGCTCTACCAGCTGAGCTAAGGCCCCGCGCGCCGGCCGAGGCCGACGACTGCCACCTAGCATAAACGCCGGTCCGCTGCTGATGCGGATCCGGCGTCTGCTCGTGCGGAGTGGGCCTAGGAGGACTTGAACCTCCGACCTCCAAATTATCAGTTTGGCGCTCTAACCACCTGAGCTATAGGCCCTTGTACCGATCGATGAATCTACCCGACGTCCCGCGCGCTTCCCAAATCGGGGCGCGGAGGGCCGTCACCGGCGGCGGTCGCCGAGGGTCAGCTGCACACCCCCGCCGGTGAGGCCGGCGACGAGGTTGTAGATGAACACCGCGAGGGTGGCGAGGATCGACAGGAGTAGGACGTTGAGCAGCCCCACGCCGCCGGCGTAGAGGAAGATCGTCGACGGTCCGATCACCGTGGCGGAGGCGTCGCCGGCCACTCCGGAGAGCAGCCCGCCGAGGCGGTCCCACACGCCCATGCCGGACATCAGCAGGTAGACCACGCCCACGGCGACCATCCACACCAGGTAGAGCGCGAACATCAGGCCGAGGACGGTGGTGAACGCCGACCACGGGTCGATCCGCCGCAGGACCAGCACCGACTCCATGGGGCCGCGCCGCTCGGCGGGCGAGACCATAGGCGCCGCCTGGCCGGCCGCGCCGCCCGAGTGGGCTCGGGCCACCCCACCGGAGCCGCCCTCCGCGCGGTGCTGTTGCGCGGCCGGGAACCTCGTCGTCCGGGCCTCCCCCGAGTCGGCCGGGCTGTCCGTGGCCGGGACATCCCGGGTCGGCGCGTCCGGCGTCGACGACTCCGACGTGCCCGAGAACGGCGGCGGCGTTGACCCCTTGGGGGCCGGTCCGGCCCCCGCGGCGCCCGTGTCGGTCGGCTCGCTCATCGCGTGCTACTCCTTGCCGGACCCGGCCTCCGCTGCGGCCTGGTCCTCCTCGTCGGGCTCGTCGGCGTTGCGGGCGATCGCCAGCAGCGCGTCACCCTCGGCGAGGTTCATGAGCCGGACGCCCTTGGTCTGCCGGCCCGCCTTGCGGACCTGCTTGGCGAACGTCCGGATCACGCCGCCGCCGGAGGTGATGGCGTACAGCTCGTCCTGCAACTCCACGATGGTCGCACCGACGAGCTTGCCGCGCTTGGGATCGAACATCAGGGTGAGCACGCCCTTGCCGCCGCGGCCCTGCGCCGAGTACTCGCTCAGGGCGGTGCGCTTGGAGTAGCCGCGCTCGGTGGCGACCAGCAGGAAGAGCTGGTCCTCGTCCACCTCGGAACGGACCACGGACATGCTCAGGAGGGCGTCGCCGTCGTTGAACCGCATCCCCATGACGCCGGACGTCGCGCGGCCCATCGGGCGGAGCGTGTCGTCATTGGCGTGGAACCGGATCGACTGGCCCTTCTCGGAGACGAGGAGCAGGTCGTCGTCGGGACCGGCCAGGGCCGCGCCGACGAGCTCGTCGCCGTCACGCAGGTTGACGGCGATGAGGCCGCCCGAGCGCGGCGAGTCGTAGTCCTCGAGGCGCGACTTCTTGACCAGGCCGTTCTTGGTGGCCAGCACCAGGTACGGAGCGTCGGCGTAACCCTTGATCCGGATGACGCCCGCGATGCGCTCCTCCGGCTGGAACGCCAGGAGATTGGCCACGTGCTGGCCGCGCGCCGTGCGGTTGGCCTCGGGCAGCTCGTACGCCTTGATCCGGTACACGCGGCCCTTGGTGGTGAAGAACAGGAGCCAGTCGTGCGTGGAGGAGACGAAGAAGTGGCGGACGATGTCGTCCTGCTTGAGCTCTGCGCCGCGCACGCCCTTCCCGCCACGTTTCTGGGCGCGGTAGAGGTCGGTGCGGGTGCGCTTGGCGTAGCCGGTCTCCGTGATGGTGACGACCACGTCCTCACGCGCGATGAGGTCTTCGTCCGTGACGTCGCCGTCCGCCGGGATGATCACCGTGCGGCGGTCGTCGCCGTACTTCTCGACGATCTCGGCGAGCTCCTCCCCGACGATCGCCCGCTGCCGCTCGGGCTTGGCGAGGATGTCCTTGTAGTCGGCGATCTCCAGCTCGATCGCGGCGAGCTGGTCGATGATCTTCTGCCGCTCGAGCGCCGCGAGGCGGCGCAGCTGCATGTCGAGGATCGCCTGCGCCTGGTCGTCGTCGATGTCGAGCAGGTCCTTGAGGCCCTCACGCGCGATGTCGACGGTCTCCGACCGGCGGATCAGCGCGATCACCTCGTCGAGCGCGTCGAGCGCCTTGACCAGACCGCGCAGGATGTGGGCGCGCTTCTCGGCCTCGTCGAGCAGGTACTGGGTGCGCCGGACGATGACCTCGATCTGGTGCTTGACGTACAGCCGCACCATCTGGTCGAGCCGCAGGGTGCGCGGTACGCCGTCCACGATCGAGAGCATGTTGCAGCCGAACGAGGACTGCAGCGCCGAGTGCTTGTAGAGGTTGTTGAGCACCACCTTGGCCACGGCGTCGCGCTTGAGCGTCACCACGATCCGCAGGCCCACGCGGTCCGAGGACTCGTCGTCGATCTTGGAGATGCCGGCGATCTTGCCGTCGCGCACCTGCTCGGCGATCGACAGGATCATGTTGTCCGGGTTGACCTCGTAGGGCAGCTCGGTGATCACGATGACCGTGCGGTTGCCCTCCTCCTCGATGGAGGTCTTGCCCCGCATGCGGACCGAGCCGCGACCGGTCGAGTAGGCGTCCTTGATCCCGGCGTCGCCCACGATGAAGCCGGCGGTGGGGAAGTCCGGGCCCTTGATGTGCTCCATGCAGGCCGCGAGGGTCGTCTCCTCGTCGGCCTCCGGGTTGGCCAGGCACCAGTCGACGGCCGCGGCCACCTCACGCAGGTTGTGCGGCGGCATCTTGGTGGCCATGCCCACGGCGATGCCGGAGGAGCCGTTGATGAGCAGGTTGGGCACCCGCGACGGCAGGACCACGGGCTCGGACGTCTTGCCGTCGTAGTTGGGCTGGAAGTCCACCGTGTTCTTCTCGATGTCCCGCACCATCTCCATGGCGAGCGGGGTCATCTTGCACTCGGTGTAGCGCATGGCGGCCGCGCCGTCGTTTCCGCGGGAACCGAAGTTCCCCTGGCCGTCGACCATCGGGTAGCGCATCGCCCACGGCTGCGCCAGGCGCACCAGGGTGTCGTAGATCGCCGAGTCACCGTGCGGGTGGTAGTTACCCATCGTGTCGGCGACCGGCTTGGCGGATTTGACGTAGCTGCGGTCCGGCCGGTAGCCGTTGTCCCACATCGCGTACAGGATGCGGCGGTGCACGGGCTTGAGCCCGTCGCGGACATCGGGGAGCGCGCGGCCGACGATGACGCTCATCGAATAGTCGATGTAGCTCTTCTGCATCTCCGCCTGGATGTCGACCGGCTCGATGCGGTCGCCTCCCTCGGCTTCGGGCGGCAGCGTGGTGTCCGTCATGAGCTCCTCTTCTGTCAGCTCGGCTCGGCGCCCAGGGGGCAGCGGTCCGACCGGGACAGTCTATAGGTCCTGCGGAAACGGGACCGCCGGGCACGCGGCCCGGCCCCGATTACTCCGACCCGACACCGGGTGCGGGTACGAATGGGGAATGACCGAATCCTCGTCGGGCGTTCGTGCCGACCTCGCCCCCCTCTTCGAGCCCCTGCGAATCCGCGGGACGGAGCTGGCCAACCGCGTGCTCATGTCGCCCATGACGCAGATGACCTCCCCCGGCGCTCGCCCCGGCGAGACGGTCCTCGAGCACTACCGCTCGCGCGCCGCCGGCGGGACCGGGCTCGTCGTCACCGAGGGCATCGGCATCGACCACCCGGCGTCCGTGGACCACAGCGCGATCCCCCGGCTCGACGGGCCCGGGGCCATGGACGCCTGGCGGGTCGTCGTCGACGCCGTCCACGCCGCCGGCGCGCCGATCGTCGCGCAGCTCTGGCACGTCGGCCCACTCTGGGGCGCCAACGCGATGTGGGACCCGGAGCACCGCGCCGCGCTCGACGCCGTCCGCCCGATGCGCCCCTCCGGCCTGTGGGGCCACAAGGGGGTCACCACCTATCCCGACGACGAGGTGGCCCGCTGGCTGGAGCCGATCGATCCCATGTCGGACCGGGAGATCTCCGACTGCCTGGACGCCTACGCCCACTCGGCGGCGCTCGCGGTGGAGGCCGGGTTCGACGGCGTCGAGATCCACGGCGGCCACGGGTACCTGCCCGACGCCTTTGTCTGGTCCGAGACCAATCGGCGCACCGACCGCTGGGGTGGCGACCTGGCCGCGCGCGCCGGGTTCGCCGCCGAGGCCGTGCGCCGGGTGCGCGCAGCGATCGGCGGGGACCGGCCGCTGTTCTACCGCTTCTCCCAACACACCCAGCAGGACTACACGGCGCTCAAGGCGCGGACGCCCGACGAGCTCGGCGTGTACCTCGGTGCGCTCGTCGCGGCCGGCGCCGACGTGCTCGACGCCTCCGCCCGGCGCTTCGACGCCCCCGCCTTTCCGGACCTGCCCGGCACCGACGGCGAGCTGAGCCTCGCCGGCTGGGCCAAGCGGCTCACCGGCGCGTTCGCGGTGGGCGTCGGCGGCGTGGGCGTGGCCACCACCCTGCGTGAGGCCCGCGAGGGACGTAAGGCCGCCGACGCCGGCTCGGGCGAGAACATCCACCTCGCCGCCGCGGCGGTGGGCCGCGGCGAGTTCGACCTGCTCGCCGTGGGCCGGATGCACCTCAAGGACCCCGGGTACGTCACGTCGCTGCGCAACTGACCCGAGCGGTGATTCCCCGGTCGACGCAAGTGTGACCTGGGTAACATCCCGACATGGTGTCCACGCGAACCCCTCGTCGTCGTCCCCTCCTCGCCCTCACCGCGGCCCTGACCCTGGGGCTGGGCCTCCCGACCCCCGCCGCCGCCCTGCCGGCCCCACCCGAGGCGGGGGTGGCGGACGCCGAGGTGTTCGACCTGCCCGGGAGCTTCTATGACACGCGCGACCTGCCCGTCGGGGCACCCGGCGAGGTCCTGCGCGCGGAGCCGGCGAGCCTCCCCCTCGCCGTCACCGTCCCCGGGCTGCCCGAGGTGCCGTCACCGCTCCCCGCCCGCGCCCAGCGCGTCATCTACCAGTCCACCGACGTGCACGGCCAGCCCGTCGCCACCTCCGGCGCCCTATACGACTCCACCGCCCCGTGGCACGGCCCCGGACCGCGGCCGACGGTCGTGCTCGGGCCCGGCACCCAGGGCCAGGGCGACCCGTGCGCCCCCTCGCGCAACCTCGAGTCCGGCGTGGGGACCAACCCGCACACCGGCGGGCCCGCCCCGTCGTACGAGCAGGCCTTCGCGCTGGCGCTCGCCGGCCAGGGGCATCGCGTCATGGTGGTGGACTACATCGGCCTCGGCACCCCGGGGACGCACACCTACGCCGACCGCGTCGAGCAGGCCCACGCCATGCTCGACGGCGCCCGCGCCGCCAACGCGCTCACCGGCGGCGTCGCCCCCATGGTGTTCTGGGGGCACTCGCAGGGCGGCGGCGCCTCCGCGGCCGCGGCCGAGCTCGCCCCGGAATACGCGCCCGAGCTGGACCTGCGCGGCGCCTACGCCTCCGCCCCGCCGGCCGACCTGCTCGCCGTACTCCGCCACATCGACGGCAGCACCCTCACCGGCGCCATCGCCTACTCCATCAACGGCATGAGCCTGCGCTACCCCTCGCTGGCCGGGGTGATCGAGCGCAACATCAACGACGCCGGGCGCGCGGCCCTCACCGACACCGCCAAGCTCTGCACCCTCGACCTGCGCAGCCGCTACGGCGACCACACCACCGCCGAGTGGACCCGCAGCGGCGAGCGGCTGGGGGACCTCATCGTCTCCGAGCCGGACGCCCTCGCGGTCCTCGACCACCAGCGCATCGGTGCCCGACGGCCCGACGTCCCCGTGCTGCTCGCGGGCGGGATCCACGACGACACCATCCCGCTCGGCCAGATCGAGCAGCTCGGCCGCGACTGGTGCGGCCAGGGCGTCGACGTGCAGTTCCACCACGAGACCACCCCGCCGGTGCGCGGCGTGACCCACGCCGCGGCAGCCGTGACCAACTTCCCGCTGGCCGTGCAGTTCGTCCACGACCGCCTCGCCGGCGTGCCCCCGCGCAACGACTGCGGTCGCCTCTAACCCTGCCCCGCCATCGGCGACTCCGCTGCCGGATCGGCAGCCCCTGAGGGGATCGCGGACACAGCGGCGGAGTCGCCGATTTCGGGGGTCAGACGTCGAGGAAGCGGACGTCGCGGGCGTTGCGGGTGATGAAGCTGCGGCGCGCGTCCACGTCCTCGCCCATGAGGATGGAGAACAGCTCATCGGCGGCGGCCGCGTCCTCGAGCGTCACCTGGCGGAGCGTGCGGACCGTCGGGTCCATGGTGGTCTCCCACAGCTCCTTGGGGTTCATCTCGCCGAGGCCCTTGTAGCGCTGGATGCCGTCGTCGACGTTGATCTTGCGCTTGTTCTCCAGGCCGATCTTGAGCAGCTCGTCGCGCTCGCGGTCCGAGTACGCGAAGTCCGGCTCGCCCTTGCCCCACTTGAGCTTGTAGAGCGGCGGCTGCGCCAGGTAGACGTAGCCGTTCTCCACCAGCGGCTTCATGAACCGGAACAGGAGCGTGAGCAACAGGGTCGCGATGTGCTGGCCGTCCACGTCGGCGTCGGCCATGAGCACGATCTTGTGGTAGCGCAGCTTGGAGATGTCGAACTCCTCGTGGATGCCGGTGCCCAGGGCCGTGATGATGGCCTGGACCTCGGCGTTCTTGAGGACCTTGTCGATGCGCGACTTCTCGACGTTGATGATCTTGCCGCGCAGCGGCAGGATCGCCTGGAACATCGAGTCGCGGCCCGACTTGGCCGAGCCGCCGGCGGAGTCGCCCTCGACGATGTACAACTCGGACTTGGCGGGGTCGTTGGACCGGCAGTCGGCGAGCTTGCCCGGCAGGCCGCCGATGTCCGTGGCGGACTTGCGGCGCACCATCTCGCGCGCCTTCCGGGCGGCCACCCGCGCCTGGCTCGAGGCGATCGCCTTGTTGACGATGGTCTTGGCCTCGGCCGGGTTGGCCTCGAACCAGTGGCCGACGTGGTCGGTCACCTGCCGCTGGACGAAGCCCTTGACTTCGGTGTTGCCGAGCTTGGTCTTGGTCTGGCCCTCGAACTGGGGGTCGGCGATCTTCGCCGAGATCACGGCGGCGAGTCCCTCGCGGATGTCGTCGCCCGTGAGGTTGGGGTCCTTCTCCTTGAGCAGCTTCTTGTCGCGCGCGTACTTGTTGACCAGGGAGGTCAGCGCCGCGCGGAAACCCTCCTCGTGGGTGCCGCCCTCGTGGGTGTTGATGGTGTTGGCGAAGGTGTGGACGGACTCCGAGTAGCCGGAGTTCCACTGCATCGCGACCTCGACCTCGTGGCCGGTGCCCTTTCCGTCGAAGTACAGGATCGTGGGGTGGATGGCGGTCTTCGACTTGTTGATCGCCGTGACGTAGTCCTTGAGCCCCTCGGGGTAGTGAAAGGTGCGCTTGCGCTCGCGGACGGGCGCCGCCGGCGCGGCCTCCGTGTCGCCGGCCCCCTCGGCGAAGGTGGCCTCGGCATCGACCGCGTGCTCGTGGTCCGAGCCCTCGTCGGAGCCGGGCGCGGCGTCGGCGCCGCTCGTGCCCTCGCTGTCCGCGATCGCCTCGAGCTCGGCGGCCTCCTCTGCCGCCGGGCGGCGGTCGGTGAGCGTGATGGTCAGGCCCTTGTTGAGGAACGCCATCTCCTGCAGACGGCGCGCCACCACGTCGAAGTCGTACTCCACGGTCTCGAAGATCTCCGGGTCCGCCCAGAAGCGGACCTTGGTACCGGTGCCCTCGGCCGGGCCGGCATCGACGAGCTCCGCGGGGACGGCGCGGTCGAAGTCCTGCTTCCACAGGCGCCCGTCGCGCTTGATCTCCACCTCGACCCGCGTCGACAGGGCGTTGACCACCGAGATGCCGACGCCGTGGAGGCCGCCGGACACGGCGTAGGAGTCCGAGTCGAATTTGCCGCCCGCGTGAAGCTGGGTCATGACCACCTGCACAGTGGGCATGCCCTGCTCGTGCATCTCCACCGGGATGCCGCGGCCGTCGTCGATCACCTCGATACCGCCGTCCTCCAGCATCGTCACCTTGACGCCGGTGGCGTGGCCGGCCATCGCCTCGTCGACCGAGTTGTCGACGACTTCCCAGATCAGGTGGTGCAGGCCGCGCGGACCGGTGGAGCCGATGTACATGCCCGGACGCATCCGGACGGCCTCGAGCCCCTCGAGGACGGTGATGGAGGACGCACCGTAGTCCTTCTTCTTGCTGGCCTTGCTCTTGCCGGCGTCCGCCACGTGCGAACTCCTCGCGTCTCGGGGATCTGGGACCCGGCCAGTCTACCTGCGGCGACGGCTCGGAGCGGCCTCCGCCTCGCGGTGGCGCCCGATCAGCCGTAGGTGTCCCGCGGCCCGCGGCCGCGCACGTGGAGCGGACCCTTGCGCCAGCTCGGCCCGGCCGGCCCCTCGATCCGCAGTCGACGCACACGGTTCGGCCCCATGGCGGCGGCGATCCGACGGAGGATGTCCGCCGACATGAGCCGCAGTTGGGTGGCCCACGCCGTGCTCGACGCCCGGACGTGGAGCACGCCGTCCTCGAGGCGTTCCGGAGTGGCGTGCGCGGCCACGTCCTCGCCGACGATCGTGCCCCACTGCGCGAAGAGCCGGCCGGTCGTGACGTTGTCCTCCCAGCCCCTGCGCTTGGCGACCTGCCCCATGAGCCGCCCGAGCGGCTGCGGATCCCAGGGGTCGGCGCCGGCCCCGGTCCAGCCCCGCTTACGCAGGCGGTTGCCCGTGCCCACGGGCCGCGCCCGCCCCCGGCCCACCTGTTTGCCCTCGGCCCGGGCGCGGGCGCGGGCCTCCTCGAGCGCCTGCCGAGCGACGTCATAACCACGTTGCGGCTGGCCGGACGGTGTTACGGACCCCTGTCCCGGGATGTCTGTCACGGCTTCTCCTCCTGGGCGGCGCGGCCCGGGTCCGGCTCGGCCCGGCCTGTCGTGGCGGCGTCGTCACCGGCTCGTGACGCCGTGATGCCCGACTGTCGATCGGCGCCCTCCCCCGTCATGACGACGTCGTGACGCACTCCCCGGAGCGCGTCGGGCACGTCCTCGCCGACGGCTGCAGTGACCAGCACCTGCTCCACGCCGGAGGCCACCTCGGCGAGCGCGGCCCGCCGGTGACGGTCGAGTTCGGCGAACACGTCGTCGAGCAGAAGCACCGGTTCGAGGCCGTCGGCGCGAAACAGCTCCAGCGAGCCGAGGCGCAGCGCGAGTGCGAACGACCACGTCTCGCCGTGGCTCGCGAAGCCCTTGGCGGGTTCGTCGCCGAGGTTCAGGGTGAGGTCGTCCCGGTGGGGACCGACCAGGGACAGGCCCCGGTCGATCTCGTCCTCCCGCCGGCGGGCGAGTTCCGCGAGCAGCAGGGCCTCGACCAGTCCGGGGTCGGCGAGCTCGGCCTCGGGGGGCGGGTCGGCGACGCGGAACACGTAGGCGAGGCCCGCCGGGCGGGACTCCGGCGCGAGGTGGTGGTAGGCCTCGACGACGAGGGGGCGCAGATCCGACAGGAGTGCCACCCGCCCCGCGACGATCCGGGCCCCGTGCTGCGCGAGCCGGCCGTCCCACACGTCGAGCGTGTCCAGCGCGGCCCGCGCCTCGTCGCCCCGACCCCGCCGCAGCGCGACGGAGGCCGACTTGAGCAGCGCCGACCGCTGGCGCAGGACCGAGGTGTAGGCAGTGAGGTCCGCGCCGTGCGCGGGGCGGCGCTGGATCTGCAGGTCGTCGAGCAGGCGCCGACGTTCGCCGGGTTCTCCACGGACGAGCGCCAGGTCCTCGGGGGCGAAGAGCACCGACTGCACCACGCCGAGGATGTCGGACTGGCGGCGACACGGAGAGGTGTTGAGCCGGGCCCGGTTGGCCTTGCCGGCGTTGAGCGCGAGTTCCACGGTGAGCTCGCGGCCGGCGTTGTGGGCAAGTGCGCCCACGAGCGCGGTCTCGGCCCCGGTGCGGATCATGGGCGCGTCCTGCGCGACCCGGTGCGAACCGAGCGTCGCGAGCAGGCCGATCGCCTCGAGGACGTTGGTCTTTCCGTGCCCGTTGCGCCCCACGAGGGTGGTGACCCCGGGCGCGAGGTCCAGTTCCAGCAGGGGCCAGGACCGGAAATCGAGGAGCCGCAGGTGACGCAGGTGCATTCGTGCCGGATCAGCCCGGCAGGCGCACGGGCATGAGCAGATAGGTGTGGTCGGACTCCACCGGCGCCAGGGTCCCGTCCTCGGCCGGCGTGGGCAGGGCCTCCGGCGCGGGCCGGAGCACGGCGGGGCGGCTGGGCTGGGTGAACCCGAACGCCACGCGTGGGGAGTGGATGCTCGACAGGCCGTCGAGCAGGTAACCGGGGTTGAAGGCGATCGTGAGGTCCTCACCCACGAACTCCACGGGGAGGGTCTCGTTGGCCTGGGCCGCGTCGTCCCCGCCGGCCGAGAGCGCGAGCTCGCCGTCGGAGAACGCGAGACGCACCTGGACGCCGCGGTCCGCGACCAACGCGACGCGCTTGATGGCCTGGACCAGCGAGTCGACCTCGACCACGGCCATCGACGTGTGCTGCGGCGGCAGGAGCTGGCGGACCTTGGGGAACTCCGCGTCGAGCAGCCGCGTGGTGGTGCGCTGCCCGGACACGAGCACGCCGAGGATGCCCTCGGCCCCGACCTCCGAGCCGGCGCCGAGGCTGAGGTCGACGCGGCCACCGTGGCCGGAGGAGCGGCTCACCTCGGAGAGCGCCTTGGCCGGGACCAGCACCTCGACGGCGACGTCCTCGCGCGCAGGCTCCCAGTCGAACTCGCGGATGGCCAGGCGGAACCGGTCGGTGGCGATGAGCGTGACCCGCGGGCCCTCGATCTCCATGCGGATGCCGGTGAGCATCGGCAGGGTGTCGTCCTTGCCGGCGGCCACGGCGACCTGCGCCACGGCCTCGGAGAACGCGTCGACCGCGGCGGTGCCGGTGGTCCCGGGCATGGTCGGCAGCTGCGGGTAGTCCTCGACCGGCATGGTCGGCAGGGTGAACTTCGCCGAGCCGCACGTGATGTGCATCTTCTGCGCGGTCACGCTCACCTCGACGGGCCGGTCCGGCAATGCGCGGGCGATGTCGGCGAGCAGTCTGCCGGAGACCAGGGTCGTGCCCGGCTCGGACACCTCGGCGGGGACGGAGACCTGGGCCGAGGTCTCGTAGTCGAATCCCGAGATCGTCAGGCCGGAGTCGGCCTCGAGCAGGACGCCGCCGAGGATCGGCACTGACGGCCGCGAGGGCAGCGTGCGGGCCACCCAGGCCACGGAGTCGGCGAAGTCCTCGCGGGTGACGCGGAACGTCGGATCCGTGATCTCCATCGGTGACCTCTTTCAGGCGGGCGGGTACCTGGTTCGGTACCTGGACGGGTGGTCTGATGACGGCTGTCGTGTCAGGACGCGCGCCGGCGAGCGGCGGGTGTCCTCACGAGGGTAACGGTTCGGTCGGACTCCGGGGTCACGGACTCCGGTAACCCGGTCAAGCTGACTCGCCGCTCCACATCCCTACTTCTTACAAGAACTCCAAAGAGAGAAAAGAAGTAGTAGTAGGTCCTGTGAAATTGTGAGCCGACGCCTGTCGGTGCAGGTCTGCCTTCATGTGCTGATGTGGACGCCGCTGAGGGATCCTGTGGGCCGCGGGTGGGGGTCGGGGGAATGACACAACAGTGTCCACCGTCGGTCCACCGTCCGTCCACAGGATTCCACAGAGTTGTCCACACCTGTGAAGGATGTGACGAACGGTGTGAACGGGATCACAGTTGCGTTGCGGTCGGGTCGCAGAAGAAAGACGGCCCGCGCGTGGGCGGGTCGTGGGGTGGGGGTCACAGGGACCGCGAGCGCTCCTTGATCCGGGCGGTGAGTTCCTGGATCTGGTCGTACGTCCGGCGGTCGTCCTTGATCTCCTTGAGGATCTTCTTCTGGGCGTACATGACCGTGGTGTGGTCCTTGCCGCCGAAGGTGACGCCGATCTTGGGCAGGGAGAGGTCCGTGAGCTCGCGGCAGAGATACATGGCGATCTGGCGGGCGCGGGAGAGCGACCGGGTCTTGGACGTCCCGCAGAGCTCGTCGATGCTCGTGGCGAAGAACTCGGCCGTGACCGCCATGATCGTGGCGGCGGAGATCTGCAGCGAGTCGTCGTCGGAGACCACGTCCCGCAGCACCACCTCGGCGAGCGGGACGTCGATCTCGTGCCCGTTGAGCGAGGCGAACGCCACCACGCGGATGAGCGCGCCCTCGAGCTCGCGGATGTTGCGCTGCACGCGCGTCGCGATGAGCTCGAGCACCTCGCGGGGTACCACGTAGCCCTCGGACTTGGCCTTCTTGTCGAGGATCGCGATTCGCGTCTCGAGCTCCGGCGGCTGGATGTCCGTGATCAGTCCCCACTCGAACCGCGTGCGCAGGCGCTCCTCGAGGGGCTGCAGCTGCTTGGGCGGCCGGTCGGAGGAGATGACGATCTGCTTCTGCGCGTTATGGATCGTGTTGAAGGTGTGGAAGAACTCCTCCTGCACCTGCTCCTTGCCGATGAGGAACTGGATGTCGTCCACCAGCAAGATGTCCGCCTCGCGGTACCGCTTCTTGAACAGGTTCTGGCGGCCGTCGCGGACGGAGTTGATGAAGTCGTTGGTGAACTCCTCGGTGGAGACGTACTTGACCTTCTGGTCCGAGTACATCCGCAACGAGTAGTGCCCGATCGCGTGGAGCAGGTGGGTCTTGCCGAGCCCGGATTCACCCCAGATGAACAGTGGGTTGTAGGCGCGGGCCGGCGCCTCGGCCACCGCGAGCGCGGCGGCGCGGGCGAAGCGGTTGGAGTTGCCCTGGACGAACCCGCTGAACGTGTAGCGCTCGTTGAGCCCGGGGGCCGTCGCCGCGGAAAGCGCCTCGTCGCGGTCGGTTCCGCGCAGCAGCCGCTCGGCGGCGAGCTGCTCCTCGGTCATCCGCGGCGGACGCGGCGTGGCGGGCTCGGCGTCCTGATCAGGATCGGGCCGGTGGATCTGCGCACCGTCGACGCGGGGGTGCTCCTCGCCGTCGACCCGGTCGGTGTCGTCCGGCGGCCCGCCGGCGAGCGAGGTGTCGACCTTGACCGCGAGGTCCACGGGCTCGCCGAGCTGGGAACTGAGCGCGCGCGTGATGGGTCCGCGGAGGACCGACTCGATGTTGTCGCGGGCGAACGCCGACGGCGCCGCGAGCATCGCGAACCCGTTGACCACGGCGATGGGCTGGACCAGCCGCAACCAGGCCTGCTGCTGCCGGGTGAGGACGGGATTGTCGTCGTCCGCCCGGGAGGGATCGGTGAGCGAGTCGAGGACGGAACCCCACACGTGTTCGAGGTCGGGAGACACGGTGGGGGTCTCCTCTCGTCGGACGATCACACGGGCATGGGCACTCTATCCACAGGCTCGTCACCCGGTCCACCACGGTATCCACACACTTGTCCACAGGTGTGGATGCGTGACCCCCACCCGGGTCCGGGTGGTGGTGCGCGTTGTGTGGTCCTCGGTGGACGGGCACGTGCGACGGCCCGGTCACGAGCCGATGATGGAAGACGGTAACAACATCGTGAACGCACGGGCAACCCTCAAGATCAACTGGAGAGCGGTTGTCAAGGATCCGCGCCGGGCGCGTGTCGCGGTGGCCTGCGAACTGGTGCCGTTGTGACCGGTGAGACGGCACGGTTTGGTCGGGAGCAGCGGGTACGCGTAATCTTGAACAGTCTGTCGTGCGCCCGTGAGGCGTGCGGCGCGTCGTGGTGCCGCCCGGGTGCGGCACCCGGCGACGTCGGAACTCGAACGGGCGCCCCGCCGGCGCCGACATCACGTAGAGGAGCCAGCCATGGCCAAGGGTAAGCGGACCTACCAGCCCAACAACCGTCGTCGTGCCAAGGTGCACGGTTTCCGCCTGCGCATGCGGACCCGCGCAGGACGCGGCATCGTCGCCGCGCGTCGCCGTAAGGGCCGCTCCTCGCTGACGGCCTGATCCGGGCCGGGGTGGCGGGTGCTTCCCGGTTCGCACCGGCTCCACCGCTCCGCTGACTTCGCGGCGGTGGTGCGCCGGGGTGCCAGGAAGGGCCGCCGCACCATGGTCGTACACGCCCACGTGGACTCCTCGGACGTCCGCGTGGGCGGTCCGCGTTTCGGGCTGGTCGTGAGCAAGGCCGTGGGGGACTCCGTCACCCGGCACCGCGTCAGCCGCCGGCTCCGCCACCTGGCTGCCGGGCTCCTCGACGAGGTGGAACCGGATCTCATGGTGGTCATCCGCGCCACCCCCGCGGCCGTCTCGGCGTCGCGCGGAGAGCTGGAGCGGGATCTGCGTTCGGGGCTGGCCGCGGTCCGGTCCCGGCTGCGGGAGGAGGCGTCGTGACCGAGGATCGACCGGGGCCCATCGCCCGCATCCTGCTGTGGATGTTGGACTTCTATCAGAAGGGCATCTCGCCGCTCACCCCGCCGAGCTGCCGCTTCGAGCCCACGTGCAGCGCGTACGCCGTCGGCGCCGTCCGGGCGCACGGCGCGTGGCACGGGACCTGGCTCGCGGTGTGGCGTCTGCTCAGGTGTGGTCCGTGGACGCGCGGCGGCTGGGACCCCGTCCCGGAGCCGCGTGCCCGCTCGGTCCCCGTCCCGGCGCCCCCCTCGGAGGACTCCCCCACGGTGGACCCTCCCGTGACCGACCCGACCGACCGACTCTAGGACCCACCACCCATGTCGTTCATCACCGATCCCCTGGTCTACTACCCGATCTCCGGGATCCTCTGGTTCTGGCACAAGATCTTCGCCTTTCTCGGCGGCCTGCTCCCCTGGGTCCGGTCCCCGGACTCCAACGGCGTGATCTGGGCGCTCTCGGTGATCTTCCTCGTGGTGACGCTGCGCGTCATCCTGTTCTGGCCGGCGGCCAAGCAGATCCGGTTCTCCCGCAAGATGCAGGAGATGCAGCCCAAGATGAAGGCGCTGCAGAAGCGGTACAAGAACGACCGCGAGAAGCTCGCGATGGAGACCCGCAAGCTGCAGAAGCAGGAGGGCTTCAACCCGGTCCTCGGCTGCCTGCCGATGTTCATCCAGATCCCGGTGTTCCTCGGCCTGTTCCACGTGCTGCGGTCGTTCAACCGTATGGGCGAGGCGTTCGGTCAGCTCGGCATGACGGCCGAGGAGACCCGGAACACGGGCAACTACGTGTTCAACGCCGACGAGGTACAGAGCTTCCTCGACGCGCGACTGTTCGGGGCGCCGCTCTCGTCCTTCATCTCGCAGGCCGAGGAGCAGTTCCAGGCCTTCGTCGCGCCCGGGATGGCGATCGACTTCGAGCGCTGGCACATCTGGGTGGTCGCGATCCCGCTCATGATCATTTCCGCCGTCACCACCCACCTCAATGCGCGGATCTCCCTGTCGCGGCAGTCGGCCGAGGCGGCCGCCAACCCGCAGGCCAAGATCATGAACCAGCTCATGTTGTGGGCCTTTCCCATCGGCATCCTGGTCACCGGTGCGTTCTGGCCCCTGGCGATCCTCGTGTACATGGTCACCAACAACCTGTGGACGCTCGGGCAGCAGTACTTCCTGTTCGAGCAGATGGCCAAGGAGGACAACGAGGCGGCGCGGGAGCGCCGCGCCTACCAGGAGTCGCTGGCGCCCAAGGTCGGAGTCAAGCCGGCCAACCCCAAGAAGGGCCGCGGCACCGGTTCCCGGGGGGCGGTGGCGGTGGCCCCTGCCACCGAGGGTGTGATGTCCGAGGGCGCCGACGACGAGGTCACTCCGTCGACGGTGGAGGGCCGACCGGGCGGGAGCTCGGAGACGACCGACGAGCCGTCGGCACCGGCCGGTCGCCGCAAGCGCAACCGCTCCAAGAACCGGAAGGCCGCCTCGGCGGACGCGGAGAAGGGCGCACCCGGTGCGAAGCCGACCGCCGGGGCGGCGGACACCTCGTCGTCGGGATCAGATGCTGCGGCCACGTCGTTCCCCGCGACCCCGTCTCCCGGGACCCCGTCGCCCTCTTCCGCGGGCCCGGCGCCGGGGGCGACGCCCCGGCCGGGGCAGCGGCCGCAGGGTTCGGGCCGCCAACGCAGCCGGCCCGCCCAGAAGAAGGGCGGCGGCAAGGGTAAGGGCAAGAAGAAGAAGCGGTGACGCCCGCCCGGACGAGAGGTCGTCCACTCGACGTGGTCCCCGGTGCCCCGGCGCCGGGGACCTTGTCGCATACTCGTGTGAGAACATCGGTGCCGCGGAGGCGACGATCGGCAGAAGTGACGGAGGCGGGTTCATGTCCAGAAGGAACGTCGAGGTGTCCGAGGAGCGGCTCGTCGAGGAGGGCGAGGTCGCCGGCGATTACCTCGAGCAGCTGCTGGACATCCTGGACTTCGACGGCGACATCGACCTTGACGTCGAGGGCGACCGGGCGATCGTGAGCATCGATGGGGGCGACGACCTCGATCAGCTCGTGGGTTCCGACGGCGAGGTGCTCGACGCGATCCAGGAGCTCACCCGTCTCGCGGTGCAGCAGGAGCTCGGCGACCGCAGCCGATTGATGCTGGATATCGCGGGGTGGCGCGCCGCCAAGCGGGAGGCACTCACGGACGCAGGACGGGTTGCCGCCCAGCGGGTTCTCCAGTCTGGCGAGTCCGAGGAGCTGGAGCCGATGACGCCGTTCGAGCGGAAGATCGTGCACGATGCGATCGCGGAGATCGAGGGCGTGCGGTCGGACTCTACCGGGGCGGAACCGAACCGCCGCGTGGTGGTTCTGCCGGAGGACTGAGGACCGGGTCCGGTGGATCCGGACTGACGCGAGCAGGGGTGAGGGCGACGCGCCCTCACCCCTGCGGCGTGTAGGGCCCGCGAATGACAGGCGTGTAATTCGGGGCGTGTTTCACGTGAAACCTGGCGGCCGATGAGCGCCGGAAAGGACGGCATCCCCATGACCGAGGACTCACGGACCGAAACGACACGTGACGCCAGCGGAACGACCCGGGGCGAAGCGTCCGGCCTCGAAGTCCCGCCGGCCCCCGCCGGCGCTCGAGAGGTGTTCGGCGAGCGACTCGGTGTCGCTGAGCGGTACGTCGGGTGGCTTGCCGGCGCGGGTATCGAACGCGGGCTCATGGGCCCCCGCGAGCGGCCCCGGTTGTGGGACCGGCACGTCCTCAACTGCGCCGCCGCCCGGGCCGGGATCGGTGACGGCGAGACCGTGGTCGACATCGGGAGCGGTGCGGGGCTCCCCGGCATCCCGCTGGCGCTCGCCCGACCGGACCTCATCGTGACGCTCGTCGAGCCGCTGCTGCGGCGGGTGACTTTTCTCGAAGAGGTGATCGCAGATCTCGGGCTCGAGGTGCGTGTTGTCCGGGGCCGAGCGGAGGAGAAGGCGGTGCGGGCCGACCTCGGCGGTGCGGACGTCGTGACGTCCCGCGCCGTGGCCCCGCTCGAGCGCCTCGCCGGTTGGTCTGCCCCCCTGCTCCGGGAGGGTGGTCGGATGGTCGCGCTCAAGGGGATCTCCGCCGAGCAGGAGGTGGCGCGGGACTCCGCGACGCTCACCCGCCTCGGCTTCACTGACGCCCGCGTTGAGGTGGTGACGGCGCCTGACGCCGAGGAGACCCGACTGGTGATCGCGACTCTCACCGGGGTGCGGTCCGGGGATAGGATGGGAGGCCGCGGCTCGCGCACGGGGTCGCGGCGCCGCGGTCGACGGTGAACTCCCGGTAGCGGGGACGACGATGTCCGTTTCACGTGAAACACTGACCATTGCGTTGAAGACCCCGGGGCCCTCCCGGGCCGCGTAGCTCTGTCCAGCAGTCGAGAGGTGACGGATGACCGACGACGAGACCCCGATCTTCGCCGCCGCGCGACAGGCGAACGAGGTTCTCCACGGGAACGCCTACCTTCTCCCGCGTCCGGATGGGACGCGGATCATCACGATCGCCAATCAGAAGGGCGGCGTCGGTAAGACGACGTCTACGGTCAATCTCGCTGCCGCGCTCGCACTGGGTGGCCTGGGAGTGCTCGTGATCGACATGGACCCACAGGGCAACGCGAGCACCGCGCTCGGCGTTGACCACCGAGAGGGGACCCCGTCGAGCTACGAGCTGCTCATGTGGGAGACGGCGGTCGACGACCTCATGCAGCAGAGCCCCCACGCGGACCGTCTCTTCTGCATCCCCGCGACCATCGATCTCGCCGGATCGGAGATCGAGCTGGTCGGCCTTGACCACCGCGAGCGCCGCCTCGCGGAAGTGCTGGTGCCGGACGACCTCGCCTCGCTGGGGATCGACTACGTCTTTATCGACTGCCCGCCGTCGCTCGGCCTGCTCACCGTCAACGCGATGGTGGCGGCACGCGAGGTGCTCATCCCCATCCAGTGCGAGTACTACGCCCTCGAGGGCGTGGGCCAGTTGTTGCGCAACGTGGAACTGGTGCAACAGCACCTCAACCCGGAGCTCGAGATCTCGACGATCATGCTCACGATGTACGACGGCCGGACCAAGCTCGCGGAGCAGGTGGCTGGCGAGGTGCGCGAGCACTTTGGGGACACCGTCCTCCGTACGGTCATCCCCCGGAGTGTCAAGGTGTCGGAGGCACCCGGCTACGGGATGACGATCCTGCAGTACGACGCCGGCTCGCGAGGGGCACTGGCCTACCTCGACGCCGCGCGAGAGATCAACAGCCGAGCCGTCGCCTCATCCGCGACAGCCGGGAAGACGGAGGAGTGACGATGGCTCAGCAGCGCAAGGGTGGTCTCGGTCGGGGCCTCGCCGCACTCATCCCCACGGCCCCGGAGCAGAGCCCGCGGCTCGGAGACGACGCGGCCGACCTCATACTGGGTCCTCGCGGCACCGAGGACCGGGGAGACGGTCCGCGGACCACCCCGCCGCGGCCCCGTAGGGCGGGCGGTACTCCCCCGCGTCCAGGGGGCACGCGTACCGGCACGCCGGCGGAGAGCGCGGACGATGTTTCACGTGAAACCTCGGAGCTCGTGGACCCGGGCGCCGTGTACCGCGAGATCTCGCCGGCGGACATCGACCCCAACCCCAAACAGCCGCGGACGTATTTCGACGAGGAGGCGCTCGCGGAGCTCGCCCACTCGGTCAAGGAGTTCGGGCTTCTCCAGCCCATCGTGGTCCGGGAGATGCCCGACCATCGCTATCAGCTCATCATGGGCGAGCGTCGGTGGCGGGCCAGCCAGCGCGCGGAGCTCGAGACGATCCCCGCGATCGTCCGGCAGACCGAGGACGAGGACCTGCTCCGTGACGCGCTCCTCGAGAACATCCACCGCGTCCAGCTCAACCCCCTCGAGGAGGCGGCGGCGTACCAGCAGCTGCTCGACGAGTTCGAGGTGACCCAGTCCGAACTCGCGGCCCGCATCGGCCGGTCGCGCCCGGCCATCACCAACAGCATCCGCCTCCTCCAGCTGCCCACGGCCGTGCAGCGCCGCGTCGCCGCCGGCGTCCTCTCGGCCGGCCACGCGCGGGCACTCCTCGGTCTCGAGGCGGGGATGGCCGCGCAGGACGACCTCGCGGCGCGCATCGTCGCAGAGGGACTGTCGGTTCGCGCGACGGAGGAGATCGTCACGCTCGCGAACAAGGACCGCAGCGAGACCACCGAGAAGACGCGGCGACCCACGCCCGGCCGGGAGCGCAACCCCGAGTGGGAGGCAGCAGCCGGCCGGCTCTCCGACCGGTTGGAGACGACGGTCGCGGTGACGATGGGTCGCCGCAAGGGCCGGATCACGATCGACGTGGGCGACGACGACGACCTCCGTCGCGTCCTGGCCCTCCTCGAGGGCGGGACGGCCGGGACCTCGCGATGACCTTCGTCCGTCCCCTTGATCTGTCCACCGTGAACCGCCTCGGCGCGCGGTCGCGGCGGTGCGTCTACTGGCAGACAGAAGGGGACGGCGTCCCGGGCGACCCGGAGTTCGAGAAGGAGGCCTGGATCTCCCGGGTGGCCTTGGAGTGGGGCGTGTGCGGGCAGGTGGCCGAGGCAGCCGGTCGGCCCGCGGGCGCAGCCTTCTACGCTCCCCCGGGCATGGTGCCCCGCGCGGCCTGCTTCCCCACCTCCCCCGTGGGGGCCGACGCCGTCCTCCTCGCCGGACTCGACGAGGAGCCCGACGCGCCGTCGGGGGTCCGGACCACCCTCCTCGGCGCGGTGGTGGAGGACCTGCGCGGGCGCGGGATCAAGGCCGTGGAGACCTTCGGACTCACGAACGGGGACCCAGGCGGGATTACGTCACGTGACGGGTGTGGGGCGAGCGCATGTCTGACCTCCGCGGCGTTCCTCGTGGAGCACGGGTTCACCGTGGTGGCCGAGCACGAGACCCATCCCCGGCTGCGGTTGGACATCGAGACCGATCACCTGTGGAAGGCCGACGTCGAGCGGGCCCTGGATCAGCTCTTCGCCGAGCGCGGGTTCCCCAGCCGGAAGATCGGGGTGCTCTCCGGCGCGACGGCCCGGATGCGGGCCCGGGGCCGGGGGCCCCGGCTCAGCCGCGCTGGTGCTGCTCGTAGTCGATAAGGTCGTTGACGGAGAGCGAGCCGGTGGGCTGGTCGTCCTTGTCGAGCAGGTAGAGCCGCTTGACCCCGACGAGGATCGAGTCGATGATCGTGTCCTGCATCGCGCGGTCACCGAGGATCCGGAGGTCGCCGAGGTTGTGGGCGTAGCCCAGTGCGATCTGGACCGAGGGCATCCGGGTGAGGCGCAGCAGCGGCCAGCTCCGGCCGTGCGTGCGGCAGTCGCGCAGCGGTGTCCGCTTGACGATCTCGCGCTGGATGAACCCCGAGAGCGCCTCGCCGAGCATGGACTCCGCGCCGAGGGAGTTGCCGAAGTAGAAGGTGGCGATCCCGTTGCCTTGCGGGTTGGGATGGCGGTCCAGGCGCAGGGAGATGAGCAGGTCGGCGTTGAAGGCGTTGGCGATTTCGGCCCGCTCGGGATCGGTGGGAATCATGGCCTCGGGGCGCGAGAGGAACACCTCGACCCCGGCCTGGTTCATGCGCTCGGACAGCCGGCGGGTGAGGTCCCAGAGCAGTTCCGCGTCGGTGACCGTGCCGGAGGGGGTCTCGATGCGGATGGGGTTCTCCGAGCCGCTGGGCCCGGGGTCCAGAATGATCCGCTTACCGGTGAGCATGGGGCCCGAGGAGCGGGCGCGCTCGCGTTCGACGAGCGAGGACACGTCGCCGCCCTTGAACAGCGTGGAGAAGCGGCTCAGGGTGGCCAGGGTCTCGGCGCCCACCACGCCGTCGGGGTCGAGGGCGCAGTCCCGCTGGAAGTCGGCGACGGCGGCGTGGGTGAGCGGGCCAAAGGTGCCGTCGACGGTGCTCGTGTAGAAGCCGAGTTCGCCGAGGCGGCGCTGGAGCTGGGCCACGTCGTCGCCGGCCATCGGCTTGGAGACGATGTAGCTCAGGTCGCGGGTGCCCAGGACGTGGCTCGCGTCGTGGAGCGCCGCCTGTGTGGCGGGGCCCACGATGCCGTCGGAGATGAGGCCGCGCGCCTGCTGGAAGGCGAGGACGGCGGTCTCGAGGTCGGCGTCGAAGACGGCGTCGGTCCGGGCGAGGGACGATCCGGTCTCGGGCTCGGTCACGCCCACCGAGTCGATGGCGTGGAGCAGGCCCATTCCCGCGAGCGTGGCGCGGATCGTTGCCACCTCGGGCCCGCGATCACCCCGTCTCCATGCCATGGGTCACTCCTTCGTCTCGGCGCGTACCGTCACGAACTTACCGCCTGGGACCGGCGGACGCCCGCTCAGAGAACGTCGGAGAGTTCCTTGCGCAGAGCGGCCTTGGACTTGGCGCCGGTGATGCGCTTGACCGGCTGACCCTCGGAGAACAGCAGCAGCGCAGGGATGGCGGTGATCTGGTATTCGGCGGCGAGTTCCTGATTGGCCTCGACGTCCACCTTGGCAACGGTGAGCTTGTCGGCCTCCGCGCCGGCGAGCTCATCGAGGACGGGCGCCATCATGGTGCACGGGCGGCACCAGGTGGCCCAGAAGTCCACGAGGACGGGCTTGCTGCCGCTGGCGGCGAGGACGGCCTCGGCGAAGTCGGCCTCGGTCACGTCGACGATGTTCGGGGTGTCACCGGCCATGGGGCGGGTCCTTTCGGGTCGGTCGGGGCGGGTGCCCCGGGGTCAGTTCTGCTCGGCGAGCCAGCGCTCGGCGTCGATCGAGGCGGAGCAGCCGGAGCCGGCGGCGGTGATCGCCTGCCGGTAGCGGTGGTCCACGAGGTCGCCGCAGGCGAAGACGCCTGGTAGCGATGTGGCGGTGGTCTCCCCCACGGTCGCGACGTAGCCCTCGGCGTCCACGGTCACCTGGTCGCGGACGAGTTCCGAGCGGGGGTCGTGGCCGATCGCCACGAACAACGCGGAGGCCTCGATCTCGCGGGTCTCATCGGTGACGGTGTCGCGCAGGCGCAGCTTCTCGACCGAACCGCTCTCGCCGGCGAGGACCTCGTCGACGGTGGCGTTGAGGACAAACGAGATCTTGGGGTTCTGCTTGGCGCGCTCGAGCATGATCCGCGAGGCGCGGAACTCCTCGCGGCGGTGGACGATGGTCACCGAGGAGCCGAACTTGGTGAGGAAGGTGGCCTCCTCCATGGCGGAGTCGCCGCCGCCCACCACGACGATGGGCTTGTCCTTGAAGAAGAAGCCGTCGCAGGTGGCGCAGGCGCTCACGCCGCGGCCGAGGTACTCCTGCTCGCCCGGGATGCCGAGGTAGCGGGCGGCGGCGCCCATCGCGAGGATCACCGCGCGGGCGCGGTGCTCCTCGTCGCCCACCCGGACCACCTTGATCTCGCCCTGCAGGTCGATCGACGTGACGTCCTCCATGCGCAGGTCCGCGCCGAACCGCTCGGCCTGCTCCCGCATCTGCATCATGAGGTCCGGGCCCAGGATGCCCTCGGCGAAGCCGGGGAAGTTCTCGACGTCGGTGGTGGTCATGAGCGCGCCGCCGAACTGGGAGCCCTCGAAGACCAGCGGGGCGAGCTCGGCGCGGGCCGAGTAGATCGCGGCGGTGTACCCGGCGGGGCCGGATCCCACGATGATGACGTCGTGGACTGTGTCGGAGGCCGGGGCGCCGGAGACGTCGTCGGCGGGCTCGCTGTCGGAGGAGAGGGTGACGAAGTTGTCGGCCATGCGGGCGGGAGCTCCTTGTGGACGGTCGGGTCGCGGGTGGCCGCGGGGGCGGTTCACCACGTTGTCAACACCCGGGGGCGCCGGGTTGTTCCCGGCCGCACGAGGCCGCGGGCCCCGCTAGCGGGTGAGGGAGACCTCGGCCAGGAGGACGGCGAGCTTGGCCCGGCCCCGCGCGCAGCGGCTCTTGACGGTGCCCGGGGGGATGTTGAGCAGGTGGGAGGCCTCGGCAACGCTGCAGCGCAGCATGTCGACGACGACGACGGCGTCGCGCTGGTCGGTGGGCAGTTCGGTGAGAGCTTCGGCCACGATGATCGCGTAGGCCGGATCCTGATGGAAGTGATCGCGCAGCGAGACCTGTTCGTGCAGAAGCGGAGTGAGTTCGGAATGGGTGCGCAGCCGCTGGGCGCGCATCTTGTCGAGGCAGGCGTTGACGACGATCCGGTACAGCCAACCCCGGACCGGGCAGGCGTGCCGGAAGGTGTGGGCGCGGCGGTAGGCGGACAGCAGGGCCTCCTGCAGCGCCTCCGCGGCGTCGTCCCGGTTGAACGAGGTGCGCAGGGCCAGGCGCCACAGGTAGTCGTAGTGCCGGCGGACGAGGGCGGCGAACGCGTCGGGATCCCCGGCCACGTGGGCGTCGAGGAGCTCGACGTCGCTGCGGTCGGTGCACGTCAACGCGGTGGTGGTCACGCGTGTCACGCTAACGCCCCGGCGGCGCCCGTGGGGGTGTCACCTTCAGCGGGTCAGGACGATCTCCGAGACGGTGGCCTGGTAGGCCTGCGGGCCGGAGGAGTCGAGCCGGGTGATCCACACGAGGAGGTACTCGGACTCCTCCGGGTTGTCGATGTCCACGGTTCCCGAGCCTCCGCTGACCGTGCCCCGGGCCAGCCGTCGGGTGTCGTCGAGGGAAGTGGGCGAGGCGGAGTCGGCGGCGCGAATCTCGAACCGGATGTCGTCGGTGGAGCGCACCACCACGCGGCGCGGCGCGGCGGCCTCGTCGAGGGTCAGCATGAGGCCCAGCCCCGGCTTGTAGGCCGACGGCCCGTCGCCGAACTGGTCGCGGTACGTGTCCGTCGACCAGGTGGTGGAGGCGTCGCCGTCGATGACGTTGCCGGCGGAGGCGGCGTTCTCGGCGGTGCCGGGCGACGAGCTGGGCTGCCACGGCGCGGCGTCGGCGACCTCCACCGGGGTGGACACCTCGCGCGCCTCGCCGGGGTCGGTGTCGCCGCCGGCGTCGGCGACGGGGGACTCCGTGGCGGCGGCCTCCGACGAGCGGCTCTGTTGGGCGGCGCGCTCGATGGCGTCGAGCTGGGCGGGTAGCGGACGGTCATCGGTCGGGTCGGAGAACGCACCGAGCAACCACGCTGAGAGCAGCGCGATGCCCACGACGGCGGCGGCGGCCGTGCCGGCCATGATCCGCCACCGGCGCTGCTGGGTCGCGGCATCCGGTGGTGTGTAGGGCTCGGGGGTCCAGGCGGTGCCGGCGGTGTCGCCGGTGTCGCGGTCCTCCGCCGACGGGCGGCCGGGGGCGGGCCGGGAGGCCGGCGCCGCGAGCGGCGCGCCGGGGGCGGCGTCGACCATGGATCTGACCGTCGCGGCCGAGCTCACCGAGGTGCCGTCGAGCGAGCGCAACGCCAGGACCGCGGCCTCGGGCGGGACCCCGGAACGCACGCTGGTGGGGTCGGCGACCTCGTCGTCGTCTCCCCGGGGGGCCGGCGCGGGACGCGGGTCGGTGGTCTCGCGCGCGTCGGAGCCCTGGGGGAGCTCGAGCGGCCACGTGTCGGTGAGCAGGGCGTACAGCACGGCGCCCAGGCCGCGGACGTCGCCGCGGGTGTCGGCGGCCGCCCCGACGCCGGCAAAGGCGAGCAGGGCGCGGCCGTCCTCGGTGAGGCGGATCCGGTCCGGGGAGTCCAGGGCCAGGACGAGGCCCCTCTCCTCGGCGCGAGCCGCGGCGTCGGCGAGGGGGCGCACGGCGGTCACCGCGGTGTCGGGGTCCATCGCGTCGCCGCCCGTCGCCGCCGCGGCCGCGGCGAGGCTGCGGCCCGGCACCCACTCGCTCACGACGATCCCGCCGGCCCGCCCGCGGATCACGTCGAGAACCCGGGCGAGGCCGTCGGAGTAGAGACCGGTGAGCGCGACGGTGCGGTCGAGGACGCCGGTGGCCGAGCCGGGCGGATCCTCCCCCGGCAGCGGGTCGACGAAGGTCAGGGCGACGTCGCGGTCCAGCCGCTTGTCGTGTGCGCGCCAGAAGGCCTGGCCGGCCATGCCGCCGTGGGGCTCGAGGAGTAGGTAGCGCCCGCCGGCGACGAGTCCGCCCGCCGCGAGCCGGGGCGGCGGGGCGGCGGCACCCCGCCCGTCGCCGTTGGCCTCACCCACCCGCTGTCCTCCTCGGTGACCTGGCCCGTCGCGCGACGGGCCCTCGTTACCCGGACGAGTCTACGTTCCCCCCGGGCGCAAGCCTCACCAACGCCTCAGCCGCCCCGCCAGGCCCCTGAGCATGGGGGTGACGGACTCGAGCTCGGGCAGCCGGGAGCGCCACAGGACCAGGCCGGTCACCGCGAGGGCGATCACCCCGGCGACCGCCGTCCGCAGGACGAAGCCGGGGCTGCCGAGGGCGTCGGTGACGAGGTGCCACGGCAGGATCGCGTCCACGGCGAGCGCGACGAGCGCCCCGACGGCGGACGCCCCGAGCGTCCACGCCGCCGAGCGCGCGGTCTCGCGGCCCCGCAGCGGTCCGAGCGCCCGGCGCAGCAGGACGTAGCCCGCCACGGCGCCCACGATCCAGCCCATCCCGTTGGCCAGCGCCAGCCCGATCACGACGTGCGAGCGCTCGTCCGTGACCGCGGGCACGAGCAGCGAGAGGACCACGCGGACGGCGGTCACCGCGAGGATCATCGCCGTGGGCGTCCAGTAGTCCTCGCGCGCGTAGAACACGCGCTGTTGGAGCAGGACGATCGCGTACGGCACGAGCGTGAAGGCGCCGAAGGACAGGGTGAGGCCGAGGATGTGCGCGCGGTCGGCGTCGAAGTTGCCGTAGCGGAAGAGCGCCGTGGCGATGGTGGGGCCGAACGCGGTCATGAACGCGATGATCGGCAGGAGCCCGAACATCGACAGGCGGGTACCCAGGGAGATGTCGCGCACCACCGCGTCGTTGCGGCCCGCCACCCCGTTGTCCGCCAGCCGCGGATTGATCGCGGTGAGCAGGGTGACGCCGATGATCCCGTACGGGACCTGCAGCAGCAGCCAGTGTGTCTGGTAGATCGCGATGGCGGCCTCGTCGGCGGCCGCGCCGATCCGATTGGTCATGACCAGGCCCACCTGGGAGATGAGCACGTAGACGAACCCGGCGATCGCGCTGCCGCCGAACTGCCTGAGGCGCGGGTCGATCCCCCAGAGCGGGCGCAGGTCCACACCCACCCGGCGCAGCGACGGCACCAGCACGAGCGCCTGCACCACCACGCCGGCGGTCGTGCCCAGGCCCAGCAGGAGGATCGCGGGGCTCAGGATGTTGACCGGGGCGGCCGGGTCGAGCCCGCTGCCGACCACCGCGAACAGCACGAGGGTGGCGATCGCGACGAGGTTGTTCCACACCGGAGCCCACGCGCCGGGAGCGAAGACTCCGTTGTAGTTGAGGACCGCGAGCAGGACGGAGAAGACGCCGTAGAAGAAGATCTGGGGAAGGAGCAGGAAGGCGAAAGCCGTGGCCAGGTCGGTGTTGACCTCGCCGTCACCCAGGTTGAGCTGGGTGAGCAGGGGGGCGCACGCCACCGCGACCACCGTGGCCCCGAACGCCACCGTCGCCGCCAGCGTGAGCAGTCGTCGGACGAACATCACCCCGCCGTCGGCGTCCTCCTGGGCGGAGCGTGCGAGCAGCGGGATGAACATGGCGGTGAGCACCGAGCCCAGGACGAGCTCGGTGATCATATTGGGCAGCGTGTTGGCGGTGTTGAACGCCGACGCCACCGCGGGGCCGAGGACGGCCAGGATGAGGATCATCCGGACGAAGCCGGTCACGCGGCTCGCGAGGTTGGCCACCGCCATGGAGCCGGTGGACCGCATGAGCGAGGCGTCGGAGGAGTCGCGGTTGGCGCGCCCCGTGCCGCCGCCGGGGGTCGCGCCGGGCGCACCGCCGGAACCCGCACCGGGAACGGCGCCGGGGGCCGGCCCCGGGGGCGGGGCGTCCGGGGCGTAGGAGTCGGCGACCGGCGGCGGCGCCACGGGTCGCGGGACCACGCTGCTGCCGGCCTCGCGCCGGCGTCCGCGCATACCGGGGTCGGGCGAGCGCAGCGCGTCGTTCACGGTCGGTGCCCTTCGTCCGCGGGGTCGGGAGTGCCCCGACGGTAGCGCAGGTACCGGCGGAGCCCGAGGACGAGGGCGAGCGCCGCGGCGGACAGCGCGAAGACCTGCGCGACCGGGTAGCCGCCGGTCTGCACGGAGAGTTCGACCGGATCAGACAACGGCCGCCCGTCGGGCCCGTGGAGAGTGAAGGTCACGGTGTGGCGGTCGCCACCCTCGGCGTCGGATTGCGTGGGCACCTGGAGGGTGCGCGAGCCGGCGGCGGGGATCTGCACCACGCCCACGGGGTCGAGGTGGAAGTCCGGCGGCGCGGTCACCTCCACGGCGACACGCACCGGGAAGGGCAGGCCGTTGCGGGCCACGAGCAGCAGCGGGCTGTTGGGGCTGGCCATGGTGAACACGCTGCCGGGCGGGAGCAGGTCCACCTGTCCGAGGGCGGAGGTCACGGTTCGGGAGAGGCGCTCCACCCGCGCCTCGGCCTGGGCCGTGGCCTCGACGCCGGTCCCGGTCGCGGGCTCGATGCCGTCGCCGCCGGCGCGCCTTCCCGTCACCGACAGGGCGCGGAGCGCGTCGCCGACCATGGGGTCCAGGAAGTCGCCGGCCACCTCGGACCGCGGGTCGGTGGTGTCGACGAGCGAGCCCAGCGTGGCGATCCCACGGAGGGACCCGCGGAGCCGCTCGGCGGTGGCGCCGGTCGGGTCGACCTCGCCGGGGTCGAACGCGGCGGTCGGGTGGTCGGCGAGGGTTCCGGCCGGGCCCGTGGCGGGCCCGGCGAGCCGCTCGGTGAGCGGCTGAGCCCGCATCCGCCCCGCGTCGAGCTGCGCGGCGAGGGTGTCGAGGAGCGAGGCCGCGGACGACTCGTCCACCGTCCACACGGCGGGCGGCACGGCGAGGACACCGGGGTCGTCCCCGGCGGGGGGCCGCGTTCCCGCCGCCACGTCGACGACCGGGGCCAGCAGCGCCGCCCGCGCGTCCTGCAGCCGGGCCGCCGGGGAGTCCGCCTCGAGCCAGTAGCGGGTGTCCGGGTCGGAATAGCGGGGGTTCTCCGGGGCGAGGCCGGTCGCGGCGAGGGCGCTGCCCAGCGTGGCCGGGTAGGTCAGGGCGCGTGTGTCGGGGGTCCCGGCGAGGTCGAGCAGCCCGCCGTCGGGGACGTCGCCGGTGTCGGTCCGCACCGCGGGCGCCGCCACGAGCGCGGTGGCGCGGTCCAGGCCGAGCGCCTCGGGGCTGCCGGGGGCCAGGGTGCCGGAGGCGGGGACGACGAGGTCGGGCACCGGCGCCACCTCGAGCACCCGCCGGACCGTCCCGGGCCGGTCGAGGGCGGCCCCCGCCAGGCGGGCGTCGCCGACCGAGGCCACGGCGTCGAGGTCGGCCTGCGCGGCCGGCAGCGTCACCACGCAGCCGCCCTCGGCCAGGGCGCGGAGCTGGTCGAGCCAGCGGGAGGCGTCACGGGAGGCCGCCTCGGAGTCCGCGGCCGTGCTCTCGTCCTCCGTGCGCCCGGCGCCGCGGCCGGTCCCGGTGGGCGCCGGGCCCGGGCCCCGGTCGATGACGACGCTCCGGCCGTCGGCGATGTCGGCGACGGTGTCGAGCAGGTCCGGGTCCACGGCCAGGCACGTCGCGCGCCGCAGCGCGTTGCCCGCGGGGCCGTCGAAGGCGCGCTCTGCGGCCCGGACGAGCCCGGTGAGGCGGCCCTCTGGACCGAGGTCGCGCAGCAGCGAGTCGTCGGTCAGCGCGATCACCGGGTCCGTGCCGTCCGCACCGGGGACGTGGGCGATCCGGGTGGGCGGCGCCGAGAGCGGCCAGAGGAGGGTGAGCGGCGGCGCGTCCTCGGGTGCGGAGTCCGGATCGGGTCCCGGGTCCGCCTCCGGGTCCGCGGGGTCCGGCGCGGCCGGTTCCGGCCCGGTCGGGGTGTCGATGACGGGCAGGAGTGTGCGCGCGTCGTCCAGGCGGGCGGGCGAGCCGCCCTCCGGGGTGCCGTTGACGTTGACGAGCAGCGGGTAGACCCCGGGCTCGGTGAGTGCCAGGTGCGGACCCGGTCGCCCGGGGACGTCGCGCGCCGGGAGGGTGACGCGGAAGGGGAGCACCTCGCCCGGCGCGAGCCCGTCCCCCACGCGCTCGAACGTGCCGTGGACCGGGAACGAGGGCTCGGACCACACGAGCGGCTCGCGGACCGTGTCCGCCCCGGCCACCCGGGGGCCGCGCTGCAGCCGCACGTCGACCGACTCCAGGTGCTGCGCGCTCACGTTGCGGACGGTGCCCGACACGGTGACGGTGGGGACGCCGGCCTCAGTGCCGCCGACCTCGCTGCCGTCGAGGGCGTTGGGGGTCACGTCGTCGATCGCGATGCGGGCCAGCGCGGGGGCCGGGTTGGGGATGTAGCCGGCCGCGGCCGCCTCCTCGGGCGTGACCCCGCGGGCCGGCCCTACGCCGAGGAGCGGGGCCGTGGCGATCATGGCGCACAGCAGCAGCGAGGCGGCCGGGCGGACGGCCCCGCGGGCCGGGCCCGTCCACGGCCGTCGCATCACGACCGGGACTCCCCCGTCGCCCCGGTGCCCGTCGCCCCGCCGGTGTCCCCAGTGCCGGGCGCGGCGCCGTCGTCCCGGTCCCGGGGCCGCTGCGCCCGGCGGGAGGGGTCGACGGTCTGGGCGGGCAGCGGCGCGGGGGTGCGGCCAGCGTGCTCGTCGCGGGCGAGGTCCGGGAGCAGGGAGCGTGCGGACTCGACGAGCCGGCGCTCGTCCGGGTAGGCGAGCCGGGTGGGCAGGTCGTCGAACGCCACCCACGCGACCTCGGTGATCTCGGGGTCCTCGTCGCAGAGGTCGCCGTGGTCGTACCGGATGAGGTGGTGGTGGACCGTCTTGTGGATGCGGCGCCCCTCGGCGACGAACCAGTAGTCGATCACCCCGAGCGGGGCCAGGACCGTGCCATCGATGCCCGTCTCCTCGAGCACCTCTCGTCGGGCGGTCTCCGCGAGCGTCTCCCCCGGCTCGATGTGTCCCTTGGGCATGGACCAGAGCATGCGCCCCCGGCGGTCGAGACGGCCGATCAGCGCCACCTCCAGCCGCGAGAGGTCCGGCTCGTCGCCCGCCGTGGCCGCCGTCACCAGGCCGCGCACGACGAGGCCGCCGGCGGAGGTCTCGAGGACGGTGCGCAGCCGCTGACCTGCCCGCGGATGGCGGCCGCCACCCCGGCCCCCGCGACCCCCGCGGCCGCCGCGCCCTGGCCGGCCGCCGGACGACGACGAGGTCCCGGCCTTGCCCGCGCCCGGCTTACCGGCGCCGTGCTTGCCCTGGCCGGGCTTCGCAATGGAGGCGGGACCGGGCTTGGCGCCCTTGCCGGACGCGCCGGACGAGGTGCGGGCCGTGGTGCCGGTGGTGCCGTCGTCGGAGCGCACCGTCCGGGTCGCCTGGCCGGCGCCGCGGGCATCGGTGTGCTGGCGCTGGGCGTCGGCGCCGGAGGCGTGCCCCCGGTTGCCGCGGCGCCCGCGTCCACCGCGGCGGCGCCGGCGGCCCTGCCGAGCCTGCCCCTGCTGCTCGCCGCCACGCTGCTGCCCGCGCTGACCGTCGCCGCGCTGCGTCGACCCGCCGCCCGAGCCGCCCGGGGTGCCGCCGGCCGCGCCGGGTCCCGAGCCGTGACCCGTGTGACGATCGGTGCTGTGACCTGCGGTGTCGTGGCCGCCGGTGCCGGGCCCGGCGGGCCGACGCGAGCGCCGACGACGCGGCGCGTTGCGGCGCGGTTCGTCGGGGCGTTCGGCTACGGACACCCATCGATGCTACCGGCCGGGCCGGTGGGTCTCGGAATCGTCGGCGCGCCGCCCGTGCGGCGACCGGAACTCAGGCGCCCAGGGCTGGTCCCACGACCCGCCAGGAGTCCCGGAGTTCGCGCTCGAACAGGCCGAACGTGTGGGCACCGTTGTCGTAGCGGTCGTAGGTGAAGGGCACTCCCGCGGCCCGCAGCGCGCCGGCCATGTGGCGGGTGCCCGCGTCCGAGGCGATCTCGGTGGGCGCACCGACGGCATAGGTGCCGGACCCGATCGCGGGGCCGTCGTTGGGCCCGGGGTTGCCGGGCGCCGAGGCCAGGTACAAGGCGGTGCCGCGGAGCCGCTCGACGTTCCACGACGGGTCGTTGACGACCCAGGCCGGGTCGTCCGGGCCGCCCCACGCGTTGCCGATGTTCCCGCCGCCGCGGGCCACCATCGCCGTCATCGCCAGCCGGCCGAACGGGGTGGACACCTCCGGCATCCCGGACAGGGAGGCCGCGGCCGCGTAGTGGTGGTGGCCGCGCGCCGCGAGCGTGAGCGCCGGGCCGCCGGACATGGAGACGCCGATGACGCCGCGGGTGCCGTCGAGCGCCCACGAGCCGGCGAGCGCCGCCGGGAGTTCGTGGTCGAGGAAGGTATGCCAGCGGTTGACGCCGAGGACCGGGTCGGGCTGGTGCCAGTCCGTGTACAAACTGAACCGGCCACCCTCGGGGCTGGCCACGAGGACGTGTTTGTCGGCAAAGAACCGCTGGTAGTCAGTGTGGTAGGCCCAGCCGACGTGGTCCTCTCCTCCGCCCACCCCGTTGAGCAGGAGCAGCAACGGCGCCGGGCGCGGGTCCGCCGGGAGCAGGACGAACGTGGGCACCGCCTTCTGCATGGCGGGCGACCACACGTCGGCGAGCACCTTGCGTCCCGCCACCGGCTGGACGCGTAGCACCTGCGGGCGGGAGGTGTCGGCCGGTGGCGGCGCCGTGGGCCGGGGGGCGGTGGTGAACCCCATGGCTGTGGAGGTGTCGACAGCGGACGCCGCGGGCGGGACGGCGAGCGCGGCACCGACGAGGACCCCGCCGGTGAGCGCGGCGAGGGCGGGGACGGTCAGGCGCGTCGCGGCGTGGCGGGTGACGGCGAGACGGCGGATCACGCCGCCACCCTAACCCGCGTCAGGCGTCGGACGGCCGATGAGTCTCGCCGACGCCCAGGTCGCCGGGTGCTGCCTGGCCTCGGGGGCGATTCTGGCCACGAGGAACACCGCCGATTTCGAGACTGTGGTGGGGCTGAGGGTGGTCGATCCGTTCGTGTGAGCGGACATCGTGCGTGACACCGATGCCGCGACGGAGGGTCGAACATGGTCGAACAGATAGGGTCGACCGCGTGAGCGAGACGTCCCACGCCCTGTTCCTCCGGCACCGTGCCCGCCGGGGGAAGCGCGCGGCGCTCATCCGGGTGTGGGACGAGCACATGCCGGCGGCGATCGAGGCGCACGACGGTCACGAGGCCTATCTGATGTGCGCCTCGCACGCGGATCCGGACGTCCTGGTGGTGTACCAGCAGTACCGGGACGCCGCGGCCGCCCAGGCGTTTCTCGCCAACCCGGCGTACCTGGCCTACCTCGAGGCCGCGCGGCGGCTCCTCAAGGGGGTGCCGGAGGTGGAGGCGGTCGACCCGCTGTGGTCCAAGGCGGTCGGACCGAGTCGGTAAGGTCTGACGCTGTGAGCGCCCGGCATACCGACCCCTCCCCGCGCGCGTCGTCGGATCGCCACGACGCGGCGGTCTTCTCGGGGCTGCAGGACGGCCCGGGCGCCAGACCGGACCCGTCCGACGCCGCCCAGGTCGAGGAGCGCCGCCTCCGGCTCCTGGCCGGGGCGCAGAGCACGCTCAACGAGCTCGCGGACGTCGTGTCGCCCCTCGCGGAGGCGTTCGCGGAGGCCGGCCACGAGCTCTACCTGGCGGGCGGCAGTGTGCGCGACGCGGTGCTCGGGCGGCTGGGCACCGACCTGGACTTCACCACCGACGCCCGCCCCGACGTGGTCCAGCGGATCCTCGAGGAGTACGCGGACACGGTGTGGGACACCGGGATCGACTTCGGCACGGTCTCCGCCGTCAAGCACGACGCCGCCGGGATCGAGCAGCAGATCGAGATCACCACCTACCGGGCGGACAGCTACGACGGCGTCTCCCGGAACCCCGACGTGGTCTACGGCGACACGCTCGAGGGCGACCTCGTCCGCCGCGATTTCACCGTCAACGCCATGGCGGTGCGCCTGCACCCCGACGGCCGGCACGAGTTCTGCGACCCGTTGGGCGGCATGGACGCGCTGCTCGCGGGGGTGCTCGACACGCCCGCGGCTCCCGAACAGTCCTTCTCCGACGATCCGCTGCGCATGCTCCGCGCCTGCCGGTTCGTCTCCCAGCTCGGCTTCTCGCTCGCACCCCGGGTGTTCCGGGCGATGACGGAGATGGCGGCCCAGATCGAGCGGATCACGCCGGAACGGATCCGGGTGGAGCTGGACAAGACCATCCTCGGCGAGTATCCGATCGACGGGATCAACATGCTCTGCGAGACCGGGCTCGCCGACCACGTGCTGCCCGAGGTACCCGGCATGAAGCTCGAACGCGACGAGCACATGCAGCACAAGGACGTGTACTGGCACTCCCTCACCGTCCTCAAGCAGGCCATCGACCTCGAGCCCGAGGGCCCGGACCTGGTCCTGCGGTGGGCGGCTCTGCTCCACGACATCGGCAAGCCCGCGACCCGCGCCGCCAAGCCGGGCGGCGGGGTGACCTTCCACCACCATGAGGTGGTGGGCGCCAAGATGACGCGCAAGCGGATGCGCGCGCTCAAGTACTCGCGGCAGATGGTCGAGGACGTCTCCGGCCTGGTGTTTCTCCACCTGCGCTTCCACGGCTACGGCGACGGGCAGTGGACGGACTCGGCGGTGCGGCGGTACGTCGCCGACGCCGGGGACCTCCTCCCCCGCCTGCACCGGCTGGTCCGTGCGGACTGCACCACCCGCAACAAGCGTCGGGCCGCGCGCCTGCAGGCCAACTACGACTCGCTCGAGCAGCGGATCGCCGAGATCGAGGCCAAGGAGGACCTCGCGCGGGTCCGCCCGGACCTCGACGGCAACGAGATCATGCGGCTGCTGGACCTCAAACCCGGCCCGGACGTGGGGCGCGCGTGGGCGTACCTCAAGGAGCTGCGCCTGGACCGCGGTCCGCTGGACCGGGACGAGGCCGAGTCGGAGCTGCTCCGCTGGTGGGCCGAGCGGAACCGGGCGAGCGGGGAGGAGGCGTGATGGGCACACTGGTGGACCGATACCTCGCGTCGACGCCCGCCCGGGTCGTCGCCGCCCTCCTTACGCTGGTGGGCACCCTGGTCCACACCGTGGGCGCCCCCGGGCTGCAGCGGATCCCGCCGTACCGCATCGACCTGGACGTGTATCGGACCGGCGGCCAGGTGTTCCGCGACGGCGGCGAGATCTACGGCGAACTCCCGCAGCTCGCCGACGGTAGCCACCTGCCCTTCACCTATCCCCCGCTCTCGGCGCAGCTGTTCTCGGTATTCACGCTGGTGCCGCTGGCCGTCGCGTCGGCGATCGTCACGCTGGCCACGATCGCCGTGGTGGCCTACGTCGTCCACCTCGTGCTGGCCCGCACCGTGCAGCGCCCCGACCGCGACCTGTGGTGGGTCACCGTCGCGGTGCTCGCGGTGGCGCTGTGGTTCGGGCCGGTGCGGGAGACCATCGGGTTCGGGCAGATCAACGTGTTCCTCATGGCGCTCGTCATGGTGGACCTCATCCGCGGACGGGGCCGGTGGTGGGGCGGGATCCTCACCGGTCTGGCCATGGCCGTCAAGCTCACGCCGGCGGTCTTCCTCGTGTACTTCGTCCTGCGCCGGGACTGGCGGGGCCTGGCCACGGCCGTCGCCGCGGCGCTGGCCTTCACCGGGATCGGGCACCTGCTCGCCGCCGACGACTCGGCCCGCTTCTGGACCTTCGCGATCCGCGACCCCGCGCGCATCGGCGGACTGGCCTTCACCTCCAACCAGTCCGTCAACGGCGTCGTGTACCGGTTCGGCCTCGAGGGCACCACGGCGTCCGTCGCGTGGTTCGTGGTGTCGTGCGTGATCGGCCTGGGCATCGTGTGGGTGGCGTGGCGGCTGCTGCGCGGCGGGCACGAGGTCGCGGCCGTGGTCACGGTGGGCTACATCTCGCTGTTCTGCTCGCCCGTCTCGTGGGGCCACCACTGGGTGTGGGCGGTGCCGTCGGTCGTCCTCGTGCTGGTCTGGGCGTCGCGCGCGGCGGAGCGGCGCCGGACGGCCGGCGCCGGCTCCGGTGCCGGGGGCGCCGCGGCCGGGGTCGGTGACGACGAGCGCGGCTGGCTCCTGTTGGCCTACAGCGGCGTGGTGATCTTCCTCGGGACTCCCCAGTGGTGGGTCCCCCACCGGGACCAGCGCGAACTCGGGTGGGGCCCGATCGAGCACCTCGTGGGCAACGCCTACCTGCTGTGGGGACTGCTCTTCCTCGTCGTCATGGGGCTACGGGCCGCCCGGCTCGGCGCACCCGACATCGGCGGCGACCCCGCACGGCCCGCGCTGTTCGCCCGGTCGGGGACCCGCGCCCGGGAGGAGGCCCGATGAGGCCCCGCCCCCGCAACCCCATGCCGGAGGACGTCCGCGGTGCGCTCGCCGACGCCGGGCTGACCGACGCCTACGCCGCCCGGCCCGCCTATCAGCGCAACGACTACCTGGGGTGGATCGCGCGCGCCCGTACCGAGGAGACCCGTAGCCGGCGGACCGGGCAGATGCTCGACGAGTTGCGCGTGGGCGGCGTGTACATGGGCATGTCGCACCCGCCGTCGCGGAGGCGCGCGGGCCGGGACGACTGACGCCGGCCGGGGCCGGCCGTGACCCGGGTGTCAAGGCCGCGGCCGGATCTGTGGAATCCGGCGTCGCTGTCCACAGATCGCCCCGCGGGGCTGTCGGCGCGGGCGGCGCCGCGACAGCATCGGGGGCATGGACTACTTCTTCGGAGACGGCGTCGCTGAGCCGGCGCAGTGGCAGGGCACCCCCGACCTCACGCTGGGGGCCGCGGGCCCGGACGCGCTGTGGATCGACTTCGACGGCGACGGGCTCCCGGACGACGCGATGTGGGACTCGGACCTCGACGGCGTGGCCGACCGGGTGGTGCTGGATGTGGGTACCGAGCAGCAGCAGGTCTACGCCGATGCCGACGCGCGCGGCGTGTGGGGCTCGTGGGCCGGCGGCGCGGGGGTGCTCGACGCGGGCTCGGTCGGCACGGGCTCGGTGGGCACCGGGTCCGCGGCCGCCGGTTCCGTGGGGGCGGGGTCGGTCGGCTCGGTTGGATCGGTGGGCGGCGGTTCGGTCGGTGCCGGGTCGGTGGGGGCTGGTTCGGTCGGTGCCGGGTCGGTGGGAGCCGGTTCGCTGGCCGGCGTGGTCGGGGCGGGCCCGCTGCCGGACTGGGGTGCGCTCCTCACAGAGGCGGCCGGCGCGCTCAGCGGGGGGTCGCTCGAGTCCGGCTTCCCCGAGCTCGGCGCGCTCGATCCGGGTTCGGCCCGCTGGCCCGCGCCGCCCGCGGCCGAGCCTGCGCCCACCGAACCCTCCCCGGTTCCGCCGCCCGCGCCCCCGGCGGCCACGTCCGGGCCGGTGCAGGGCGGGACCGAGCCGGAGCCCGCTCCCCCGGTCGTCGAGGCCGACGGGTCCCTCACGGTCGACACCGGTAGCGGCCTGCTCTCGCTGGTGGACGCCGACGGCGACGGCCACCTCGACGGATCGCTGCCGGCGGGCTCGCTCGACGCGGGCGCGGTCGGTGCCGGCTCGGCTGCGGCGGGTTCGGCGGCGGCAGGCTCAGCGGCCGCCGGGTCCGCCGGGTCCGTCGGTGCCGGCTCGGTCGGCGGCGGTTCTGTCGGCGTGGGCTCCGTGGGCGGCGGCTCGGTCGCCGCCGGTTCCTGATCGCGACCGCACCACCACGGCGAGCACCGCGGAGGTGCCGTAGAGCACGGCCGGCACCACCATGAGCGGCGCGGACCGCCCATCGTCGGGAACGACCGGCAACACCGCGACCATGCCCACGACGAACGCGGTGTTGAACAGGGCGTCCTGCAGGGCGAACACGCCGCCCCGGCGGGCGTCGGGGACGTCGGTCTGCATGGCGTTGTCGGCCACGAGCTTGACGATCTGCGCTCCCAGGCCGATGAACAGCGCCCCGGCGATGAGCGCGGCGGGGTCCAGGGTCGGCCCCACCACGAGCTGGGCGACCGCGGCCAGCGCGGCACCGGCGGCCACGGTGAGGATCCGGGGGGCGCGCGCGATCGCGCAGGGGGCCACCACCGCCGCCAGGCCCATCCCGGCGGCGACCGCGGCCGTGAGCAGGCCGAATCCGCCCATCCCGGCCACCACGGGCCCGCCGGCCGCCTCGGACTCGGCCTCGCGGAGCAGGAGGATCGCGAGCATCGTGGTGATGCCGAACGCCATCCGGCCCACGCCCACCCCGGTCAGCGCGACCCACACCAGCGGGGTCGACCGGGCACCCCGCACGCCCACGGCGAGTCCGCCCGCGAAGAGCCGGGCGGCCTCCACGGCGACGCCCGGCGGGGCCGGGCCGTCCCCGGGCCCGGCGACGAGCTCCTCGCGGTCCGGCCCGAGGTGCCCCGGCGGCAGTGCGAGGATCGTCCACACACCCAGCACCGCGGTGAGCGCCGCGGGGACGAGCGTCCACGACACCGCCGCGTCGCCCGCGCCGAGCACGGCGAGGACGGCGAAGGCGGCCACCGCCCCGACGGCCGTGATCACGGACCCCACCGTCACCAGGACCGAGTTGGTCGCGGCGAGGATCCGGTCGGGAACCACCTTGGGCATGGCGGCGGTCATCCCCGTGTTGATGAGGCGGCCGAGCCCGATCGCAACGAGGGACAGCGCGAACAGTGTGGCCAGGCCGGCACTGCTGTGCACGGCGCCCGCGGCCACGAGCGCGATCGTCGCGACGATCGCCAGCGTGCGGATGAGCGCGGCCACCGCCACCACCACCCGGCGGTCCCACCGGTCGAGCGCCGCGGCCGCGAAGGGCCCGACCACCGAGTACGGCACCAGCATCACCGCGAAGCCGCCGGCGATGGCGGCGGGCGTCGTGGCCGACTCCGGGCTGAACAACACCACCCCGCCGAGCGCCGCCTGGTGGATGCCCTCGCTGAGGAGGGCCGACAGCCGGGCGGTGGACAGGCGACCGAGCCCGTCGGACTCGCGGAGAGCTGCGGAGAGGCGCTGGCGCCGGGAGGCGGGCGCGGGCGACGGGGTCACCCCGTCACCGTAGCGAGAGCCGCCGCCCGGGAGCGGCCGGGTGTGGTGAGGCCGCCGCGGAGGCATCATGGTGCGTATGGGCGGTCTCGGTGAAGGTGACGACCTGGGTGGCGGCGGCCTCTTCGGGGACCGCCTCTACCACGCGATGGACAAGCGCGACCCGGTCGCGGGCTCGCTCCTCCTCGCGGCGCCGGACATGCCGGACCCCAACTTCCGGCGCGCGATCGTCTACATGATCGAGCACGACCACTCCGGTTCCCTCGGTGTGGTGATCTCCCGCCGCAGCCAGACCCCGGTCTCCGAGATCCTCCCCGCCTGGGCGCCCCTGTGCGCCCCGGCGGCCGACTTCCACATCGGCGGGCCCGTCAAGCCCGACACGGGCATCGCGCTGGCGGTGCTCAAGGCGGGTGTCGACGGCGAGGACCTCGGCTGCCTACAGCGGATCGACGGCCGGGTGCACGTCGTGGACCTCGACTCCGACCCCGCCGATCTCGCCGAGCGGGTCGAGGGCATGCGCGTCTTCGTGGGCTACACCGGCTGGGCCCCCGGCCAGCTCCAGGGTGAGCTCGACCGTGGCGACTGGTACGTGGCGCCCAGCCTGCCCAGCGACCTGCTCGCGCCCGCGCGGGTGGACGTGTGGGGCGCCGTCCTGCGCCGCCAGGAGATGCCGCTGCCGCTGTACGCGACGTTCGTCAACGACGGCGACGTGAACTGATCGGCACGCGCCCGAAGCGGCCGTATCCTCGGCCCGGTGGAGACCGGTCACAAGGACGCGCAGCCGGTCACGGCCCGGCACTGGCTCGTGCTGGCCGTGGCCACGTTCGTCGCGGCCTCCGGGTCGGCGTTCGTCGTGGGCGTCGCCTTTCTGCTCCCCCACCTGCACTCCACCGAGGGCTTCTCGCTCACCAGGGCCGGGGTACTCGTCGCGCTGCCGTCGGTGGGCATGGCGCTCACCCTGGTCGCCTGGGGCTGGCTCGTGGACCGCACCGGCGAGAAACTGGTCCTGACCAGCGGATCGGCGCTCGCAGCGGCCGCGCTGACGGCGGCCGTGGTGAGCTCGTCGTTCCCGGTCCTGGCCGCGGCGTTCCTCGTCGCGGGTGCCGCCACCGCCTCGGGCAACTCCGCCAGCGGGCGACTGGTCGTGGGCTCGTTCCCCGCCCACCGCCGCGGGCTGGCCATGGGCGTGCGGCAGATGTCGCAGCCGGCGGGCCTCGCGGTGGCGGCCCTGACGATGCCGGCGCTCGCCGAGACGCACAGCCTGCGGGCCGCGCTGGCGGTTCCCCTGGCGATGACGGCGGTGTCGGCGATCGCGGCCCTCGTCGTCGTCACCGACCCTCCCCGCCCGGCCGGCCCCGGACGCCCCGCAGCCGGGGCGCCGGCCGCCACCCGCCGCGCCAATCCCTACCGGGAGTCCGGCTACCTGCAGCGCATCCACGGTGCGTCGGTGCTGCTCGTGCTGCCGCAGGCGCTCATGCAGTCGTTCCTGCTGGCCTGGCTGGTGCTCGGGCACGGATGGTCGACGGTCTCGGCGGGCGCGGTGGTCACGGCGAGCCAAGTGCTCGGTGCTGCGGCCCGGATCGCCGCCGGGGCCGTCTCCGACCGCGTGGGATCGCGGATGCGGCCGATGCGCGGGGTGGCCGTCGCGGTGTCGGCCGGCCTCGCGGCCCTCGCGGTGGCCGAGGCCCTGGGGGTGCCGGGTGCGGTGGCCGTGACGCTCGCCGTGGCGGCCACCGTGCTCTCGGTGACGGACAACGGCCTGGCCTTTACCGCCGTCGCCGAGCACGCCGGCGCGGACTGGGCCGGCCGCGCGCTGGGCGTGCAGAACACTGCGCAGTTCGTCGCGATCTCCGCCGCCACCCCGCTCATGGCCGCCGGGATCGAGCGCGTGGGCTACTGGCCGGTCTTCGCCGCGGCGGCGATGGTCGCGGCCTGCGCGGTGCCGGTCGTGCCGCTCCCCCGCGCCGCCGCTGAGCCCTTCCGATATCGGCGACTCCACTGATGGGTCGGCGGCCCTCACAGGGGTCGCCGACACTGCGATCGGGTCGCCGATTTCGTAGGGGCGGGCGGTCAGGGGGGCGGGTCAGGGGTGGCGCGGTGGCCTAGGAGACTGCTGAACAAGGCGCTATTGGGGTTGGCGGTCGTGTGAGCGGCGGGCCCGGGCGTCACCGGTGGGAT
>NZ_JBIQES010000012.1:0-70473 GCF_045369825.1 Dietzia sp. 179-F 9C3 NHS
GGAAGCTAAGCCTGCCAGCGCCGATGGTACTGCACTCGAGAGGGTGTGGGAGAGTAGGACACCGCCGAACACAACTTCACACGAGAGCCCCGACCTCGGTCGGGGCTCTCGCCATTTGCCGCCATTTGCGTTTCCGCTTGGCGTCCACCGCCCGCGCAGGAAACTTCCCGTGTGGATGCCGGCGCGTCAAGGCGCTGGGCCGCGGTGGCTATTCCGGCGCTACCGCCGACATGATCCGCCGTGCCAGCGACGACTCGCGGAGCTGCTCGAGCGATACAGCCTCACCGTCGGCGCCCGAGAGCGGCACGCACCAGTTCGGATACTCGCGGTACGTCCCCGGCATGTTCACCGGCCGGCGATCTCCCACCAGATCCGCCACCGACACCGACAGCAGCAACGACGGCGCCGCCGACAACAACTCGTGGAGCGCCACCGAGACGTCCTCGGCCGCGGGCGTGGGCGTCCGGCTGTCGAGCAGGCCCCGCTCGCGCAGCACGTCCGTGAACGTGTCGATCTCCTCGGCCGCCCGCCGACGCTCCACGTCCACCGGATCGACCAGTTGGCCGAGCTCGTCGCGGATGTCCACGTGCACCAGGTCCACGTACCCGGCCGACGGGGGCAGGTCGTGCGTCGTCACCGACGCCATGCACAGGCGTCGGTAGTCCTCGGGAGGGAGCACGGAGCCGTCGTCGGTCCGTTCGAACCACAGGACCGAGGTACCGAAGAGGCCGCGCTCGGTCATCTCCTCCCGCACGCCCGGAGCGACGGTGCCCAGGTCCTCGCCCACGATCACGGCACCGGCGCGGCTCGCCTCCAGGGCGAGGACTCCGATCATCGCCTCGTGGTCGTAGCGCACGTACGTGCCCTCGGTGGGCGGCCTGCCGGCGGGCACCCACCACAGCCGGAACAGGCCGAGGATGTGGTCGATGCGCACCCCACCGGCGTCGCGGAGCGCGGCGCGGACGAGGTCGCGGAACGGCGCGTAGCCCTCCTCGGCGAGCGCGTCCGGCCGCAGCGGCGGCTGGGACCAGTCCTGCCCCCGCTGGTTGTACATGTCCGGCGGCGCCCCCACGGACACCCCACGGGCCAGCGACCGGTCGAGGGCCCACGCGTCGGCGCCGCTCGGATGGACCCCGACGGCGAGGTCGTGCAGCACCCCGAGACGCATACCGGCCGCGAGGGCGTCCCGCTGGGCGTGGGCCCGCTGCTCGGCCACGACCCACTGGAGCCACTCGTGGAACCGCACCTCGCCCGCGTTCTCGGCGGCATACCGGGCGACGGCGGGGGACTCGGGGTCGCGCAGGTCCTCCGGCCACACCGACCAATGGGGGCCGTGCTCGGCAGCGATCGCACACCAGGTGGCGAAACGGCGCAGGCCCTCGCCCTCCTCGGCGAGGAACGCGGCGAACCGGGCCGCGCGGCGTCCGGTCGGCTCCGCCGTCGCCACCAGGCGCAGCGCCTCGAGCTTGGCGGTCCATGCTGCGTCGCGGTCGATCGTGTCGGCCTCGTTGCCCCGCCGCGCGAGGGCGGCCAGCTCCTCGACGCGAGCGCGGTCGGCGGCGGGCAGGTAGGCGTACTCGTCGATCTCCTCGGGCCGCAGGTAGAGCGGCGAGGCGAACCGGCGGGTCGTGGGCAGATACGGCGACGGCTCGAGCGGCGGGTACGGCTCCGCCGCGTGCATCGGGTTGACCAGGACGAAGTCGGCGCCGAGGTCGCGGGCGGAGAAGTCGGCCAGGTCGGCGAGGTCGGACAGGTCGCCCACCCCCCAAGATCGTTCCGACCGCACCTGGTAGAGCTGCGCCGCCACGCCCACGGCCGGCCGTTCCTCGAGGCCGACGGGCACGGGGATCGTCCGCGGGGAGACGAGCAGCGTCGCCACCGCCGAACCCGGGTCCGCGACGGTGCCCTCGTCGGGGTGGCGCGCGGTGCGGGCGGGGGCCGCGTCGCCGGCGTCGTCACGGGGGTCGCGGCCGTCGACGACGGCGACGACACGGTGCCAGCCCGGAGGCAGATCACCGGGGATCTCGACCGTCGCGCACCCCGTGCGCAGCCCGTCGACGTCCCGGGGCTCCACCCACAGGTCGAGCTGTGGCACGTGGCGGGCGGGACCGCCGCCCTCGGGGATCACCTCGACCGTCAGCGAGGCCCCGTCCGGGACGTGGACGCGCACGCGCGGGCTCCAGCCCTCGCGCGCGACGACGGTGGGCGGCAGGACCCGCCGCCACGGGCGCAGGCGGACCCGCTCGAGCGAGGCCCGGTCGGCCGCGTCGGCGGCGGGCCCACCCGCCGCGGCGACGGCCTCGTCGTCGTCACCCCCCGGCCCGCCGGCCCCGGGCGCCGTCTCGACCCCCATCGCCGCGAGGACGGCGCGAAGTGTCTCCGCGGAGGCGTCGTGCCATATCCCCTGGCCGTCCTCGTATCCGGTGGAGACGCCGCACTCCTCGGCCAGCGCGGCGAGGGCGGGGGAGACGGGCTGGGTGGTGGTCAACGTGGTGTCCTCGCTCCGATGGTGTGCGCGTGCCTGCGGCGGGTTACGATCTGCTCAGCTGCGGTGTTCGGGAACCCGGTGTGAGTCCGGGGCGGCCCTCGCCACTGTGAACGGATGATGTCGCCAGTCCACTGTGCCACTGCTCGCGCCTCGTGTGCGGGTGGGAAGGCGGACGGGCGGCGATCCGGCCCACCCCACGCGGGTGGTCCGGGGAACCGTGAGTCAGGAGACCGGCCGTGGCCGCCACCGCGAGTGCCCGCGAGGTGACGGGCAGAAAGGTTCCACCACACATGCATATCGCAGAGGGTTTCCTCCCCGCGGTCCACGCCGCGGCATGGACGGCCGTCGCGGCGCCGTTCGTGATCCACGGCGCACGCGAGGTCGTCAGAACGGTCCGGCAGACCCCGGAGGCCGGCGTCCTGCTCGGCGCGGCCGGGGCGTTCACGTTCGTCATGTCCGCCGTCAAACTGCCGTCGGTGACGGGCTCGAGCTCACACCCCACCGGCACCGGACTCGGGACGATCGTCTTCCGGCCCCCGGTCATGGCCTTTGTGGCGACGGTCGTCCTGCTCTTCCAGGCGCTGCTGCTCGCCCACGGCGGCCTCACGACGCTCGGCGCCAACGTCTTCTCCATGGGCGTGGCCGGGCCGTGGATCGCCTACGCCGCGTTCGTGGCGTGCCGGCGCGTCGCCGTGCCGCTGCTCGGAGCGGTGTTCGTGGCCGCGTTCCTCGCGGACCTGGTCACCTACCTCGTCACCAGCGCCCAGCTCGCGCTCGCGTTCCCCAGCGCCGAGCACGGGATGTGGCACTCGATGGGCGAGTTCCTCGCCGTCTTCGCGCTCACCCAGATCCCGCTCGCGATCGTCGAAGCGCTCATCGTGGTGGTGATCGTCAGCGTCCTGCTGCGTATCGCCGCGCGTGAGCTCGACCTGCTCGGGTTCTTCCGACGAGCGCGGCTCGAGGGCGCGGCCGCCCCGGCCATCGACGACGCCCCGACGACCAACGCCGAGAAGAAGGAGGCCGTGCGATGAGCGGGAGCACCACCACCGGCGGGCGTCGGCACGCCGGGGCATGGGTCCTCGTGGGACTCGTCGCCGTCGCCGTGGCGATCGCCGCGCTGTCCCTGGTCTACGGCGCGAGCCGCGGCGGGGAGTTCGAGGGGGCCGACGGCCAGGCTGAGGACACGATCACCGAGGTCGCGCCCGACTACGAGCCCTGGTTCGAGCCCCTGCTGCCCGAACTGCCGGGCGAGGTCGAATCGGGTGTGTTCGCCCTCCAGGCCGGCATCGGCGGCGGGATCGTCGGCTACGGGCTCGGCGTCCTGCGCACCCGCAGCCGGCAGCGGGTGCAGCCCGCCGCGTCGGGCACCGCCGCCGTCTAGGTGAACCCCCTCGAACTGGCTGCCGCCCACAACCGTTGGTCGGACCGCCCCGTCGCCGAGAAGCTCCTGCTCTTCGGCGGCCTGCTGGTGGCGGCACTGCTCGTGCCGCCACCGGTGGGGCACGCGGCGATCCTAGCGGTCTGCTGCGTGTGCGGGCTCGTGCTGGCCCGCGTCCCGGCCCGGGTCTACCTGCCGGCGCTGCTCGCGCCGGCGGTGTTCCTCGCACTGGGCGTGGGCCCGCTCGTGTGGGATTTGGTCGGCGGGCGGCTCGTCGTGGACCCCACCGGGGTCGACGCGGCGTGGCGCGCGGTGAGCCGGGCGATCGCGGCCACTGCCGCCACCGTCACCCTGGCCTGCACCACGCCCGCCGCCGACCTCCTCGCCGCGGGCCGGCGGGCTGGCCTGCCGGCCCCACTCGCACACGTCGTGGACACCACCTACCGGCTCGTCGGGATTCTCGTGGGCACCACCCGGACCCTGCGGCAGGCCCACGACCTGCGGCTGGGGCACCGCACGGCCCGCGCGGCGATCACGTCCGTGGGGACGCAGTTCGCGACCGTCTTCGTGCTGGCACTGAGCCGGGCCCGGGCGATCGACGACGCCATGGCGCTCCGCGCCGAACGGGGCGAGACGGCGGTCCTCGCGCCGGCCCGGCCGGTCTCGGCCGCCCGCCTCGTCGTCATCACCGTGGTGGTGGGCGCCGTGGTCGCGGTGGGGATGGCGGCGTGACGGCCCCGCGCGACACGGTCCGGCCGCCCGTCCTCGCCCTGCGCGACGCCCGGTTCGCGCACCGCTGCCTCGACTCCACCGGCGGCCACCGGCACACCGTGCTCGACGGCGCCGGCCTCGAGGTGGCGCCGGGGGAGCGCCTCGCGCTGCTGGGCGGCAACGGCAGCGGCAAGACCACCCTCCTGCGTCTACTCGTGGGGCTGAACCGGCTCGACGGCGGGACGCTCGAGCTCGACGGCGAGCGCGTCCGGGACCGCCGCGCCGACCGCACCCGCCTGCGCGAGTCCGTGCAGCTCGTCCTCCAGGAGCCCGACGACCAGCTCTTCGCCGCCACCGTGCGGGCCGACGTCTCCTTTGGGCCGGTGAACCTCGGCCTGGACCGCGCCGAGGTCGAGCGGCGCGTCGCCGAGGCGTTGGCGGCCCTGGCGATCGCCGACCTCGCCGACCGCGTCCCGCACCACCTGTCCTTCGGTCAGCGCAAACGCGTCGCGATCGCCGGCGCCCTGGCCATGCGGCCCCGGGTCCTGCTGCTCGACGAGCCCACCGCAGGGTTGGATCCGGTGGCGTGCGACGACCTGCTGGCGGCACTGGAGGCGGTGCGCGCGGCCGGGACGGCGGTGGTCATGGCCACCCACGACGTCGACCTGGCCTGGGCCTGGGCGCGGGAGGTGGCGGTGCTCACCGCGGGCCACCTGACCCGCGGCCCGGCACACGACGTGCTGCGGGACGAGGCGCTGCTCGGTGCGGCACGGCTGGCCGTGCCGTGGGGTGCGAGGGTCTCGCGGCGGCTGAAGCGGACCGTGCTCCGACCGGGCGAGGTGTGACCACGTAATCTGTCCCGGAACACGTTCATTTCGGACCAGGACAGCAGTTCCGCCCAGAGAAAGGCCGTGGACCACCCATGACCGAGGCATTCATCTACGACGCCATCCGGACCCCGCGCGGGAAGGGCAAGCCCGGCGGGGCTCTTCACGGCGTCAAGCCGATCGACCTCGTCGTCGGACTCATCGAGGAGATGCGGCGTCGGTTCCCCGACCTCGACGAGAACCGGATCTCGGACATCATCTACGGGATCGTCACCCCGCTCGGCGACCAGGGCATGGACCTGCCGCGCATCGCCGCGCTGGCCGCCAAGATGCCCGACACCGTCGCGGGCGTGCAGATCAACCGCTTCTGCGCCTCCGGCCTCACCACCATCAACATGGCCGCGCAGAAGATCCGTTCCGGCTGGGACGAGGTCGTGCTCGCCGGTGGCGTCGAGTCGATGTCGCGTGTCCCGATGGGTACCGACGGCGGCGCCTGGGCGCTGGACCCGGCCACCAACTACGACACCTACTTCTCTCCCCAGGGCATCGGCGCCGACCTCATCGCCACCCTCGAGGGCTTCACCCGCGAGGACGTGGACCGCTACGCCGAGCGCTCGCAGCGCCTGGCCGCCCGGGCCTGGGACGAGGGTCGCTTCGCCAACTCGGTCGTGCCGGTCAAGGACATCAACGGCCTCACCGTGCTGGACCGCGACGAGCACATGCGCCCCGGCACCACCGTCGAGACGCTCGCCGGCCTCAAGCCGTCGTTCGCCATGGTCGGCGACATGGGCGGCTTCGACGCCGTGGCGCTGCAGAAGTACCACCACGTGGAGAAGATCGACCACGTCCACCACGGCGGCAACTCCTCGGGCATCGTCGACGGCGCCGCGCTCGTCGTGGTGGGCTCCGAGCAGGCCGGCAAGGACATGAACATGACGCCGCGCGCCCGGGTCGTGGCCGCCGCCACCTCCGGCGCGGACACCACGATCATGCTCACCGGCCCCACCCCCGCCTCCAAGAAGGCGCTCGAGATCGCCGGCCTCACCCCGGACGACATCGACCTGTGGGAGATCAACGAGGCCTTCGCCTCCGTCGTGCTGCGCTTCCAGAAGGACATGAACATCCCGGACGAGAAGCTCAACGTCAACGGCGGCGCGATCGCCATGGGCCACCCGCTCGGCGCCACCGGCGCGATGATCACCGGCACCGTGCTCGACGAGCTCGAGCGCACCGGCGGCAAGCGCGCCCTCATCACCCTCTGCGTGGGAGGCGGCATGGGCGTCGCCACCATCATCGAGCGCGTCTGATCCACCCCACCGACACACGATTCATACAGGAGTAGAGAACCAGTGAGCGATAACATGTTCCGGTGGGAGCAGGACGGCGACGGCATCGTCACCCTCACCATGGACGACCCCGACCACGGCGCCAACACCATGAACACGCGCTTCACCGAGGACTTCGACGCGACGGTCCAGCGGATCGTCGACGAGAAGGACTCGATCACGGGCGTCGTGCTCACCTCCGCCAAGAAGAGCTTCTTTGGCGGCGGCGACCTCAAGTCCATGATCACCATGGGGCCGGAGAACGCCCAGGAGATCTACGAGCGCTCGATGGCCATCAAGGGCCGGATGCGGGCCCTCGAGACCTGCGGCGTCCCCGTCGTGGCCGCCCTCAACGGCGCCGCCCTCGGCGGAGGCCTCGAGCTGGCCCTGGCCTGCCACCACCGCGTCATGGCCGACGTGCGCGGCAACAAGGTGGGCCTGCCCGAGATCACCCTCGGCCTGCTGCCGGGCGGCGGCGGCATCGTCCGCACCGTCCGCATGTTCGGCCTCGCCCAGGCCGTGCCCAACATCCTCATGTCCGGCAAGTCCTTCGTCCCCGCCAAGGCCCTCGAGATGGGTCTCGTGGACGAGGTCGTGGCGCCCGAGCAGCTCCTCGACGCCGCCAAGGCGTGGATCAAGACCGGCCCCGAGGCCTCGCAGCCGTGGGACCGCAAGGGCTGGACGCTGCCCGGCGGCACCGTCAACGACCGCGCCGTGAGCTCCGTCCTGCCGTCGTTCCCGGCCAACATGCGCAAGCAGACCAAGGGCGCCCCGTCGCCGGCCCCGCGCGCCATCATGTCCGCGGCCGTCGAGGGCTCGCAGGTGGACTTCGCCACCGCAGAGCAGATCGAGGCCCGCTACTTCGTCTCGCTCGTCACCGGGTCGATCGCCAAGAACATGATCCAGGCGTTCTTCTTCGACATGCAGCACTGCGCCTCCGGTGGGGCCCGGCCCAAGGCCGCCGACGGCTCGGAGATCCCGAAGACCGAGTTCACGAAGATCGGCGTGCTCGGCGCCGGCATGATGGGAGCCGGTATCGCGTACGTCTCGGCCAAGGCCGGTATGGAGGTCGTGCTCAAGGACGTCTCGCAGGAGGGGGCCGAGAAGGGCAAGGCCTACTCGGAGAAGCTCGAGGCCAAGGCGCTCGAGCGGGGCCGCACCACGCAGGAGAAGTCCGACGCCCTGCTCGCCCGCATCACCCCGACTGCCGACGCCGCCGATCTGGCCGGCTGCGACATCGTGATCGAGGCCGTCTTCGAGTCGCCGGACCTCAAGAAGCAGGTGTTCCAGGAGATCGAGGACATCGTCGAGCCCACCGCACTGCTCGGCTCCAACACCTCGACCCTGCCGATCACCGACCTCGCCACCGGCGTCAAGCGCCCCGAGGACTTCATCGGCGTCCACTTCTTCTCGCCGGTCGACAAGATGCAGCTCGTCGAGATCATCAAGGGCGAGAAGACCACGCCGGAGACGCTGGCCAAGGCCATCGACTACACGGTCGCCATCCGCAAGGTGCCGATCGTCGTCAACGACTCGCGGGGCTTCTACACCTCGCGCGTCATCGGCACGTTCGTCAACGAGGCGATCGGCATGCTCGACGAGGGCATCGAGCCCGCCACCATCGAGCAGGCCGGCCGCATGGCAGGCTACCCGGCCGCGCCGCTGCAGCTCTCGGACGAGCTGAACCTCAACCTCATGGTCAAGATCCGCCAGGCAACGCGTGAGGCGGAGGAGGCCGCGGGCAAGACCTACGAGCCCAATGCCTCCGACCGGGTGGTGCTCAAGATGGTGGAGGAGCTCGAGCGCTCCGGCCGCGCTGCGGGTGCCGGCTTCTACGAGTACGCCGACGGCAAGCGCACAGGCCTGTGGCCCGGCCTGCGCGAGGCGTTCAACACCTCCGTGGACAACGCGCCGCCGATGCAGGACCTCATCGACCGGATGCTCTTCGCCGAGGCTATCGAGACCCAGAAGTGCTTCGACGAGGGCGTGATCGTCGACGACGCCGACGCCAACATCGGCTCGATCATCGGCATCGGGTACCCGGCCTGGACCGGGGGCACGCGCCAGTACGCCAAGAACTTCGACGGTGAGGCCGGCACGGGTTACCAGGGCTTCGTGGCCCGCGCCGAGGAGCTGGCCGCGAAGTACGGAGAGCGCTTCGCGCCGACGGAGTCGCTGAAGAAGCTGGCGGCAGAGCAGGGCTGACCGTCAGGTAACGAAGGCGCCGACGCCACGCAACGCGGCCGCCCCGGGAGGAGACTCCCGGGGCGGCCGTCGTCGTTCGCGGTCCGAAAATGGATAGATGTCCAGTGTGTGGTGAGTTTCGGATAGTCCTTATTTTGTGGTCGAGTTCGTTCAGTCACACGGTTGTCCAGAGCGCATGAGATGTAGCCATCGCTCGGCATAGCGCTCAGACCTGCGTAAACAGGAATTAGGTTAGCCTCGGCTTTGCAAGGTTAGGCTTACCTATGCATCGGGTGCTACTCTTTGCGCATGCTCAGAAGACGCACGGGTGCGGCCCGTATCGTGACCTCCGCACTGCTGGTTCTGGCACTGGGTGCCTGCGGTGCCTCCGCTGGCTCGTCGGGCAGCGATGTGATCACCGAGGCGCCGCTGGCGGCGGATGTGACGCCCGCGTCGGACACGCGTGAATTCCAGGGCGAGTTGATCCTCGATCTGGCCGACGATCCGATCGACCCGGTGGACGGCCCCGAGCCGGCCCTCCCCGTCACGGTCACTGACAACCAGGGCACCGAAGTCGAGATCACCGATATCAGTCGGATCCTCCCTCTCGATCTGTACGGCACCACCTCCCGCATGGTGTTCGAGCTCGGTCTGGGCGAGAACGTGATCGGCAGGGACGTCTCCTCCAACTTCGACGAGATCGCTGATCGACCGCTGGTCACGACCAACGGTCACGAGCTCAGCGCTGAGGCCATACTCGACCTCAACCCCTCCGTGCTCATCACGGACACCTCCCTCGGGCCCTGGGACGTCGTCCTGCAGATCCGTGATGCCGGGATTCCCGTCGTGGTGGTTGACGCCGACCGTGGGTTGGACAACATCACGAGCCTGACGATGTCGGTCGCGGAGGCTCTCGGGGTCCCGGAGCGGGGCGCGAAGCTGGCCGAGCGAATCGAAGCGGAGACCGCCACCTCGCTCGAAGGAGTGGAGACGATCGTCCCCACCGACCTCAATCAGGAACTGCGGACCCTGTTCATCTACGCCCGGGGGCAGGCCGGCATCTACTACATCTTCGGTAAGAACAGTGGTGCGGATTCGCTGATCGAGGCCGCCGGAGGCTACGACGTCTCCTCCGAGATCGGGTGGTCCGGTGCCAGGCCGGCCAACGACGAGGCCATAATCTCCGCCCAACCGGACGTTCTGTTGATGATGACCAAGGGCCTGGAATCCGTGGGCGGCATCGACGGACTCATCGAGCAGTTCCCGGCACTGGCCAATACGCCGGCGGGCCAGAACAAGCGCGTCATCGCGATGCCCGATGAGCAGATTCTGTCCTACGGCACCCGTACGCCCGCCGTTCTCAACGCTCTCGCCGTGGCGCTCTACGCACCGGGGTCACTGTGATCACCACCGAGAGCCCCCGCAGGACGGTCACCACAGCCGCGCCCGTTCCGGTAGCACCGGCAACCTCCCCGGCGAGGGGCGGGGAGCCGGGCTCGGCGAAACGCATGTTCTCCGCGATGGCGTTGATCGTCGGCATGCTGATCGCGTTGGTCGTGTTCGTCCTCATCTCGGCCAGTTCCGGTCAGCTGTCCATCCCCGTCGGAGAGGTGGCCTCCGGCTTCCTCCGGGGGATCGGTATCGACGTCGGGGGAGAAGCAACCCACCCGCAGGCGTACAACACGCTATGGAGCGTCCGGTTCCCCAGGGTGACCATGGCCGCGGCGGTAGGTGCGGCACTGGCGATCGGTGGCGTGCTCATGCAGGGGGCCTTTGGGAACCCGCTCGCCGAACCTAGCGTCGTGGGCGTCTCCTCCGGTGCTGCAGTGGGTGCGGCCGCGGCGATCGTTTTTGGCCTCACCGCCTTCGGTCCCTGGACCCAGGTCGTGTGCGCGTTCGTCGCGGGTGTGGCGACCACCGCGGCCGTATACCTGTTCAGCCGCAGTAACGGCCGGACCGAGGTCGTGACCCTCGTCCTTACCGGTATCGCGATCAACGCCGTCGCCGGCGCGCTGTTGGCGTTCCTCATGTTCATCGGCGACACCCAAGCCCGCGAGGAGATCGTGTTCTGGCAGATGGGAAGCCTGGCGGGAAGCCGCTGGGGGCAGGTCGTCATCGTCGCGCCCATCGCGATAATCGGCATCCTCTTGTCGATGCGGTTGGCCCGTTCTCTGGACATCCTGTCGCTGGGCGAGCGCTCGGCCCGTCACCTTGGCGTGGATGTCGAACGGTTGCGGATCCACTCGATCCTGCTGGTGGGCTTGCTCACCGCGGCAGCGGTATCGTTCGTCGGGATCGTCGCCTTTGTCGGGCTGGTGGTGCCGCACCTGATCCGCATGATGATCGGGCCAGGCCACCGGATGCTCATCCCGGCGTCCGTTGTCGGGGGTGCGCTCGTGCTCACCGCGGCCGACCTCTTCGCGCGCACCGCGGTCGCCTACGCGGACCTGCCGCTTGGCATGATCACCGCGCTGGTCGGTGGACCGTTCTTCTTCTGGCTTCTCCGCCGGACCCGTCGCACCGCAGGAGGTTGGGGATGAGCCGAACGCTCGAACGCGGCACCTCGCCGGAGGAGAAGCAGGACGGGGCCACCGCGATCATGGTGGAGAACGTGTCCTACCGCATCGGCGGAAAGGTCCTCCTCGACTCGGTCGACCTGGAGATCCGGCACGGCGAGATGCTCGCGCTGGTGGGGCCGAACGGTGCCGGCAAGTCGACGCTGCTAAGCGTCATCGCCGGTGACACGCAACCGGATTCCGGGCGCGTCAGCCTCGACGACATCCCGCTGTCCGATTGGAAGCTCAAGGACCTGTCCCGTCGTAGGGCGATGCTCAACCAGGTCAACACGGTCTCGTTTCCGTTCTCGGTCCGCGAGGTGGTGGCCATGGCGCGTGCACCGTGGATCAACACCGGGGCCGAGGACCGGGACGACATCGCGATCGACACGGCCTTGGAGGCGACCGAGGTCGCGCATCTGCAGAACCGCACCTTCCCCACACTGTCCGGCGGAGAGAAGGGCCGCGTCTCCATGTCCCGGGCGCTGGCGCAGGAAACCAGCATCCTCATGCTGGACGAGCCGACGGCAGCCGTCGACCTGCGCCACCAGGAGATCGTGCTCAATCTGGCCCGCGAGGCGGCGGACGCCGGCGGAGCCGTGGTGGTGGTGCTGCACGATCTTGCACTCGCTGCGGCCTATGCGGACCGCGTGGTGTTGCTGTCCGACGGAGCGGTGCGCGCGGAAGGGACCCCGGAGCAGGTCCTGACCGAAGACCTGATCAACGAGGTCTACCAGCAGCCTGTTCTCGTCCATCGACATCCCGTGACCGGGGACCTGTTGGTCACGCCGGACCGTCGCGCACGCGCCAACGGCGTGGAACACCCGGACGCCCCGGGCACCGACCGCGGATTCGCTGTCGCGGGCCTGGCGTCCTCACCTGATTCGGAGAATGCGTCGTGAAAGTGTCATTGATTCGAGCTCGGACTGTGCCGTTGGTGGCGTTGTTCGCCGTTGTCGGACTGGTCGGGGCGCTGCTCTCGGTGCTCTTGCCCGCCACCGCGAACGCTGCCGGGCGACTGTCGGTGACCAGCGAGCTCGGCGGTGTCACCGCCTCTGCTGACGGTCCGACGCGGTTCGACCTCCAGGGTTCCGGGTACCAGGTCGTCAAGGGTGGCTTCGGTGGTATCTATGTCGCGTTCGGCTGGGTGGATGAGCGCAACTGGCGGCCCTCGCAAGGCGGGATGACGGGCACGCACTACCGGTACGTGCCGGATTCCGAGGCCAAGAACAACCAGGGGTATCTGGGCTTCATCGCTTTCCCGGGTTCGTCCACCGAGGGCGAGGCGCACGGCACGATGGCGGACAACGGTTCGTGGCGCCTGTCGCTCAACGTGCCGGGGCCGCGGTTCACGTCCGAGGACCGAGATGGCAACCGTGTCACGGTCAACTGTCTGGAGGTCACCTGCGGCTGGATGACCTTCGGCGCACACGGGGTCAAGAACGCGAACAACGAGGCCTTTGTGCCCGTCTCCTTCCAGGCCGGCGGCGGTGGAGACACCGGTGCCGGAGGGCAGGCCGCCGAGGCTGGCGGCGAGGAGGCCGCGGCATCCGGTGCGCAGTCCGCACGCGGAGCGGCACAGCGGCCGGCGACCGCCCAGAGAGCACAGGGGCAGGCCAGAACCCGAAACGCGACCCAGCAGGGGGCGTCCGGAGGCGGCGGAGCCGCCGGGTCCTCCGGCGAGCACGGCGGCGAATCCGCAGGTGCGGACGGCGGCGATGATGGCGGCCAAGCCGGAGGCGGCGGGGGGGCGACCGGCGGCACGGGGGCCGGAACCGGTGACATCGAGATCACGGTGGACCGGGCTGCGGCGCGTCCGGGCGGAGCGCTGGCCTACACCGCGTACGGCTTCTGGCCGGGAGAACAGGCAACAGTCTCACTCGGGCAGGGAATCGCGGCCGTCGGGCCGCTGACGACCGGCGTCGACGGAGAGATCGCCGGCGTCCTGATGATCCCGGACGACATCGAGCCCGGCACCCATGAGATCCGTGCCGTCGGCGCGGGGTCGGGCCTCGAGGGATCGGTCCGTTTCGCGGTCAGCGACGTCGGGCTGCTGTCGACGGAGGGGCGCCTCATGAAGTGGGGGTGGGTGTTCATCACGGTGGCGGTTCTTGTTCTCCTCGGAGCAATCGTGTTTGTGGTCGCCCGACGCCTGTCCGGGCGACCAGACGAGGAGGACGACGGCGACGACCATGAACTCCCGACAGAGGCCTACGGGCCGGTGCCCGGCGCCGATGACTTCTACGGATCATCCCCTCAGCATTCCCAGTACTTCACCCACTGACCACGCTCAGCACGAGCACCACCATCCCGACAGGAGAGATTCCCATGTCCACTAGAGCCCGCCCGATCAAGGTCGGGGCGATCCTCGCATCGGCCGCACTCGTCGCCGCGACGGCACCTTTCGCCGCCACGGCACACGCCCAGGCCGGGGACGACGACGGTGATCCCGGCGGTGCGATCACGCTCGACGACGCTGAGTTCCGGTGGGGAATCAACTTTGAGAGCGGCACCATCGCACCTGCCCCGAAGACGAAGAACTTCCTCTCCGCGGGAGACGTGTCGGGCGGCTTGACCGGTGGAATGACGACTCTTCCGCAGGGCGACTGGAAGGGCCAGGACGGCAATGTCGTGATCGAAAAGCGAGACTCGGACGGCAACGTCACCCGGGCCACCGAGGCGGACATCCATAAGGACCGGGACGGGGCGGAACTGAAGAGGAACAATCAGTACAACGGCTTCGAAGCGGTGTTCACCGGTGGGCAGGGGGAGATCGACCCTCAGTCGGGGACCGGCACCATCGAGTGGGACGGGACCATCACGGTCCTCTTCTACTCCGGCTACACCTACTTCACGATCTCGGATCCCGTACTCGAGGTCAAGGCGTCGTCCGCCACGGTGACGGGCACCCTGAAGGCGCACAAGACCGATATGAACAACATGGATCTCTGGGAGGAGCTGGACCCGGAGGAGGTCACGCTCGCCGAGCTGGACCGCGACGACGTGGAGCTGTCAGCCGACCTGGGATTCGCGGCCACACCCAAGTACTTCGGAGTGAGGTACACACCGAAACTCCCCGAGCTCCCGGAGCAGGTCACCAGCGATCAGTACTTCGGGTCCTTCCCCTCGGACTTCGTCGACTACGTGGCCGAGGCGGGATCGGGCCCCTACTGGTACTCCAGTGGTGGGGCGGCAGATCGCCGGAAGAACCCGTTCCCGCTGAGTGTCTGCTGGGACGCCTCGGAGTGTGACGAACTCGAGGTTCCGGATGCCGATGGTCCCGGCGGCGGCTCGGGCGGCGGCTCGGGCTCCGGGGGACTGCTCTCCGACGTCATCAACGACTTTGTCAAGGGCGTCCTCGATGACACCGCGGGCATCTTCCGGACCCGTATCCGGGAGGACCTGAACTCTGTCGTCAACGGCGACAAGACCTGGGGTGACCTGGGGTCCAGTGACCTCGCCGACACCACGCCGACGGGGGCGGGGGTCAGCGGAGCCGCGGTGAGAACCGGAACGACGACCGATAGCGGCGACTCGACCACGGCCTCGGAGGACTCGGACGACTACGTCCTGCCGGCCAGTGGTCCGGTCAACGCCGGAACGGTCGGATACGCGGTGACCACGGCAACCTCACCCACCTCCGGTGGGAACAGCGGTACCAGCGGGGGCTCCCCGTCGTCCGGCGGGCAGTCCAACAGCGGTTCGAGCGGGAATTCCGCTCCCGCTGCCAGCACCATGGCGGACAACTCCTCCCCGTTGGCTGCTGCCGGGCAGGCGGAGGGTGGAGAGGTCTACTACGCCGATATCGCCTCGAAGTCGTCAGCAACCTCGCTGCTCCAGTGGCAGTGGTGGGTTGGCGGTGCCCTGCTCGCGATCGCAGCAGGACTCATCTATATGGCTGCCCGAAAGAAGGTATAGGAATGAACCACAACCGCTCAGGTCTAGAAGGCCTGACGCGCCGGGGACTCGTCCTCGGAGCCTCCGTCGCGCTGCTCGTCGGCGCCGGCGTGTCCCCCGTCGTCAACGCTCAGGCGTTCTCCAGCGCGAGTCTGCCCTCTGCGTCCCTGTCCAACGACGCATCGGGAGTGGAGGACGACGCCCCCGGAGCGGAGGCAGGCCCCCGGATCACGGTGTCTGACACCACCCTCCCGACCGAGGGGGAGCACCAGATCACCGTCACCGGAACCGGATTCAACGACCCGTCGGTCCTGGGCACCCGCCCGCCATTGGCGGGCCAGCCCTCCGGCGCCTACGTGGTGTTCGGCAAGTTCCTCGACGAGTGGAAGCCGTCCGCGGACGCGCCGAGCTCGGCTCGTAAGGTCATCGAGCAGTGGTGGGCGCTGCCGACCGTCAGCTTCAACGAGCGAGGCGGCGAACCGCCGTACATCGAGATCGACGGTGACGGCAATTTCAGCACGACGTTCACCGTCTTCCAGGCCGAGCCCGAACTCGGCGGCAACTACGGCATCTACACCTACGCGGCGGGAGGGGCGGTCAAGGAGGCGTACGAACAGTACGTTCCCATCGTCTTCTCCGACGAGGACGCCGCGCCGGCCGCCGGCTCGGTCGCCGGGATCCTGAACTCGATCTCGGGCATCTTCGGCTCGTAAGCACCGACGAGAGCAACGGTCCAGCCGAGCAGATCTCCAAGGAGACGGCCCCGGTACCTGATTCCAGGTACCGGGGCCGTCTGCATGGCTCACGGCCCACGGCACTCGTCAGGGTCGGTGCGGGGAGCGACGGTGCGGAAAATGACGACGCCCCGAACTCCGGCGTGGGACTTCGGGGCGTCGCTGCTCGGAGGGAGCAGGGCACTCAGGTCGACTCGAGGGCGCCGAGCTCGACGAACATCTGGTAGTTCAGGTCGAACGAGCGGTTGGCCGCGGCGATGGCGGAATCGCGCTCTGCATCGCTCAGTGGCAGCGCGTCCAGGGCGGCCCGGTACTCGTCCTTGAACACCTTGGCTTTGGGGATGTCGAAGTCGTAGAACGACAGGCCGTCCTCCAGCCCGTAGTGGCGCCGAACGAGTCGCGCGATGATCTGACCGCCCGAGAGATCGCCGAGGTACCGGACGTAGTGATGCCCCACGAGTGCTGCGGGATCATCGGCACACGCCACGATGTCTGCAACATAGGCCGAAGTGACGGGCAGAACGGTGTCACAGATGCGTCCCGCTGCGCGGTGCGCCTCGAGGTCCGCGCGGAGGGAGTCGGCCCGCTCGAGGCGAGGGTCGAGGATCGGCGCGATACGCGGATCGGCGCTGTGGGCGCGGCACGCGTCCTCCAGCGCCTCGTACACTGGCAGCGACTGCCGGAGCAGTGCCACCAGGGAATCGGGTCCCGAATCGCCCGCGAGGAGCTGCGTGATGAAGCCCGCGTTCTCGGCTCTGTCGTGCGCCTCGGCGGTGGAGGACTGGAGCGACGTGGACAGGGGGGCAGGAAGAGTTTTCTCCATGGTTCCTCCGTGGTGAATCTGGTTTATTTCTCAAGGGTGCAGCACGTGTGAGTGCCTGACCCGGTGGTCGAGGCGGTGCTGCTGGTCGATCACGTGCAGCGGATAACGAGAGAGCCCTCGGGTGCCGAACGAATGTTCATCGTTCGACACCCGAGGGCATCACCGCTTCACGTCATGCTCAGGACAGTGACCCGAGGATGGTGCCGAGCGAGCCGAAGACGCCGAGCGAGCCGAAGATGCCGCCGGGCAGCTCGCCGTCGCCGCCGTTGTCGCCGCCGTTGTCGGTGTCGCCACCGTTGTCGCCGTTGTCGCCGCCGTCGCCGTTGTCGTCATCGTCGTCGCCGCCACCGGCGTCGCAGGTCGCGCTGACGTTGAGGACCAGGGTGAGGGGATCCATGTCGTCCTCGGAGTCGTACATGTCGGCAAAGGCCTCGCCGAAGCCCTCATCGATCGTGGTGGCGCCGGTCTTGACGGTGATGGTGCCCGCCTGCTGGAAGCTCGGGGCCTCGGGCAGGGTGAAGGACACCGCCAGGGCCTGCCGGCCCTCGACCCACTCGAACGGGGCGTCCGGAACGAAGCTCGCGACCTTCTTGGCGCGGTAGTCCATCTTGAGGGTGCCCTCGGTGCCGTTGATCTCCACGGTCGGGTTGGAGATGGTGGTGTGGAGCACATCGTGGTGGCCGCGCATCAGGACGGCACCGGTGCCGGCCGCGGTTGCGCCGGTCGGGCTGACGGTCGCGGCGTCGCCGGCCACGGGCCAGACGAACTGGCCGTCGGCACCACGCTCGGCACCCTCGAAGGTGACGCCGTCGGAGAGGTCCCAGTCGCCCTGGGCGATGGGTCCCTTGAGGTAGCTGCGGAAGGACGTCTTGACGCCCCACTTGACCGCGCCGCTGTCGACCGAGTAGGCCAGGTCGGCGGGGTCACAGTCGACCTCGGCCGCGCCTGCGATGCCGGGGGCGGCCAGTGCGGACAGGCCCATCAGGGCGGCGGAGGTAAGCGCGATCGCGGCTGACCGGGAGTTGGAGAAAGACATTCTCGTTCCTTCGTGAAGTCGGCCCGGGCGCCGGCTGCACCCGGTGGATGGCCCCTTAGCTGAGGCAAGCCTTACCTTAGCCGGTTTAGGTGTGCCTTACCTAAAGGTAAGGTGTGTGAGATGTGCCACATTGCGGCGTGGCGGTCGGTGAGCTCGTCACGCGCGGAGCCGCGGACGGCAGCGTATGGCCAGGTGGCGGACGCAGAACGGGAGAGGGAGTGAGTTGCCGGTCAGGGGGCTCGGTCTCAGTGCGCGGCTGCCACACGCCCCATCCGCGTGAACGCCTCCGTGAGAATCTCTTCGGAACAGGCGAAGTTCACGCGGACGAAGCCCTTGCCCTCGGAGCCGAACGCTGGGCCGTTGCTCAGCGCCACACGGGCCTCGTCCAGGAACACGGCCGCCGGGTCGTCGCCCAGCCCCGGGTAGGCGCGCAGATCGATCCACGCCACGAACCCGGCGTCGGGCCGGCGCCACCGGCCGCGGGGGAGGTGCTCGGCGAGTAGCCGCTCCATGAGGTCCAGGTTCGACGCCAGTGCCGCCCGCATCTCGTCCAGCCAGTCCAGCGACCGGGTCATCGCCGCCTCGCCGGCCAGCGCCCCGAAATGCCCGACCGCACCCGACAGCGCCGAGCGCGGAACCGCGAACTTCCCGGGGTTGCCGTTGATCACAAACGCGCACTTCAACCCGGCCAGGTTGAAGGCCTTGGAGGCCGACGAGATGGCCAACCCCACCTCGCGAGCGGTATCGGACACCGCCAGGAACGAGGTGAAGTCCACGCCGGGCATGGTCAGCGGGGCCCAGATCTCATCCGAGACCACCACGGCGTCATAGCGCTCGGCCAGCTCGGCGAGCTCGGCCAGCTCGGAAGCGGAGTGCAGCACGCCGGTCGGGTTGTGCGGGTGGCTCAGCAGCACGCCTCGTGCGCCCTCATGAAGGGCCTGCTCGATGCCGGGGAGATCCAGGCGGGGGTTGTCGTCGTCGTGACCCAGCAGCGGCACCGCCACGGGTGACATCCCCACCCGCCGGATCCACGGCCCGAACGGCATGTACACCGGCGGCGTGTAGACGACACCGGCGCCCGGCGGCAGGGACCGCGCCAGTGATTCGCGCACCCCCACTCCCACGTCGTTGACCGGCACCACTGTCTCCTCGGGCACCTCGTAACCGAACCGCGAGTAGAAGCGCGCGCACACCCCGGCGAACCGCTCGATCTCGGTGAAGTACCCGGTGTCCCCGTCGGCGACCGCGTCGGCCAGACGCTCGCGGATGGCGGGCGCGAGAAGCACGTCGGTCTCCGCCACGAACATCGGAAGTACGTCCTCCGGATAGGCCCGCCATTTCTGGCTTCGCCGACTACGCAGCTGCGATTCGGGAACATCCAGGGGAAACGGCACGGGGGTCCTTTCGGCCGGGGCTGGCAGAACCTCCAGATTAGTTGGTGGTGCGTGGTACGTCAGGTCCCCGGAATCACTCCCGGGGGCACCCACGCCCGGAGCGGCGGCTCAGTCCAGGGGCAGCAGGCTTGCCGGCACGGCCTGGACCTCGTCCACGCGGTCGATGTTCTGGCGCAGCCGCTCCCACTCACCCGAGGGGATCTCTTTCTCCAGGCGACGCAGCGCCGCTGAGTCGGAGGTGGCCCACGCGACGGGCATCGGGGAGATGAACTGGTAGAGGTTGTCGCGGCCGCGGGCACTCCGGTTGCCCACCACGGCGACGCAGGGCACGCGCTCGCCGACCTTCGACTCGTGGCCCGCGACAGGTCCGCAGTTGCGGGCCACGAGGGCGGGCAGCTTCCCGGCCGAACGGTCGACGGCGCGGTCGACCAGTGCCAGCAGGGTCACGCCGCGCGGGCGGACCTCGGCGATGACGGCCGGGACGAGCTCGGAGGTCGAGTAGGCGTGCTGCATCGACCCCATCTTGCGGGGGATGTAGCCGATCATGGCGAGGGAGCCGATCGCGAACGCGCCGGCCAGCGCCGCGATGATCCAGCCCCACGCCTCGAACTCCGCCACGATGAGCATGCCGATGCCGGCCGCGAGCACGATGCCGCCGAGGATTCCCGCCGACCACTGCAGGCGCCGCACCTCCGAGAGGTTCTCGTTGTGCTTGCGGACCCAGGCGTCGTCGACGGGGATGTCGGCGAGGCGGTACTTCTCATGAGGGTTGCGGGGGGAGCGATCGGCGGCCATGGGCCCAGTATCCCAGGCGGCGCCCGCAGCGGGCCGGGGAGCCGGGCAGCCCGGGAACCGAATGTCAGAACAGGCGCCCGTTGGAAAACTCCCGGACCGAACGCGGCCTTCGAGCCTTCCGCGAGGGTGCCGGCCGCCCGGTCATCCGCCTCGCCCGGCCCTATCCCACCTCGGGGATCCCGGGGCCCAGCAGGTCGTCGGCGTCGACGATCCGGTAGGCGTAACCCTGCTCGGCGAGGAACCGCTGGCGGTGCGCGGCGTACTCGGCGTCGAGGGTGTCGCGGGCGACGACCGAGTAGAAGTGCGCCTGCCCGCCGCCCTGCTTGGGCCGCAGGAGTCGTCCGAGCCGCTGCGCCTCCTCCTGACGCGATCCGAACGTGCCCGACACCTGCACCGCGACGCTGGCCTCGGGCAGGTCGATCGAGAAGTTGGCGACCTTGGACACCACGAGCGTGGATATCTCCCCGGCTCGGAACGCGTCGAACAGCTTCTCGCGCTCGGAGTTGGACGTCGATCCCTGGATGACGGGTGCGTCCAGCTCCGCACCGAGCTCCTCGAGCTGGTCGAGGTAGGCGCCGATCACGAGCGTGGGCGCCCCGGCGTGCTTCTCCAGGATCCGCCGCACCACCGGGATCTTGGTCCGCGCGGTGGAGCACAGCTTGTACTTGTCCTCGGCCTCGGCGGTCGCGTACAGCATCCGCTCGTTCTCGGTGAGCGTCACGCGCACCTCGATGCAGTCGGCGGGCGCGATCCACCCCTGCGCCTCGATGTCCTTCCACGGCGCGTCGTAGCGCTTGGGGCCGATGAGGGAGAACACGTCGCCCTCGCGGCCGTCCTCTCGCACGAGCGTCGCCGTCAGGCCGAGGCGGCGTCGCGACTGCAGGTCGGCGGTCATGCGGAACACGGGCGCGGGCAGCAGGTGCACCTCGTCGTAGATCATCAGGCCCCAGTCGCGGGAGTCGAACAGCTCCAGCGCCCGGTGCACGCCCTTGGTCTTGCGCGTGACCACCTGGTAGGTGGCGATGGTGACGGGCCGGATCTCCTTGCGCTCACCGGAGTACTCGCCGATCTCGTCCTCGGTGAGGGTGGTGCGGGCGAGCAACTCCCGCTTCCACTGACGCCCGGCGACGGTGTTGGTCACCAGGATGAGCGTGGTGGCCTTGGCCTTGGCCATCGCGGCCGCGCCGACCATGGTCTTGCCGGCGCCGCACGGCAGCACCACCACCCCGGAGCCGCCGGCCCAGAAGGAGTCGGCGGCCATCTGCTGGTAGTCGCGGAGCTCCCACTGTTCGTGCTCGGTGGACAGGTCGATGGGGTGGGCCTCGCCGTCAACGTAGCCGGCGAGGTCCTCGGCCGGCCAGCCCACCTTGAGCAGCTCCTGCTTGAGGCGGCCCCGCTCGGAGGGGTGGACCACCACGGTGTCGGCGTCGATCTCGGCACCGAGCATGGGGGAGATCTTCTTGTGCCGGCGCACCTCGGCGAGCACGGCGGCGTCGAGCGAGACCAGCGTGAGCCCGTGCGCCGGGTTCTTGACCAGCTGCAGCCGGCCGTAGCGCGCCATGGTCTCGACGATGTCCACGAGCAGCGGCTGCGGAACCGGGAAGCGCGAGTAGGTGACGAGCACGTCCACCACCTGCTCGGCGTCGTGCCCGGCGGCCCGGGCGTTCCACAGGGCGAGCGGCGTGATCCGGTAGGTGTGCACGTGCTCGGGGGCGCGCTCGAGCTCGGCGAACGGGGCCAGCGCCTGGCGGGCGTCGTCGGCCTGATCGTGGTCGATCTCCAGCAGCACGGTCTTGTCGGACTGGACGATCAGCGGACCACCACTCACGGAAAAACCCTCCCTCGGTTCGCGGCCCGGGTGGACGCCGGGCCAGACCGCCCATTGTCCAGGAAATCCGGGCGGCGCGGCGGCGGGCGAAGTGCCGGCCGGGGTCAGCGGGTGGGCTCGACGTCGGCCACGGTGATGACCCGGTGCAGGGGCAGGGTGACGGGCTCGGCGGAGTCGGGTTCGATGCCCTCGACGCGGCCGCCGCCGACGGAGGCGGGGACGACGAGGCGGGTCGTCGAGCGGCCCTGGGTGTCCACCACGGAGACCATGACCGCCGTGCCGGTCCGTGCGGCCTCGTGGAGCCGTGCGACTGCGGCCTCCCCGGTCAGGCCGGCGCCGCGGCCGGCGGCCCGGACCCGGTCGGCCGAGCGCATCGCGGCCACGGCGGAGCGCAGTTCGGCGGGCGTGGCGACGCGGGTGGGCACGCGCGGGGCCCGGCCGGGTGGCGTGGCGCGGACACGGGCGGCCGGGCGGGTGAGGGCCACGACGGCGCCGGTGGTGTCCTCGACGACGGGCGCGAAGCCATGCTCGCGCAGCGCCTCGACGAGGTCGAGGGGCCGGGCCTGGGAGACGAGCACGGTGGGGGCCACGGCCCGCAGGGCGCAGGACTCGGCCACCGGGGAGGAGGTGACCTGGGCGACGAGCGCGGGGTCGTCGCAGCGGACGAAGGACAACGCGGTGCCCACGCGGAGCCGGCCGTGGCGGCGGGCGACGTCCTCGACGAGGTAGTCCAGGGACTGCGGTACCGGGGTCACCGAGGTGCGGGCGAGCAGGTCGCGTAGGCCCGCGGCGGTGCGGCCGGCGTCGAGCGCGCGGCGCAGCGAGGCCTCGGTGATCCGGTAGGTGGTGGCGGCGCCGGCGGACTCGACGTCGGCGAGGAGCGCGAACTCGGCGGCCAGGTCGGCCGCGAGCGGGCCGGGCGCGAGGACGGTGAGGTCGGCCTGGACGATGACCTCCGAGACCGGCTCGGGGAGCGCGGCGGTGAGGACGTCGAGGAGGTCGTCGGGGGTGGTGGAGGGCGGGTCCCCCGCGGCGAGGCGCCGCGCGGCGGTGGTGGCGGAGCCGAGAACGACGAGGCCGAGTCGCCGCGCCTCCGTGATCGTCTCCTGTGCGGGCCGCCCGCCCGCCCGCGAGACCCACAGCGGCGAGGCCCAGCGGACGACCTCGGGCAGCGCGGCCTCGTCGGGGGCGGCACCCGGCTCGACGGCGGCGAGCGCCGCGAGTGTGCGGGCGCGTTCGGCCTGCGGGGGCGGGCCGGCCGGGTCGCCGAGCGCGGGGACGGTGCCGCCGCCGTCGAGCTCGGTCCCGACCCGCCAGGCGGCGCGCGGGGAGGTCCACCACCCCAGGACGAGGTCGGCCCAGCGGCGGGCGGGTTCGCGGGAGGCCCACACGTCGGCGGCCTCGGTGGGGGCCCACACGGCGTCGTAGGCCTCGTCGCCCACCTCGGTGTCGCCCTCGGCGAGCAGGCCGGCGGAGGCGAGGGTTTCCAGCAGCAGCGGGAGTTCGGCCTCGTCCACCCCGGCGGCCCGGGACACGCGGCGCAGCTCGCGCACGCCGACGCCACCGGCCTTGAGCGTGGCCGCGGGCACGGTGGACAGGGCGGCGAGCACCGCGTCGCAGCGGTGCAGCAGGTCGAGCGCGGCCACCCCGGCGGCGGCCTCGACGGAGTCCGCGGCGGAGCCGGCGGCCGGACGCGCCCGCGCGGGCGTCTCGAAACCGGGCGGGCGGTCGAGCAGGGAAGCGCCGGTCGGCCGGGCGCCGTGGCGGGCGCGGTCCAGGGCGCGGGCGTGGGGGATCACGGTCGCGCCGTCGTCGCCGTGCCGGATGGTGGCCAGGCCGGCTGCGGCCAGTTCGGCGGCCGCCTCCCGGACCGTCGGCGCGGCCTCGGCGCCGAGAGCGCCCGCCGGGGTGCGGCCGCGGCCGATCGCCCTGAGGACGGCGCGGGCCGGTTCCGAGAGCCCGGACCAGGCGGCCTCGAGGGCTTCGCCGGAGGGCTCGCCGGGATCGGGCGCGACGACCGGAGCGTTCTCCACAGCCCCGGCCACCACGGCCACGACCCGGGCCGAGGACTCCTCGCCCCACACCAGGGCCCGCTCGCGCAGTGCCGCGAGCGCGGCGACGAACGCGGGGTCGTCGACGCCGACGCCCAGCCGGTCCGCTACCGCCACCACCGGGACCGGGCCGGAGTCCGCGCCGAGCGCGACCACTGTGGACAGGGTGAGGAGAGCCGGCCAGTCCAGGTCGCCGAGCGCGCGGACCGCGGAGGCGGGCAGGCGCAGGCGCGAGGACAGGACCTCGAGAGAGGTCGGGGGAGGGGCGGCGACGTCGGGCCGGAGCTCGCACAGGCGCACCAGGGCGTCGTCGGATCGCCCGGCGAGCCAGGCCGAGAAGTCGGGGTCGCCGCCGGAGCCGGGCCGGGACGGGGCGCGCGTCGTCGTCATGATCCCTCCCAGCCTAGTGAGGCCGCGACGGGCGGGGTGGACACGGCGGGGTGGATCCGACCCAGTTGCTGACGAAGCGTGCCGGAGGTGAGAGACTACCCACGTGGCTGCCAAGAAACTGACTCACGACAACCCGGGTTGGCCCGACGCCTCGTTCGGCGAGCACCCGGTCACCGAACTGTCCGCGCTGGTCGCGGGAGGCCTGTCGCCCTTCGGGCAGGAGACCTTCCCGCTTCCCGCGGACGCGATCAACTACGTGCACCCCTACACCGTGGTCAACCGGACCCGGGTCACCACGTGACCGCCTGAGGCGCACCGAGTACGACGCGGGCCGCCGCTCCCCGAGGGGAACGGCGGCCCGCGTCGTCGGTCTGCCGGGTGTGCCCGGATCAGCCCAGGTAGTTGCTGAAGAACGCGTCGACCGCGTCCTGGTTGGCCTTGTAGGCCTCGTCCACGGCGGCCTTGTTGGCCTCGTAGGTGGCCTCGATCGGCAGGGTGATGCCCTGGGCCTTGGCGGCGGCGGCGAGCGTCGCGACGTGGTCGGCGGCGGTGACCTCGGCCGGGGCGGCGGGGGCGGCCGGGGCCGCGGGAGCGGCCGGCGCGCCGGAGACGTCGCGCGGGGTCGGGGCGCTGTTCAGGCCGAGCTTGGCCGAGCAGGCGGGCCAGGCGCCCCAGCCCTGGCCGGCGAGGGTGCGCTCGGCGACAGCGATCTGCTGCTCGCGGGTGGCCTGGTTGGCGGTGGGCGCGAACTCGGTGCCACCGTAGGCGGCCCAGGTGCTCGGCGAGAACTGCAGGCCGCCGTGGTAGCCGTTGCCGGTGTTGATCGCCCAGTTGCCGCCCGACTCGCACTGCGCGAGGCGGTCCCAGTCGGAATCCGGCGCGGCGTTGGCGGCCGGGGCCAGCGCGAGGCCGGCGGCGGAGAAGGCGGTGCCCGCGAGGACGACCTTGGCGGCCGTCTTGGGGGCGGAGGTCGTGGTGGCGGCGCGGTGGCGTCCGGTGTACGAGGTCATGTACGCGTCAGTCCTTTTCACTCAGTGCCTACGGGGTGAGCTGTCGGGTTCGGACGAGTGCGCCCGGCCGCCTCTCGGCGGCTTCACCCCAAGGCGACCGTGGGTCGCCGGCCCGACGTGGGCCCGTGGTGGGTCCCCCGCCCCCGCCCGGTGGATGATCACTGTCCATCGGTCCGCTGGGCGGGGTTCGGTGTCGCGGCCGATGCCAACTCGCTGACGAGTCTGCGAAGGACACTACCGGGCCGATGCGCAATCGTCACCATTCTGAAATAAAGCGAGGCCGGACAGGTCGGGATGCCCCGCCGTTATCCCGTCGTTACCAGGAGGGATGGCGAACTGTGGGATTGGTCACACCCCGGGCGGCCGCGAGCCGAGGAACGCCGACGCGAGCCCGAGGAGGAACCCGGCGGGGGTGAAGAACATGGCGCCCAGATACAGGACCGTCGGGGCGTCCCGGCCGAGGGCGATGGGCACCACCGCGGCGAGGACCGAGAACAGCACGCCGACGGCGAAGAGGACGACGGCAACCCGGAGCAGGACCCGCCCCCGGGCCCGGTCCTGCCGCGGCCCGTCCAACGGCCCGCGGGCGGAGTCCGGGGACCAGGGGTCGTCGTGCGGGTCGCGCGGATCGTCGCGCCGGTCGTCGGAACTCACACCGGGAGGGTACCGCCCGGGGACCGCCGGGGCGACGCGAGCCCGCGCGGGTACAGTCGGTTGCCGGTAGTGACTGGAAGGGACGCGCGTGCGCGCGACCGGTGGAGAGGTGGAGCGCGGTGCCCAGCGGCAAGGTCAAGTGGTACGACGCGGAGAAGGGGTTCGGCTTCCTGTCGCAGGAGGGCGGCGAGGACGTCTACGTCCGCGCCGACGCCCTCCCGGCCGGCGTGGAGACGCTGCGGCCCCGCCAGCGGGTCGAGTTCGACATGGTCTCCGGGCGCCGCGGACCGCAGGCGCTGCGCGTCGTGGTCCATGACGAGCCCGCGGCCGCCGAGGAGCGCGCCCCCCGCGGCGGGCCCAAGCGCTCCGCCGACGAGCTGCACGGGATGGTCGAGGACATGATCAAGGTGCTCGAGTCGACCGTCCAGCCCGAGTTGCGGCGGGGTCGCAGGCCCGACCACAAGGTGGCCTCCCGGGTCGCGTCCGTGCTGCGGGCCGTGGCCCGCGACCTGGACTCCTGACCGGGTCAGTCCACCTCGCCGTCATAGAGAAAGCCCACCGACCACTCACCGTTGAGGAGGGTCTCCTCGCCGTCGGCGTTGTAGACCAGCGTGCCCGCCATGATCGCCAGGCCCTCGAGCCGGCCGAGGTCGTCGGACATCACCGGGATGCGGAGCTGACCGGGTCCGCCCGGCTGGATCTCGCGCTCGTGGACGCCGTTCTCGCGCATCTCGACCACCGCGAGCGCGGCGCGCCGGAGCTCGGAGGGCAGCCGGACCCCGATGACGCCCTCGTCGTGCACGCGGTACTCGGCGACGGGATTGGTGAAGGTGTTGCCGTCGAGGTCCGTGGCGGTGAACGGCAGGACCTTCTGGTGGCCTCGCTCGGTGGTCACGGTGATCTCCGGCAGCGCGCCGTGCCGCGACTCCGAACCCTGCCAGGCCCCCAGGATGGCGGCGATCATGATCACCATCCAGGCGAGGATCGCCCAGGTCACGGGGCGGATGCGACGGCGGGACGACTCGGATGTGCTGGTGGAGCTCACGGCCCCATTCTGCCGAGGTGGCCCGGGTCGGTCACACCGGGGCCCCGGGCGGGCCCGGACGGCGGGGGCGGTTGCCGCCGAGGCCCGGGACGAGGGTCCGGCCGCGCGCGGTGAGGGCCGACTGCGCGTACATCACCGCGCCGATCACCGCCACCACCGCGAACCCCACCGTGAAGTCGGGCGGAAGGAGCACCCCGAGCGCACCGCCGACGACCCACGAGAGCTGCAGCGCGGTCTCCGAGCGGCCGAACGACGACGACCGCGCGGAATCGGGGATGTCCGTCTGGATGGAGGCGTCGAGTGCGACCTTGCCCAGCGCGCTGCACACCGCGGCGACGAGCGCCAGCGCTGCGGCCGCCCAGATGGTGCCGAGGAACGCCGCCACGACGGACGCAGCCAGGGCGGCCCCGCCCGCCGTCGCCGTGATCCGGCCGGGCCGGCCCAACGGGATGCGGGCCGCGACCGCGTTGCCGGCGAACGTCCCGATCCCGCCCGCGGCGCCGGCCACGGCGAGGATCCCCGCCTGCTCCACCGCGGACGCGTCCTCCTGCGCCTTGGCCACGAACGCCAGGAACAGGGTGAGGAAGCCGGTGAGGAGCCGCAGTGAGGACACCGCCCACAGGTCGGCGAGCACGTTGCGCCCCAGCGGACGGGTGAGCGCGGCGCGCAGGGCGCCGGTGAGGCGGCCGTGCACGGTCCAGGTGGCCGACTCCTCGTGGACGTCGGCCTCGGCGTGCGCGGGGATCGTCATGGCCACGTAGGCCGCGACCAGCGCCACCCCCGCGAGCAGCCACAGCGCGGTGGGCGAGTCCCACACCCACGCCACGAGCCCGGCGAGCGCGCCCGCGACGAGCGATCCGCACACGTGGCCCAGCACGTTGAGCCGGGAGTTGGTGCGGACCAGGTCGAGCGCCGGCGGCAGCACGTGCGGCGTGATGGAGGCCTTGACCACGCCGAACGTCTTGGACAGCACGAGCATCCCCAGTGCCAGCGGGTACAGCAGCCACGTGTCCACGTTGAGCGCGAGGATGACGGCGAGGACCGCCCGCAGCGTGAAGGTGAGCGACACCGTGAGACGCCGCCCGCTGCGCAGCCGGTCCAGGGCGGGGCCGATGACCGGGGCCAGCACGGCGAACGGGGCCACCGTCACCAACAGGTAGAGGGCCACCTTGCCGCGGGACTCCGCCGTGGCGGCCGAGAAGAACAACGTGTTGGCCAGCGCGACGGCGAGGATCGCGTCGCACGCGAAGTTGGCGACCGTGACGTAGCTGAGCGGCGCGAGTCCGGACCGGTCCGCCCCGTCGGCGTGGAAGACCCGGCGCGCGGTTCGGCCGACCGTGCCCGCCGCCCGGCGCGTGGTCCCGCCCAGGCGTCGGGCGGCCCCGCGCTCGGCCCCCGCGTCGCCGCCGGGGGCCTCAGTCAACGAGCCGCACCTCGTACACGGTGTCCCAGAGCTTGCCGGTGAGCAGGACGTTCTCCGAGTCCGGGAGGGCGGCGATCCCGTTGAGCACCGCGTCCTGGTCGGATGTGCGGGGCTGCCCGAGCGCCGAGGCGTCGTAGACGGCGGTGACGTGGCCGGAGGCCGGGTCGATGCGCACCACGTCGTCGGTCATCCAGACGTTGGCCAGGACGGTGCCGTCCGCGCACTCGAGCTCGTTGAGCCGGGGGACGGGGGCGCCGCCGGCGGTTACGGGCACCGTCCCCGTCTCCTCGAAGGTCACGGGGTCGCGGAAGGTGAGGCGGTCGGAGCCGTCGCTCATGACGAGCCGTTCGCCGTCGTAGCACAGGCCCCAGCCCTCGCCCGGGTACCGCGCCTCGGAGCGCACCTCGAGCGTCTCGGGGTCGCGGTTGTGGGCCACGCCGTTCTTCCACGTGAGGGTCCACACGGTGTCGTCGGTGACGGCGAGGCCCTCGCCGAACTCGTCGGGGGCCATCGGCACCGACACGACCGGGCCCTCGCCCTCCAGGGGGCGGTGCTGCACCTCGGACCGGCCGAAGTGCCCCGTGGACTCGTAGATCCGGTCGCCCACGACCTGCAGGCCCTGGGTGAACAGGCGCGAGTCGTGGGGGAGGGTGCGGACCACCTCGACCGTGCCCCGGGCGGGCTGCTCGGGGCCGTCGCCCACCGCCACGCCGCCCCCGGCCGAGCCCGCCGAGCCGGTGTCCACGCTCGACGAGGCGAGGGTGGTGTCGGCGGCCGGTGACGCCGACGGGGCGTCCTCTCCCGAGTCCGCGCACGCGGACAGGGCCCCCGCCAGGCCGACGGTGAGGACGAGCGGGGCGAGGGGGCCGACGAGGCTGCGCATGCCTTCAGGATGCCGCACAGAAGGCCGGGCCGTGAGACAGACCCGTCGACGCGCATAATGGGAGGGGTGGACACCGAGGTAGGAACGGACGCACCGGACACGGCCCCCGGGCCGTCGCCGGAATTCGACGACGCGCTGCGCGAGCGGCTGGCCGCCGCCGTGGACGTGGCGCGCTCCGCCGTCGCGGAGGTGGCCGCCGACGGGGTGGGCGAGCACCTCGGGCACGCGATCGAGGCGCCGTTCACCACCACCCACCGCTTCGCCGCCGCGCTGTCCGGCTACCGCGGCTGGCACTGGGCGTGCGTCCTCGCGCTGGTGCCCGGCGGCGAGGTCACGGTCGACGAGATCTCCCTGCTGCCCGGCGCCGACGCCGTGGTGGCGCCCGAATGGGTGCCGTGGGAGAAGCGCATCCGGCCCGGCGACCTGGGGGCCGGCGACCTCCTCCCGCCCGCCGAGGACGACGAGCGGCTCGTCCCCGGCCAGCTACTCACCGGCGACGAGGAACTCGACGAGCTGGCCGGCCCGGTGGGCCTCGGCCGCCCGCGCCATCTCAGCCGCGAGGGCCGGTCCGCCGCGGCCGCCCGCTGGGCCGCCGAGCGCGGGCCCGACGCCGAGATCGCCCGCGGGGCCAAGCACCACTGCGGCACCTGCGGCTTCCTCCTCCCCGTCACCGGTTCGCTCGGCGCGATGTTCGGGGTGTGTGCCAACGAGTTCTCCGCCGACGGGCAGATCGTCCACCTGCAGTACGGCTGCGGGGCGCACAGTGAGGTCGAGGTGAGCCCCGAGTCCTCGACGCCCGTCGCCGCGGCCTACGACGACGCCGCCGTCGACGTGGTGGTGCTCCCGCAGCAGCTCGCGGCCACGATGGCTGCCCGCCGCGCCGCCGCGGCTCCGCGGGCCCCGCACGTCGAACTCGACTCCCCGGACGAGCCGGTGGATCCCGAGCCGATGGCGAACGGCGGCGACGAGCGCGCGCCCGGCGAGGCCTGATCAGCCCCGGCCCCGTGCAGAGGGAGGCGGGGGAGACCGGAGACGGGAGACGGGTCGCGTGCGGTCAGTCCTGCTCGGTCTCGACGCCACGGACGGTGTCGGTGAGGTCGAAGTCCAGGCCGACCTGCGCGCCCTCGCTGCCGCGTAGCACGGCCCGCCGCTGCAGGACGTAGACAAAGGTGCCGAGCGCGCCCACGCCCACGCCCACCGCGCACAGGATCACCGTGTGCATGTCCGCGTCGGCGACGAGCATCTCCGCGAGCAGAGCGAACGTCCAGGCGAGGGTGCCCACGATGACCACCGGCCGCGGATCGAGCAGGTAACCCGGGATGCGGGGCACGCGGGGACGCGCCGCCTGATCCGCCCCGCCCTCACGCCCCGTCATGCCCGCGACGCTACCGCAGCGGACGGGGCCGGTTACGCTGTGACGGTTCGACCATGCCTCTCAGGCCAGCCTCAGGAAGGTCCGTTGATGACCCAGAGCACCCAGGATTCGCCGCCGTCGCCTCAACGGCTCGGCGCGCTCGACCGCTACTTCCACATCACCGAGCGCGGCTCGACGGTCGGCCGCGAGGTCCGCGGTGGGCTCGTGAGCTTCTTCGCGATGGCCTACATCGTCATCCTCAACCCGCTCATCCTGGGCTCGGGCGAGGACGTCACCGGCGCCCGCCTGTCGATCCCCGAGATCGCCGCCGTCACCGCGTTCACCGCCGGCGTCATGACCGTGATGTTCGGCGCCATCGCCCGCTACCCGTTCGCCTTCGCCACCGGCCTGGGCATCAACTCGCTCGTCGCGGTGACCATCGCCAAGCAGGTCACGTGGGCCGAGGCGATGGGGCTCATCGTCATCGAGGGCCTCATCATCGTCGTCCTCGCCGTGAGCGGGTTCCGCAAGGCGGTCTTCGACGCCATCCCCGGCGACCTCAAGGCCGCGATCGCCGTGGGGATCGGCCTGTTCATCGCGATGATCGGCCTCGTCGACTCCGGCTTCGTCCGCCGCGTGCCCGACGCCGCCAACACCACCGTCCCGGTCGGGCTCGGCATCGACGGCTCGATCGCCTCGTGGCCGACCGCCGTCTTCGTCCTGGGCCTGTTGCTGTGTGGCGTCCTCGTGGCACGAAAGGTCCGCGGTGGGCTGTTCGTCGGCATCGTCATCACCACCGTCGTCGCTGCGATCGTCGAGGCCGTCACCAAGACCGGGCCGTCATTCGTCGACGGCGAGCCCGTGCCCACCGGCTGGAGCCTGGCCGTCCCGAGCATCCCCGAGTCGCTCGGCGGACTGCCCAACCTCTCGCTCATCGGCGAGGTCGACCTCATCGGTGCGTTCACGCGCATCGGGCCCCTGGCCGCCAGCCTCTTCGTCTTTACCCTCCTGCTCGCCAACTTCTTTGACGCCATGGGCACGTTCACCGGTCTCGGCAAGGAGGCCGAGCTCACGGACGCCGACGGCAACCTGCCGAGGATGAAGACGGCGCTCGTCGTGGAGGGCGTCGGCGCCGTCGCGGGCGGTCTCACCTCGTCGTCGTCCAACACCGTCTTCGTGGAGTCCGCCGCGGGCATCGCCGAGGGCGCCCGCACCGGCCTGGCCAACATCGTCACCGGCGCGCTGTTCCTCGTGGCCATGTTCCTCACCCCGCTCTACGAGGTGGTGCCCGTCGAGGCGGCCGCGCCCGCGCTCGTCGTGGTGGGCGCGCTCATGATCGCGCAGATCGTCAACATCGACTTCCGGCGCTTCGAGGTGGCCCTGCCGACCTTCCTCACCATGGTGGTGATGCCGTTCACCTACTCCATCGCCAACGGCATCGGCGTGGGCTTCATCGCCTGGGTCGTGCTCGCCACCGCCACCGGCAAGGGCCGCCAGGTGCACCCACTGCTGTGGGGCGTGGCGATCGCGTTCGCCGTGTTCTTTGCGATCGGCCCCATCACCGACGCGCTGGCCTGAGTCTGGGAGGGGGCGCGCCCGTGCTGGTGAGTGACGTCGAGGACCCCGCCGACCCGCGGCTCGACGACCTCCGCGACCTCAACCACTCCGACCGGCGGCCCGACCTGCCCGGCGGGCGCGGGCTGGTGATCGCCGAGGGCACCTATGTGGTGGGCCGGATGCTGCTCTCCCGGTTCCGGCCGCACGTCCTGCTGGGCACCGACGCCCGCCTGGCCCAGCTGCGTCGCGAGGCCGCCGAGGAGGGCTGGGACGCCGACCAGCGAGCCGGCGACGCGGTGTTCCTGCGCGCCGACAAGGAGCTGATCAGCGAGGTGATCGGCTTCCGCTCGAGCCGCGACATCCTCGCCGCGGCCGAGCGGCCCGCGCCGCTGCCCGTCGATGACGTAGTGGCCGGCGCGCACACGCTGGTCGTGCTCGAAGGGGTCAACGACCCGGAGAACCTCGGCGCGCTCTTCCGCAACTGCGCCGCGCTCGGGGTGGACGGCGTGCTCTTCGGCGCCGCCACCGGCGACCCGCTCTATCGGCGGGTCGTGCGGGTGTCGATGGGGCACGTCCTGCGGCTGCCCTTCGCCCACCTGCCGGGGACGCCGACGACGTGGCAGCGCTCCCTGGAGGACCTGCGGGCGCGGGGGTTCCGCACGGTCGCGCTCGCCCCGTCCGCGGACGTGCCGCTCGCGCGGGCCGTGGACGCCGAGAAGGTCGCCTTTGTCCTGGGCGCCGAGGGACCCGGCCTCACCGAGCACGCGATGCGGGCCTGCGATGTGCGCGCCGCGATCCCCATGACGCCCGGCACGGACTCACTCAACGTGGCCACCGCGGCGGCCGTGGCGTTCTACGAGCGCGCCCGCGGGGTCGAGCCGGTCTAGCGGGGGGCATACATGATCACGCCCACGCCGACCAGACAGATCAGCGCTCCGACCACGTCGTAGCGGTCCGGGCGGAAGCCGTCGGCCACCATGCTCCACACGAGCGAGCCGGCCACAAAGACCCCGCCGTACGCGGCGAGGATCCGCCCGAAGTTGGCGTCCGGCTGCAGGGTGGCCACGAAGCCGTAGAGGCCCAGCCCCACCACGCCGAGGCCGATCCACAGCCAGCCGCGGTGCTCGCGGACCCCCTGCCACACCAGCCAGGCCCCGCCGATCTCGAGCAGCGCCGCCAGGGCGAAGAGCAGGATCGACCGGGTGACGGTCACCGGCGGCCCGGCCGGAGACGGGCGGCGGCGTCCGCACCCCGGCGGACGGCACCGCCGACCGCGCCAGCGACCCGTCGGAACGCGCCCAGGGCCGTGCCGCCGTCCTGGGCCGCCAGGGGGGCGCGTTCGTAGTCGTCCGCCTCGTACGGCGACGAGGCGCGCCGGGCGTCGTCTCCGGAGCCCCGGGCCTCGCGCTGGGCGGCCGCGTGGAGCTCGGCGCGGCCCGGCGAGCCCATGAGGTGCACCGCCGGCCCGACGGGCGGGCGGTGCTGGCGCACCTCGCGGCGACCGTCGGTGGCGAACCCGTGGACGGGGACGTCGAGCCCACCCGGGTCGAGGTCGAAGCCCAGCCAGTCCCGGTGGGCGGCGTGGAGCAGGGCCTCCGGGGCGAACGGCAGGGCGAGCGGGTCGTCGGCGTGCCCGGTGAGCGGGAACTCGCCCGCCCAGTAGGGGCGCTCGAACGGCAGCGGCATGCCCTCGTCCTCGACGATCCGGTCGTCGGCGCCCGCGAACGATCGGACGAGCCGGCCGGACTCCCAGCGGGCGAACCCGCTCACGCCCGACGCCGGGTCGTGCGAGAACGCGAGTATCACCGGAGCCTCCACCAGTCGCAGCCACGTGACGTCCGTCTCGGAGAGCTCCAGCGGCGCGTCGACCGGGGTGTGCACCACCGTGAGGCCGGGGAACGAGCCCACGTAGATCTCGCCGGCCCCGGCGGAGGCCGAGCGGTTGAGCGGGAACGCGCCCAGCGACGTGACCGTGACGGTGGGGAAGAGCTTGGAGAGCAGCCGGCGGGCGAAGCCGGGGTCGGACGGCATCCCGGAGCGAATCGGTGCGGCCGGGTCGTCGGTGTCCAGGTACCAGAAGGTCGTGACGTGGTGGGTCATGCGCGCGGGTCAGTCGTCCTTGCTGCGGACACCGAGCAGGACGTCCTCCCACGACGGCATGGTGGGGTGGCGGCGCGACGGGCGGCGCTCGGGTTCGGCCGGCGGGTGTCGGAGGAAGTCCTCGTCGTCGTCACCTGTTTCCTCGCGACCGGCCGCCGGCAGCGGCGTGGGCGGCGCGGGGCGCTCGTCCGGGACCGGGGCGGGGCGGGAGGCGGACCCGGGCTCCTCGTCGCGCGGCGGCTCGACCGGGGCCGGCACGGCGCGGACCGGCGGCGGGCCGGGCGGCAGCGGGGGCGGGGACGCGACCGTGCGCAGCGACGTCGCGCGGTCGGGGTCGAGGATGCCGTGGGCTTCGTCGTCGAGGGCGTGGGCCGCGCCGCCGTGCGAGTCGGGGACGAACGACCAGGTGGCGGAGGCGTCGTCGGACAGGCCCGCGGGCCAGGAGGTGCGGACGACCCAGCCGCCGGAGCGGTCGCGCCAGGCGTCCCACGTCACGAGGTCGGGATCGATGCCGCGGCGGTCGAGGGCCGACTCGACGCGCTCGGCGAGGGTGTCCAGCGCCGGGCCGTCGGGCAGGGCGGGATGGGCGCCCCTGGCGAGCTCGGCGGCGGTGGCGCGCTCGAGCAGGACGGGGACGGCGAAGCCCTCGATGCGCGACAGCGGCACGCCGGCGTCGGCGGCGACCTCCTCGGGGGAGGCGCCGTGCCGTATGCGGTCCTGGATCTCGCGGGGGCGCAGCGTGCCCGTCACCGGCGGCCGCGGCCCGGTGTCGGAGGGCAGGTACTCGCCGCGGGCGGCGGCGCGGAGACGGTCGTCGAGCGGGAGGGCGAGCTTCTCCCCGGTGTCCCGGATCTCGCACTCGACCACCGACGAGTCGGTGTCCACCCCGACGATCCTCAGCTGCCGCATGCCGCCTCCTCGACTTCTCGTGGCCCCGCCGGCGGCGACTCGGGTGACGCGCACCCGGGGCCGGGGCGTTCCCCACATGGTAGGGCAGCACCCCGGCCCAGTCGCGCAGACGCGCGCAGCCGGGCGGCGCGGACTCGCTCAGCCGAGCTGCGAGACCACGTGGTCGATGCAGCGGGTGAGCTGGGTGACGTCCTCGGGGTCGATGGCCGGGAACATGCCGATGCGCAGCTGGTTGCGGCCGAGCTTGCGGTAGGGCTCGGTGTCGACGACGCCGTTGGCGCGCAGCGTCTTGGCGACCTGCGCGGCGTCGATCTTCTCGTCGAGGTCGATGGTGCCCACGACCTGCGAGCGGTGCGCGGGCTCGGCGACGAACGGGGTGGCGTAGTCGCTGGCCTCCGCCCAGTCGTAGAGGCGCGAGGACGAGTCCTCGGTGCGCGCCACACACCAGTCGAGACCGCCCTGGGTGTTCATCCACTCGATCTGGTCGGCAAACATGAGCAGCGTGGCCACCGCGGGGGTGTTGTACGTCTGGTTCTTGAGCGAGTTGTCCACGGCGGTGGGCAGGGAGAGGAAGTCGGGGCACCAGCGGTCCGTGGCGGCGATCTCCTCGACCCGGGACAGCGCGGCCGGGCTCATGAGCGCCACCCAGAGCCCGCCGTCGGAGGCGAAGCACTTCTGGGGCGCGAAGTAGTAGACGTCGGCGTCGGTGATGTCGACCGGCAGGCCGCCGGCGCCGGAGGTGGCGTCGATCGCGACGAGGGCGTCCCCCGACCCGGCCGGGCGGGTCACGGGGACCATGACGCCGGTCGAGGTCTCGTTGTGCGCCCAGCCGATGAGGTCCACCGACGGGTCGGAGGCCGAGGCGGTGTCGGGGGCCGACCCCGGGTCGGCGGAGATGACGACCGGGTCGTCCAGGAACGGCGCGGCGCCGGTGACCTTGGCGAACTTGGAGGAGAACTCGCCGTAGGTGAGGTGCAGCGACTTGCCGCGGACGAGGCCGAACGCGGCGGCGTCCCAGAAGGCGGTGGTGCCGCCGTTTCCGAGAACCACCTCGTAGCCCTCGGGGAGCGAGAACAGCTCGCGCAGCCCGTCGCGGACCCGGCCCACGACGTTCTTCACGCCCGGCTGGCGGTGGCTCGTGCCCATGATCGTGGTAGCGGCGTCCGAGACGGCCGCGATCTGCTCGGGCCGGACCTTGGACGGGCCGCAGCCGAAGCGGCCGTCCGTGGGCAGGAGGTCGGTGGGGATGGTGGGCAGCTGATCGCTCATGGGTGTCATCGTAGTCCGACACCCCGACGGGCCGGAGTAGCGTCGGGGGGCATGGAGGACGCCGCCACGGAACCCACCCTCGAGCCGACCGACTTCGACACGATGCGGGTGGGCTACGGCTTGCACACCCGGCTCGACGAGGCCGACCTCGCCGTCGGGTGGCTGCCCCTGTTCACCGCGTGGCTCGACGAGGCCGGGCGGCGCGGGGTCCGCGAGCCCAACGCCATGGTGCTCGGCACCGTCGGCGCCGACGGGCGCCCCTCCACCCGCACGGTGTTGTGCAAGGGGGTGGACGAGCAGGGGCTCACCTTCTTCACGACGACGACGTCCCGCAAGGGCACCCAGCTGGCGGCCTCGGGGTACGCCTCGGTGACGTTCCCCTGGCTGGTCGTCGAGCGGCAGGTGCACCTCGAGGGGGCGTGCCGTCCGCTCGACCCCGAGGAGAGTCGCGCCTACTGGCGCACCCGACCGCGCGGGTCGCAGGTGGCGGCCTGGGCGTCGGACCAGTCGCGCCCGGTGGGGTCGGTGCGCGAGCTCGAGTCATTGTTCGCGGCCGCGGAGGCGCGGTTCGCCGGGCAGGACGAGGTGCCCATGCCCGAGCGATGGGGCGGCTACCGGCTCGTGCCGGACCGGGTGGAGTTCTGGCAGGGTGGCCGCGACCGGTTCCACGACCGGGTGGAGTGCGTCCGGGACGGCGACCGGTGGTCGGTCGTTCGTCTGCACCCCTAACCTGGACCGGTGTCCTTTCCGGGGGGTGCTCTCGGTGGGACGCGTCGAATCGGTGGCGACCAGCACGGTAAGGTGTGCCACAGCGCACCCGTGGGCCGCGGGCCCCGAGGTGCACACTGGACATCGAGGCGGGACAGTCGCCGCCGGGACCAATCGTCGGAGAGGGAATCGCGTGACCGCAGGCTCGAACGGTTCGGACCGCAAGGCAACACTGTCGTACCCCGGTGGTGACCTGGAGCTCGACGTGGTCGATGCGACGTGCGGCAGTGACGCCGTGCAGCTCGGCCCACTCCTGTCCAAGACGGGGATGACGACCCTCGACGTGGGCTTCGTCAACACCTCCTCGTGCACCTCCTCCATCACCTACATCGACGGCGGCGAGGGCATCCTGCGCCACCGCGGGTACCCGATCGACCAGCTCGCCGAGCACGCCTCGTTCCTCGAGGTGTCCTACCTGCTCATCTACGGCGAGGACCCGACCGAGGCCCAGCTCGCCGAGTTCACCGAGAAGGTCCTCGGCGAGACCGAGCTGCCCGGCCAGATGCTGCCGCTGCTGCAGGCGTTCCCCGCGGACACCCACCCGATGCCGGTCCTCTCGGCCGGCGTGAGCCTGTTCGGCACCCACGGCGACGACCTGGACATCGACGACCCCAAGGCCGTCGACCTCGCCACGGCCCGCCTTCTCGGCCGGGGCCCGACCCTCGCCGCCGCGATCGAGCGCATCCGCTCCGGGCAGGAGACCGTCGCGCCCGATACCTCGCTCGGCTACACGGGCAACTTCCTGCGCATGACGTTCGGGCCGGACTACGAGATCACCGAGAAGGTCGAGCGCGCCCTGGACATGCTCCTCGTGCTGCACGCCGACCACGAGCAGAACTGCTCCACCTCGACCGTCCGCATGGTCGGTTCGTCCGAGGCGCCGCTGTACGCCTCGATCACCGGTGGCATCAACGCCCTCTACGGCCCGCTGCACGGTGGCGCCAACCAGGCCGTGCTCGAGATGCTCGAGCGAATCGAGTCGGAGGGCGGCGACGCCACCGACTACATGGACAAGGTCAAGAACAAGGTCGACGGCGTCAAGCTCATGGGCTTCGGCCACCGCGTGTACAAGAGCTACGACCCGCGCGCCCAGATCGCCAAGAAGCACGCCCACGAGCTGCTCTCGCACTCGGACGACCCGCTGCTCGGGATCGCGCTCAAGCTCGAGGAGACGGCTCTGGCGGACGACTACTTCGTGGAGCGCAAGCTCTACCCGAACGTGGACTTCTACACCGGCCTCATCTACCGCGCCATGGGCTTCCCAACGGAGATGTTCACCGTGCTGTTCGCCCTCGGCCGTATGCCCGGCTGGATCGCGCACTGGCGCGAGATGCGCGAGGATCCCACCACCAAGATCAACCGCCCGCGCCAAGTCTACACCGGCCCGGCCGAGCGGACGTTCACCCCGATCGGCGAGCGCTGACCGGCGCTGGTCACCGCTGACATACGCGTCGGCGCCCCCCAGAAGGAGTCACCGCATGGACAAGCCCGAGATCGACATGCCGGAGGGCCCCGCGCCCACCGAGCTCGTCACCGAGGACCTCACGGTCGGCGACGGCGCGGAGGCGGTGGCAGGCGGCAACGTCACCGTGCACTACGTGGGCGTGGACTACGAGACGGGTGAGCAGTTCGACTCCTCGTGGGACCGCGGCGAGTCCATCACCTTCCCGCTCAACGGCCTCATCCAGGGCTGGCAGGAGGGCATCCCGGGTATGAAGGTCGGCGGCCGCCGCCAGCTGGTGATCCCGCCGGACAAGGCCTACGGCACCTCTGCCGCGCTGCACCCTCTCGGCGGCAAGACCCTGGTCTTCGTCATCGACCTGCTCGACGCCTGAGCCGGCGTCCGGCACATGTGATTCAGCCGGGCGCCCGGGGCGCTAGCCCTGCTGCCGCAGGAAGGGCGTGAGGTCCTCCAGTACCTGTGGATCCTCGATCGTCGACGGCACGGGCACGTTCTCCTGGCCGTCGGCGATCTGCCGCATGGTCTTGCGCAGGATCTTGCCCGAGCGCGTCTTGGGTAGGCCCTGGACCACGGTGCAGTCGCGGAACGTGGCGACGGCGCCGATCTCGTCGCGGACCATCGTCACCAGTTCGGACCGCAGTTCGTCCGGGTCGCGGACCTCGCCGACCTTGAGCACCACGTAACCGACGGGACGCTGGCCCTTGAGTTCGTCGCGCACGCCGATCACGGCAGCCTCGGCGACGGCCGGGTGCTTGGCGATCACGGCCTCCATCGAGCCGGTGGACAGGCGGTGGCCGGCGACGTTGATGACGTCGTCGGTCCGGCCCATGACGTAGACGTACCCGTCGTCGTCGATGTAACCGCCGTCGCCGGTCGAGTAGTAGCCGTCGAAGACGGACATGTAGGAGGAGACGAACCGCTCGTCGTCCTCCCACAGGCCGAGCAGGGTGCCGGGCGCCATGGGGAGTTTGATGGCGAGGTTGCCCTCGTCGCCGGCGGGCAGCTGGTTGCCCTCGCCGTCGAGCACGTGGAGCTCGTAGCCGGGCACGGGGACGGTGGGGGAGCCGGCCTTGATGGGCATGGGGTCCAGGCCGCGCAGGTTGGAGGCGATGGGCCAGCCGGTCTCGGTCTGCCACCAGTTGTCCACCACGGGCTTGCCGAGCTTGTCGGTGGCCCACTGGTACGTCTCGGGGTCGAGGCGCTCGCCGGCACAGAAGAGGGTGTGCATGGCCGACAGGTCGTACTTACCGATCTCCTCGCCGTTCGGGTCCTCCTTGCGGACCGCGCGGACGGCGGTGGGGGCGGTGAACAGGGCGACGGCCTTGTGCTCGGAGGCCACGCGCCAGAAAGCCCCGGCGTCGGGGGTGCCGACGGGCTTGCCCTCGTAGATGATCGACGTGGCGCCGACGAGCAGGGGTGCGTAGATGATGTACGAGTGGCCCACGACCCAGCCGACGTCGGAGGCCGACCACCACACGTCGCCCGGCTTGACGCCGTAGACGTTCCACATGGACCAGGTCAGGGCGACGGCGTGCCCGCCGTTGTCGCGGACCACGCCCTTGGGCATGCCCGTGGTGCCGGAGGTGTACAGGATGTACAGCGGGTCGTTGGCGTTCACCGTGACCGGCCCGGCGGGCTCGGCGGTGGCCACGGCGTCGTCCCAGTCGGTCCACGTGGTGCCGGGAGTCTCGGGGAAGACCTCGTCCGGGAACTGGTCGGCGCGCGCGGCCACGAGCACGGCGGAGGGCTTGTGCTCGGTGAGCTGGAGGGCCTTGGAGACCATGGGGAAGTAGGGGATCTTGCGGCTGGGCTCGATGCCGCCGGTGGCGGTGACGACGACCTTGGGCCGGGCGTCGTCGATCCGGATGGCGAGCTCGGGGGCGGCGAACCCGCCGAACACCACGGAATGCACGGCGCCGAGGCGGGCGCAGGCGAGCATGGCCACCGCGGCCCGCGGGATCATGGGCATGTAGATCACGACGCGGTCCCCCCTGCCCACACCCTCGGCGCGCAGCGCGCCGGCGAACGCCTCGACCTGCTCGAGGAGCTGGGAGTAGGTGACCGTCTCCTTGGTGCCGGTGACGGGGGAGTCGTAGATGTACGCCGCCTGGTCGCCGCGGCCGGCCTCGACGTGGCGGTCGATGCAGTTGTAGGAGGTGTTGAGCTCGCCGTCCGGGAACCACTTGTAGATCGGCGGCCGCGAGCCGTCGACCGCGGTGGTGGGTGTGGTGGTCCAGCTGACGCCCTTGGCGGCCTCGAGCCAGAAGGCGTCCGGGTCCTCGATCGACTGGCGGTGGGCGGTGGCGTAGTCCGACATGCGGTGGTGCCTTCCGTGCTCTTGTCCTGTGACGGGGTTCACTCTAATGGCAGGCCGAGATGCCGGTACCTGGACATCCGCTCGGCGTACCTCCGCTCGGGGGGAAGCCGCCGGACCTCGATCAACGCCGAGGCCACGGCGTCGGCCATGCGGTCGCAGAAGGCGTCCGGTTCGTCGGCCGCGTCGGGTCGCTCGGGGACCACCACGTCGACGATCCCGGCCTCGTAGAGGTCGCCCGAGGTGACGCCCTGCGTTCGCGAGACGTCCGCGGCGCGGGTGGTGTCGCGGTAGAGGATCGCGCTCGCCCCCTCCGGCGGGAGCGGGGCGAGCCAGCCGTGGCGGGCGCACAGGACGCGGTCGGCGGGCAGCATCGCCAGCGCCGCGCCCCCGGTGCCCTGGCCGAGGATCACCGAGACCGTGGGGGTGGGCAGCGTGACCAGGTCGGACAGGCTGCGGGCGATCTCGCCGGCGAGGCCGCCCTCCTCGGCCTCCCGGGACAGCGCGGCGCCCTGGGTGTCGATGAGCAGCACGAGCGGGACGCCGATCTCGGCGGCGATACGCATGCCGCGGCGGGCCGAGCGCAGCGCCGACGGTCCGAGGGGGCTGGTCTCGTGTTCGGCGTCGCGGTCCTGGGCCAGGACGACGGCCGACTGCCCGCGGAAGCGGGCGAGTGAGAGCAGGACCGAGCCGCTGTCCTCGCCCTGGCCGGTGCCGGACAGGCGGACCCGGTCGGTGGCCGTCCGGGAGAGGAAGGCGCGGGCGCCGGGGCGGTCGCGGCGGCGCGAGCGGGTGATGGCGTCCCACGCGTCGGGCGGCGCGGAGTCATCGGACTCCGGCTCGGGCACCGGCCCGTGGGGCGGTGTCGGCTCGCCCTCGGACGGCGGGTCCTGGCACAGCACCCGCAGGGCGCTGGCGGTGAGGTCGCGGACCCCGTCGGGCGGCAGGACGCCGTCGATCATCCCGCGCTCGGCGAGGTTCTCCGAGACCTGGACGCCCTCGGGGAACGGGGCGTCGTACAGGGCCTCGTAGACGCGGGGGCCGAGGAATCCGATGAGCGCACCCGGCTCGGCCACCGCGACGTGGCCGAGGGAGCCCCACGAGGCGAAGACGCCGCCGGTTGTGGGGTGCCGCAGGTAGACGAGGTACGGCAGGCCGGCGGCCTTGTGGCCGGCGACAGCCGCGGAGATCTTGACCATCTGCAGGAATGCGACCGTTCCCTCCTGCATGCGTGTGCCGCCGGAGGTGGGGGAGGCGAGGATCGGCAGGCGCTCGGCGGTGGCCCGCTCGATCGCCGAGACGATCCGCTCGGCGGCCGCGATGCCGATCGAGCCCGCGAGGAAGTCGAACTCGCACGCGATGAGCACCACGCGGCGCCCGTCGAGGGTGCCCTCGCCGGTGATCACGGACTCGTCCACGCCCGACTTCTCGGCCGCCCGCGCGAGGTCGTCGGCGTAGTCCGGGCTGGTCTCCACCTGGAGGGATCGGACGGGTTCGCCGTCCCACGACCGGAACGAACCGCCGTCGAGGACGAGGTCGAGGATCTGTCGAGCGCCGGTGCGTGCCATGCCGCGATCCTACGGCGGCGCTCCGGGGGCAGATGCGTAATCATATGCGCATGCGCTAATGTGTGGGCGGCGGGCCAGATCGGCCCAGTCCGACGAGAGGAGTCCGTCATGGCCGAGAACAAGCCCTGCGGGTGCGGCCCGGAGTGCACCTGCGGTCCCGAGTGCGCCTGCTGCAAGACAGGCCTGTGCGGCGAGCACCAGACCTGCGACGTGGAGTGCGACTGCCACCAGGCGGCCTGACGCCACGACCCGATCCGAACGGGGCGCCGACGGAGTGGTCGGCGCCCCGTCGCGTCGGGGGTAATGTCGGCGTCATGATCCAGACCCGTCGGGACGGCGCCGTCGCCGTCGTCACCATCGATCGGCACCCGACCCGCAACGCCCTCGACGCCGAGGTGTGCACCGCGCTACGCGAGGCGGTCGAGGCCGCCGGTGCCCTGGCCGAGTCCGAGGATCCGGTGCGCGCCATCGTCGTCACCGGGGCGGGGACCGCCTTCTGTGCGGGGGCGGATCTCTCGGGCGGTGTCTACAACACGGAGTTCTCTGGCGCCCATGCCGCGATGCTCCGGACCATCGAGTCCGTGCCCGTTCCCGTCGTCGCCGCCGTCAACGGCCCCGCCGTGGGGGCCGGAGTACAGCTCGCCCTGGCCGCGGACCTACGCGTGGTGGCGCCCGGCGCGGTCTTTACCGTCCCCGTGGTCAAGGTGGGTCTGGCGCTGGACAACTGGACCATCAAGCGGCTGGCCAACGTCGTGGGCGGCGGGCACGCCCGCACGGTGCTCATGACCGCCCGCCCGGTGGGTGCGGAGGAGGCCGTGCGCATCGGCCTGGCCAACGAGATCGGCGACCTCGAGGCGGCGATGGAGCTGGCCGCCGAGGTCGCCGGCTTCGCCCCGCTCACGCTGCAGCACATCAAGACCGTCATCAACGACGACGACGCGCGCCTGCTGCCCCGCGACGAACACACCGCCCTCCAGCGGCGCGTCTGGCAGAGCGAGGACATGGCCGAGGCCCGCGCGGCGCGGGAGGAGAAGCGGCCGCCGGTCTTCCGCGGACGCTGACCCGGGCGGGGGCGTCCCACGGGGCGGCCGGCGAGGCCGACGGGTGCCACGACTTCCGGGTCGACACGGTGTCCTCGGCGGAGATGACGATGAGGCCCGCTGGCCGCGAAGCGCTGCCGGACGTGTGGGTGGCGGACTCGGCGCTCCGGCTCGCGGTCTTGTCGCAGGACGTCCGGATCCCCTTAGGGGCCGACCTCAACTCGCTGGCGTCGCCCCCGTCGTCATCGCCTCGCGCGACGCCGGGGTGGACATGGACACCCGGATCTCGGCACTCGCCGCCCCGAGCTGACGATGGGCGACCCCACGGTCTCCGATACCGCGGACGCCCCGATTCTCGCCGCCACCTCCGAGGGCTCGAGCCGCGACCGACATCCAGCAACGCGGCGGCGCCTGAGTCGCCGGCCCCGACCCCACCAATGGGGGTGGTGCCACCTCGGATTTTCCGGCGCCGGGGGAGTTTTCGGGATTGCCGGTCGAACGAGGACTGTGCTCCGTGTCACACTGCTTCGGTCGAAACCTGTGAGGCCCATCACTACTGACGGTCGCCTCGCCTGACCGAATTGGAGTACCCGTGTCCCAACCCGCCGATCCGCGGGACGGGGGTAGCGGCCGCCGCACCCCGACTCCCGATGAGTTCCTCGCGATGCAGGCGAGTCCGGAGTTCCAGGACCTGCGCCGGACGTTCCGCAAGTGGGTCTTCCCGCTCACCGTCGCGTTCCTGGCCTGGTACCTGCTGTACGTCCTGCTCGCGATCTACGCCAAGGACTTCATGTCGATCAAGCTGCTCGGCAACATCAACGTCGGCCTGGTGATCGGCCTCCTGCAGTTCGTCACCACCTTCGGGATCACCGCGGCGTACATCCGGTTCGCCAACCGCGAGCTCGACCCCCGCGCGGAGAAGATCCGCACCGCGCTGGAAGGCGGGACCGTCCGATGATCACCACTTCGCACGCGCTCAACGACCTGAACCCGGGCGACGAGGTCGGCAGCACGACGCTCAACATGATCGTGTTCGGCGTCTTCATCGTCGTCACCATGGCCCTGGTCCTCCGGGCCAGCAAGTCCACCAAGACCGCCGCTGACTTCTACACCGGCGGCGCGAGCTTCACCGGCCCCCAGAACGGCTTCGCCATCGCCGGCGACTACCTCTCGGCCGCGTCCTTCCTCGGCATCGCCGGCGCGATCGCCATGCAGGGCTACGACGGCTTCCTCTACTCGATCGGCTTTCTGGTCGCCTGGCTGGTGGCGCTGCTCTTGGTGGCGGAGACCCTCCGGAACACCGGCCGGTTCACCATGGCCGACGTGCTGAGCTTCCGCCTGCGGCAGCGGCCCGTACGCATGGCCGCCGCGCTCTCCACGCTCACGGTGTGCCTGTTCTACCTCATCGCCCAGATGGCCGGCGCGGGCGGACTGGTCTCGCTCCTGCTCAACATCCAGAACGCCACTGGGCAGGCGATCGTCGTGGCCGTGGTGGGCCTCATCATGATTGTCTACGTGCTCGTGGGTGGCATGAAGGGCACCACGTACGTGCAGATGGTCAAGGCCGTGCTGCTCGTCGGCGGCGTCGCCATGATGTGTGTCTGGGTGCTGATCCTGGTCAAGTTCAACTTCTCCGACCTGCTCGCGCAGGCTGTCGCGGCCTCACCGGACGGCGAGAAGATCCTCAACCCGGGCTTACGCTACGGCGGCACGGTCACCAAGGAGCTGGACTTCATCTCCCTCGGGATCGCCCTGGTCCTGGGTACCGCGGGCCTGCCGCACGTGCTCATGCGCTTCTACACGGTCCCCACGGCCAAGGAGGCCCGCCGCTCCGTCACCTGGGCCATCGGTCTCATCGGTGCCTTCTACCTGTTCACGCTGGTCCTCGGGTACGCCGCGGCAGCGATGGTCGGGCCCGACGTCATCGACGCCGCCCCCGGCAAGTCCAACGCCGCGGCCCCGCTGCTGGCCTTCGCCCTCGGCGGCGAGATCTTCCTCGGCGTGATCTCCGCGGTCGCGTTCGCCACGATCCTCGCGGTGGTCGCCGGCCTGGCCATCACCGCGTCGGCTTCGCTGGCGCACGACATCTACGACGGCGTGATCAAGCACGGGAAGGCCACCGAGGCCGCCAAGCTCCGGGTCTCGCGGGTCACCGTGATCGTCATCGGTATCGCCGCGATCGCCCTGGGCATCGGTGCCATGAACCAGAACATCGCGTTCCTCGTGGCCCTGGCCTTCGCCGTGGCGGCGTCGGCCAACCTGCCGACGATCCTGTACTCGCTGTTCTGGAAGAAGTTCAACACGACAGGCGCACTGTTCTCGATCTACGGCGGGCTCATCTCCTGCCTGCTGCTCATCACCTTCTCTCCCGCGGTATCGGGCAGCGCCACGGCGATGCTCGGCGAGAATGTGGATTTCGCGATCTACCCGCTGTCCAACCCCGGGATCGTCTCGATCCCGCTCGCCTTCCTCCTGGGCTTCGTGGGCACCCACGTGGGCGCCCGAAAGAAGGAGGACCCGGGTAAGGCGGCCGAGATGGAGGTCCGCTCGCTCACCGGCGTTGGCGTGGAGAAGGCCGTCTCGCACTGACGCCTCTCGCGCCCACCCCGGCCGGCCCGCCGCACCGCTCCCGGTGCGGCGGGCCGTGTCGTCGGTGGGGCCGACGACCGTGAGCGGCTACCCTCGGGGGCCACGACCCGGAAGACGGAGGCGACTCGGATGTATCCCGGACAGGACGACCAGACGCGACGCATGGGCCGGCCCGGCCAGGACTACGGCTACGACGACCGGCAGTACCAGGGCGGCGGATACGCCGACGGGGGTTACGCCGACGGAGGTGCGGCCGTGGACGGGCCCGGCCGCGGCGGTCCGAAGCTGGACATGACGCGGTTCGTCGGCAGCGTGGTGGCCACGGCCGTCGTCGCGGCCCTGGCGGGCGGCCTCGGCGCGTGGATCGTCGACGCACTCTTCGCCCGCTTCGGGCACACCTGGGCCAACGGCGGCAACACACCCACGATGTACGCGATCTACGGCGCGGTCGCCGCGCTCGTGGCGGGCCTGCTGTGGTTCCTCCTGCACGTGGGGACGCCCAACCCGAGCGGCTTCTTCGGCTGGATCATCGGGCTGACGATCGTCGCCGCGGTCGCGTTGCCCCTGCTCATCACGCCCAGCCTGCTCGACGGGTTGGCCGCCGCGGTGGTCAACCTCGTCATCGGCCTGCCGATCTACGCGCTCACCGGCACGTTCGCGCGGACTTGGCGCACGTAGGTCGTGCGACGTCGTGACCCGCAGCCGGGCTCGTGCGGTGCCCCCGAGAGGAATCGAACCTCCGACACCGGCTTTAGGAGAGCCGTGCTCTATCCACTGAGCTACGAGGGCGGGAACCGGGGGAGAGTTTAACCGATGAGTCACAGCGACGAAGGGGCCCGATCCGCCGCACGGCGCGTGCTGTACGACCTCGTGGCCGCGCGCAGGGACGTCCGTGCGGAGTTCTCCGGTGAGCCGGTGGGCGCGGACGCCCTGCACCGTGTCCTTGCCGCCGGCCACGCGGCACCGAGCGTGGGCAACACCATGCCGTGGGACTTCGTGGTGGTCCGCGACCCCGCCCGACTGCGGGCGTTCGCCGAGCACGTCGCCGGATGCCGCGCTGACTTCGCGGCCGCGCTCCCCCCAGAGCGGGCCGAGACGTTCCGGACCATCCGGGTCGAGGGGATCCGGGAGTCGGGCACCGGAATCGTGGTGACCTACGACCCCGCCCGCGGCGGACGACACGTGCTGGGACGCCGCACCGTCGACGACACCGGCCTGTTCTCTGCCGTCCTGGCCATCCAGAACATGTGGCTCGCCGCCACGGCCGAAGGGTTGGGGATGGGCTGGGTGTCGTTTTATGAAGAGGAGTTCCTGGCTCGCTTCGTCGGCGCGGCCCCGCCGGTCAGGCCGATCGCCTGGCTGTGCCTGGGTCCGGTGACCGCGCTGCAGGAGGTGCCCGACCTCGTCCGCCACGGGTGGCGTGAGCGTCGGCCGCTCGCTGACGCGGTCCACGCCGAAGTCCTGGGCGGCGAGTTGGAGCAGGACCCCGCGGGCCGGTAGTGTTGTCCGTCGGCGTCCCCGCCACCCCGAGGTGGGGCGGTGGACCGCCTCGCACGGGTCACCACCGGCCGCCGTGTGAGGGGGAGGGCGCCCGCCTGGCCGGCAGCCCACGAGACAATAGAGGTATCGCCTGTGTCCACGTACAACCCCAAGCCCGGGGACGTGACGCGCGCCTGGTACGTCATCGACGCCACCGACGTGGTGCTCGGTCGACTCGCCGTCCAGGCCGCCAATCTCCTCCGCGGCAAGCACAAGCCGCAGTTCGCTCCCAACGCCGACACCGGCGACTTCGTCATCATCGTCAACGCCGACAAGGTCGCGATCTCGTCGAACAAGCGTGACCGCGTGGTCTTCCACCGCCACACGGGTCACCCGGGCGGCCTCAAGACCCAGACGCTCGGCAAGGCCATGGACACGCGTCCCGAGCGCGTCGTGGAGAAGGCGGTCAAGGGCATGCTCCCGACCAACAAGCTCGGCCGCGCCGTCGCCTCCAAGCTCAAGGTGTACGCGGGCCCCGATCACCCGCACGCCGCCCAGCAGCCCGTGCCCTTCGAGATCAAGCAGGTGGCCCAGTGACCGACGAGAACATCACCCCCGAGGCCCAGGTCGCCGACGACACGGTGGCGGAGCTCGCCGCCGAGGTCGCCGAGGACTACAGCGAGGCCGACTACGCCGGCGGCACCGAGTTCGTCGCCGACGCCGACGCGCAGTTCGCCCCGGCAGTCCCCTCCGGCCCGGCGCAGGCCGTGGGCCGCCGCAAGGAGGCCGTCGTCCGCGTCCGTCTGGTGCCCGGCTCCGGCCAGTTCACACTCAACGGCCGCACCCTCGAGGACTACTTCCCGAACAAGGTGCACCAGCAGCTCGTCAAGTCGCCGCTGGTGACCGTCGAGCGCGAGGAGCAGTTCGACATCGTGGCGCTGCTCCACGGTGGCGGACCCTCGGGCCAGGCGGGCGCGATGCGTCTCGCCCTCGCCCGGGCGCTCACCGTGTACGCCCCGGACGACCGCTCGGCCCTGAAGAAGGCCGGGTTCCTCACCCGGGACGCCCGCGCCGTCGAGCGCAAGAAGGCCGGCCTCAAGAAGGCCCGCAAGGCCCCGCAGTACTCGAAGCGCTGATCCACGCGTCCGGATCACCAGGGCAGGCCCCGCTCCGGCGGGTGCCTGCCCTGGCGCGTTCGTGAGGGTCCCCCCGTCCGCCGGTGGTACCGTGCGCATGCCGTGCGGCCGAGCCGCCCACCCCCTTCCAGGAGCTTTCTTCACCATGACCCGACTCTTCGGCACCGACGGCGTGCGCGGGCTCGCCAACCGGACCCTCACGGCGGACCTGGCCGTCCGCCTCGGCGCGGCGGCGGCCGCGGTCCTCGCGACGGACGGGGCCTCCCCGGGGGCGGCGGGGTCGGAGCGGCCTCTGGCCGTGGTGGGCCGCGACCCTCGCGTGTCGGGGGAGATGCTCGAGGCGGCGCTCGCCGCGGGGCTGGCCAGTCAGGGCGTCGACGTCCTGCTGGTGGGCGAGCTGCCCACGCCGGCCGTCGCGCACCTCACCGCGCAGCACGGCGCCGCGCTGGGTGCGGTCATCTCGGCCTCCCACAACCCGATGCCGGACAACGGAATCAAGTTCTTCACCGCCGGCGGGCACAAGCTCGACGACGAGGTGGAGGACCGCATCGAGGCGGCGCTCGGCGACGGGCCCGTCACCGGACCCACCGGCTCGGCGATCGGTCGCATCACGCAGGCCACCCCCGAGGAGTCCCTGGAGGGCTACGTCGCCCACCTGCTCGCCTCGACCCCGAACCGGCTCGACGGGCTCACCGTGGTCGTGGACTGCGCCAACGGCGCCGCCAGCCAGGCCGCGCCCCGCGCCTACCGGGCGGCGGGCGCCACGGTGATCGACATCCACTCCACGCCCGACGGCTACAACATCAACGACGACTGTGGTTCGACCCACCTCGACGACGTCCGCGCCGCCGTGCGCGAGCACGGTGCCGACCTGGGTCTGGCCCACGACGGCGACGCCGACCGGTGCCTCGCCGTGGACGCCTCCGGGGAGGTGGTCGACGGCGACCAGATCATGGCGATCCTCGCGCTGGCGATGCGCGACGCGGGCGAGCTGGCCGGCGACACGCTCGTGGCCACGGTCATGAGCAACCTCGGGCTCAAGGTGGCCATGCAGGCCGCGGGGATCGAGGTCACCGAGACCAAGGTGGGCGACCGCTACGTGCTCGAACGCCTCCGCGAGGGTGGTTTCAGCCTGGGCGGCGAGCAGTCCGGCCACCTGGTGCTGCCGGCACACGCGACGACCGGCGACGGTGTGCTCACCGGCCTGCGGATCATGTCCCGGATGGCCGAGACCGGCTCGACGCTCGCCCAGCTCGCGGGCGTGATGACGGTACTGCCGCAGGTGCTGGTCAACGTGCCCGTCGGCGACAAGGCGGCGGTAGCCGCGTCGGAGTCCGTCTCCGACGCCGTGGCCGCCGAGGTGGCCGGGCTCGGGTCGGGCGGACGGGTGCTGCTGCGGCCGTCGGGAACCGAGCAGCTGGTCCGCGTCATGGTCGAGGCCGAGGACGCCGACCTCGCCCGGGCCGTGGCCGACCGGCTGGCCGAGGTCGTGGCCGCGGTCTGAGCCGGTTGCGCCGGGGGCGCCGGGACCTGGGCTGCCGGGACCGGGCCCATGCGTTCACGACGCTCTGACGTTTCGCTCACTCGCTCACGTGGATTCGCGTCGCACCGGTCCAGCTGCCGTCACACGAGCAACAGAGAGCCCACTCGTCGCGTGGGTCGGGGCCACCCGGTGTCGCCGGGCAGGGCGTCGGCGCTCCGCGGGTCGGCGGGTGAGCGAATCTGGCTGTGGGGGCTGTGCGAAACGGACTGGCTGAACTGATTCGCGCAGTCTGTTCGGGGTGATTCGCTCACTTCGGGTGGTCAGCGCGGGGTGCGAGCGCCGGCGACGCGGTGGAACCTCCAGAGAGAGGGAGCGTCCGGGTGTGCGAGTGAGCGAATCACCGGAGCATCCGCCGGCAGTCGCGGCCGGCCGGGGCGGGGAGGCCGCCCCGGGAGGGCTCAGCCGCCGGTGAAGGACTTGACGAACCTCAACAGCGGCGGCGCGTCGGCCAGCAGGTCGTCCTCCTCCGCCTCGAGCATCTCGTAGGTCACCGCGGTGGAGTTCTTGATCTTCTCCTCCGGGTCGGCGAACGCCGAGTAGGTGTCGTCCCCGGCCAGGGTCGCCAGCAGGTAGCCGGCGAGCAGCGGCCGCACGGTGCGGTGCGTCCGCTTGTCCGGGTCCGCGAGCCCGATCCCGTCCAGCAGCGGATTGCGCTCCACGAATCCGCGCTCGATCGCGTTCTCCAGCCGCCGGTGGACGAGGGGGCCCCGCCACGCCAGGTGGAGCGACCGCGCGTCCTCGGTCTGGACGCCACCCGAGGCCGACAGGATCAGTGCGGAGGAGTCGCAGTAGACGGCGCCGTCCGCCGCGGACGGGACGGTGTCCTTGGGGAAGATCATGGCCACCGCGTCGATGTCCGTGCGCTGGGAGGCCAGCAGCGCGGCCACCCCGCCGCCGAGCCCGTGCCCGGCCACCGCGATGCGTCGCGGATCGGCGCGCACGGAGCCGCGGCCCAGGCGCGCCACGAGGACGTCCTCGATCGCGGCCGACAGGTGGTCGGCGAAGTGCTGGTGGTGGGGCCGCCCCGAGGTGTCCGTGTCGGGCGCGACCACCACGAAGCCCCACGAGGCGAGGTGTTTGAGCGTGTCGACGTAGTGCCGGGGCCCCTTGGTCCAGTCGTGGGCGAACGCCACCAGGGGCGCGGGGGAGTCCACGCCGCGGGGGACGAACACGGTGCCCGGGGTTCCGGTGAACCCGAGATCTCCCGTGTCGACCCCGTGGGGGCCGCGGCGGCTCAGCGTGTCGAGGAGATTCTTGGTCTTGGTGGCCACGGTTGCCACAGTATCGCCTCGCCGCGCCGGACGGTGCCGGGGCGGGCCGACCCGCGCGACTACACTGGCGCGCATGTGCGGAATCGTCGGATACGTGGGTCATCAGGCCGCTCTGCCGGTCGTCGTGGAGGCCCTGCGCCGGATGGAGTACCGCGGGTACGACTCCTCCGGGGTGGCGGTGCTCGACGGCGCCGGGGCGACCCGGGTGGAGAAGAAGGAGGGCAAGCTCGCCAACCTCGAGGCCGCTCTCGACGCCGCCGGCCGCGACTCCTTCGCCGGCACCACCGGCATCGGCCACACGCGCTGGGCCACCCACGGTCGCCCCAGCGACCGCAACGCCCACCCGCACGTGTCGGGCGAGGTCGCGATCGTCCACAACGGCATCATCGAGAACTTCGCGCCCCTGCGGCACGAGCTGGAGGCCGCCGGCGTCGACCTCGTCTCGGACACGGATTCGGAGGTGGCCGCCCATCTGCTCGCGCGCGCGATGGACGACGGCCCCACCGCCGGCGACTTCGTGGCCTCCTGCCGCGCTGTCCTGAATCGCCTCGAGGGCGCCTTCACGCTGGTGTTCAGCCACGCCGACCACCCCGACACGCTGGTCGCGGCCCGCCGCTCCACCCCGCTCGTCCTGGGCGTGGGGGAGGACGAGATGTTCCTCGGCTCCGACGTGGCCGCCTTCATCGACCACACCCGCGACGCCGTGGAGCTGGGGCAGGACACGGTGGTGGTGATGCGGGCCGACGGCTACGAGATCACCGACTTCGCCGGTGAGCCCGCCGAGGGCCGCCCCTTCCGCATCGACTGGGACCTCGAGGCCGCCGAGAAGGGCGGTTACGACTACTTCATGCTCAAGGAGATCTCCGAACAGCCCGACGCTGTCGCCGACACCCTCCTCGGGCACTTCCGGGACGGCCGGATCGTGCTCGACGAGCAGCGGATCTCCGACCAGGAGCTGCGCGACGTGGACAAGGTCTTCATCGTGGCCTGCGGCAGCGCCTACCACTCGGGGCTCGTGGCCAAGTACGCGATCGAACACTGGACGCGGCTGCCCTGCGAGGTCGAGATCGCGTCGGAATTCCGGTACCGGGACCCGGTGCTCGACCGGTCCACCCTCGTCGTCGCCATCTCCCAGTCCGGAGAAACCGCGGACACCCTCGAGGCCGTCCGCCACGCCAAGTCGCAGAAGGCCCGGGTCCTGGCCGTGTGCAACACCAACGGCTCGCAGATCCCCCGGGAGTCCGACGCGGTGCTCTACACCCACGCCGGCCCCGAGATCGGAGTGGCCTCCACCAAGGCCTACCTCGCCCAGATCACCGCCAACTACCTCGTGGGACTGGCACTGGCGCAGGCTCGCGGCACCAAGTACCCCGACGAGGTGGCCTCGGAGTTCCGGCAGCTCGAGAAGATGCCCGAGCTCATCCAGCGTGTCGTGGACTCGCTCGAGCCGGTCCGGGCGATCGCGCGCGAGCTCGCCGACTCCAAGTCGGTGCTGTTCCTCGGCCGCCACGTGGGCTACCCGACGGCGCTGGAGGGCGCGCTCAAGCTCAAGGAGCTCGCCTACATGCACGCCGAGGGCTTCCCGGCGGGTGAGCTCAAGCACGGGCCCATCGCGCTCATCGAGGACGGCCTGCCCGTCTTCGTGGTGATGCCGCCCATCGAGGGCCGCGGCGTCCTGCACTCCAAGCTCGTGAGCAACATCCAGGAGATCAAGGCCCGCGGGGCGCGGACCATCGTGATCGCCGAGGAGGGTGACGACGTGGTGCGGCCCCTGTCCGACTACTTCATCCCCATCCCCACCTCGACCACGCTCCTCCAGCCGCTGCTGGCCACCATCCCGTACCAGGCGTTCGCCGCCGAGGTGGCCGCCGCCCGCGGTTACGACGTGGACAAGCCGCGGAACCTGGCCAAGTCGGTCACCGTGGAGTGAGACCCCACGGTCGCGGTGGGCCAGCGTCCGCGCCGAACCGACGTCGATCCCCCCCCCCCCCCAGGAGCGCGAGTGAACCCGTCCCAGCAGCCGGAGCAGTACCCCGGGCCGCAGTACGGACAATCCCGGTACGGCTGGTCGCCCGGCCACGACGACCAGCCGGCGCGGCCCGCCATGACGATGCGCGGGTGACACCGTGAGGCGAGCCCACCCCGTCGAGGAGATCCGCGCGGCCGAGAGGCCGCTGCTCGACGCGGCCTCGGCCGCCGGTGACCCGGACGCGGTGATGCGCCGCGCGTCCGCGGGGGTCGCGCACCACACCGCGGCGCTGCTGCGGGAGCGCACCGGCGGCGTGGCCGGCCGCACGGTCCTGCTCGTGGTGGGCTCGGGGGACAACGGCGGAGACGCCCTGTACGCCGGGGCGATGCTGCGCGGCCGCGGCTGCCGCGTCGAGGCGGTGCTGCTCGCCCCCGACCACGCCCACGCGCGGGGCCTCGCGGCGCTGCGCCGGGCCGGCGGCACGGTCGTCGAGCGGCCCGACGCGCCGTCGGGCGGGCGGTCCCGCGGGCCCGGCCGCACGCCGGACGCGGTGATCGACGGCGTGGTGGGTCTCGGCGGGACCGGTCCGCTGCGTGAACCGGCGGCGACGCTCGTCGCGGAGCTGGCCGCCGCGGGCGCGCCGTTCGTCGCCGTGGATCTGCCCAGCGGCGTCGACGCCGACACGGGCACCGTCCACCCGGCGCACGTGCCGGCGGACGTCACCGTCACCTTCGGGGCCCTGCGCCGCGCCCACCTGCTCGCCGGCCCCGCGTGCGGCCGGGTCGAGGTCGTCGACATCGGCCTGCCCGGCCTCCCCGCGGGGCCCGGCACGCTCGCCGCGCCCCACGACGCCGAGGTCGGCCGCGACTGGCCGGTGCCGGGGCCCGACGACGACAAGTACAGCCAGGGCGTCGTGGCGATCCGCGCCGGGTCCGAGCGCTACCCGGGCGCGGCGGTCCTGTGCACCTCGGCGGCCGTCGCCGCGACCTCCGGCATGGTGCGCTACGTCGGCTCGGGCACCGCCGCCGTGGTGGCCGCCCGCCCCGAGGTGGTGTGCCACCCCACGGTGGACGGGGCCGGGACCGCGCAGTCCTGGGTCGTGGGCCCGGGCGCGGGGACCGACGCCGCCGCGGTGGCCGACGTCGACCGGATCCTCGCCGCGGGCCTGCCGACCGTGCTCGACGCCGACGCTCTGACCTGCGTGGCCGAGCACCCCGCACTGCTGCGCGCCGCCACCGGCCCCGTCCTGCTCACCCCCCACGCCGGGGAGTTCGACCGGCTCACCGGCGGGTGGGACCGAGCCGACCGGGCCGGCGCGCTACGCCGGTACACGGCGGGGCTGCGCGAGCGCGGGGTGGACGCCACGGTCCTGCTCAAGGGGCGGGTCACCCTGGTCGACGACGGCGAAGCGGCGTGGGCCGTCGATGCCGGTTCCTCGTGGGCCGCCACGGCCGGCTCCGGCGACGTGCTGTCCGGGGTGGCCGGCGCGCTGCTCGCCCACGGGCTCGGTCGCGACGGCGCGCCGTCGTGGCCCGCGGTCCTCGCCGTCGTCGCCCATTCCCGCGCCGCCCGGGACGCCGCGCTCCGGGCGGGCCCGCCGGGCGCCCCGATCGGCGCGTCGGACCTGCTCGCGGCGCTTCCGGGCGCGATCTCGCGACTCCGCGGGTCGGCGAATACCTCCCGGTGAGGCGGGCTGGCAGAATAGACAAAATGACCGCCAGTGTCCCCCCGGCGCCGTGCCGCGCCGTCGTCGACCTCGACGCGATCGAGGCGAACACGCGCGTCCTCGTCGCCTCCGCGGCCGGCGCCCGCGTCATGGCCGTCGTCAAGGCCGACGGTTACGGCCACGGCGCCGTCCCCGTCTCCCTGGCCGCCCTGCGCGGCGGCGCCGACGCCCTCGGCGTGACCACCGTCGCCGAGGCGCTCGCACTGCGCTCGGCGGGCATCGACGCCGAGATCCTCGCCTGGTTCTACTCGGTCCGCGACGACGTCCGGGTGGCCCTCGAAGCCGACGTCGACCTCGCGATCCCCAGCCCCGGCCACCTCGAGCCGGTCCTCGACGCCGCGCGGCGGACCGGCCGCCGTGCCCGCGTCACCCCCAAGATCGACACCGGGCTCGCCCGCTCCGGCATCACCCTGGACGACTGGCCGGCGCTGCTCGACCGGCTCGTGGAGGCCTCGGAGGCCGGACTCGTCGAGGTCACCGGCCTCATGGCGCACTTCGCGCACGCCGACGACCCCGGCAACCCCGTCATCGACGAGCAGGTGGCGCGCTTGCACGAGTGCGTCCGCGAGGCCCGCGCCCGCGGCCTCGAGTGCCCGGTCAACCACCACGCCAACTCGGCCGCCACCCTCACCCGGCCCGGGGACGGTTTCGAGATGGTGCGGCCCGGCATCGCCCTCTACGGTCTGTGCCCGATCCCCGACGACGGCTACGGTCTCGTGCCCGCCATGACGTTCTCCGCCGAGGTGCTCATGGTCAAGAAGCTCGCCGCCGGACAGGGCGTGAGCTACGGCCACACCTGGCACGCGCCGCGCGACACCACCGTGGCGCTTGTCGCGGCCGGGTACGCCGACGGCGTGTGGCGGCTGCTGTCCGGGAGGCTCGACGTGGAGATCGGCGGCCGCCGGTACCCCAACGTGGGGCGCGTGTGCATGGACCAGTTCGTCGTGGACCTGGACCCCGACGGCACCGGGCAGGCGGACCCGCCGGTCCGGGCGGGGGATACCGCGGTGCTCTTCGGCACGGGCGCCGACGGCGGCCCCACCGCCACCGAGTGGGCGGAGACGCTCGGGACGATCCACTACGAGGTCGTCACCGCCGTGCGGGGACGGGCGGCCCGCCAGCACGTCCGCGCGGGACGCCAGGGAGGTGCGCGATGAGCGAGGAGAAAGACCGCGACGACGAGCGCACGGCCGGGGACACGTCCGGCGGTCGCCGGTCGTGGCGCCGGAGGATCGCCGACGTCGGCCGCCCCGAGATCCGGTGGCCGCGCCGCCCCTCCCGCGCCTCTGCGGAGGAGCCGATCGAGGTCCGCGAGCACGAGGTCGCCGGTGGCCGGCCCGGGGACGCCGAGGCCGTCGCCGACCAGATCCGCACCCCGGGTGGCCTCCGCGCCGGCCTCAGCTCGTTGGGCGCGGCCACGATCGGCTCCATGGGCACGCTCCTGCCCGGCCGCCGGGCCAACGACCCGTGGGCGGGCGAGGACATGTGGGAGCTCGGCGTGGACCGCGGCTCGATGGTGGCCGCCACCGACGGCGTGCCGATCGCCGTCCGCGAGGCCGGGCCCATTGATGCCCCGATGACCGTCGTCTTTGCCCACGGCTACACCCTGTCCATGGACTCGTGGCACTTCCAGCGGCGCCACCTGGCCGACCGCTTCGGCAGCGAGATCCGCATGGTGTTCTACGACCAGCGCGGCCACGGGCTCAGCGGCAAGAGCTCGCGCGAGCACTCGACCATCGCGCAGCTCGCCGCCGACCTCAACAGCGTCATCGAGTCCACCGCGCCCACCGGCCCCATCGTGGCGATCGGCCACTCGATGGGCGGCATGACCGTCATGGGCTACGCCTCGCGCCACGAGGCCATGGTCCGCGAGCGGGTCCTCGGCGTGGGCCTGGTCTCCACCGCCAAGGCCGAACTCTCCGAGGCGGGCCTCGGCGCCGTCCTCGAGAGCCGCGCCGTGGCGTCGATGGTGGGCCTGGCCGGGCGCACCCCCGGCGTGTTCACCGGCGGCCGCAAGGCGCTCGGCGCGATCATCTCGCCGTTCATCTACGGCGGCTCGTTCGGCGACCCCGCCACGATGAGCCCCACCGTCGCGCGGTTCGTCGACAAGCTCATCGCCTCGACGGACGTGCTCACCATCGCCAACTTCTTCGACACCCTCACCCGCCACGACGAGTCGGCAGCGATGCCGGTCCTGAGGGACGTCCGCACCACCGTTCTGTGTGGCGACCGCGACCTGCTCACCCCACTCGACCGGTCGGTGGACATCGCCGAAGAGCTGCCCGACGCCGAGCTCGTCGTGGTCCCCGGCGCCGGCCACATGGTGATGCTCGAGGAGCCCGCGCACGTCTCGGAGGTCCTCGGCGACCTCATCGCGGACGCGATCGTCGAGTGGCGCCGCCGCTCCCGCCGCCCGACCACGCGCTCCACGGCGTCGTGACGGTCGAGGTCCCCGGGTCGCGGGAGCTGCCCACGGTCGACGACACCCGCGCGCTCGGCGCCGAGCTCGCGGGCCTGCTCCGCGCCGGCGACGTGGTGGTGCTCGACGGTCCGCTGGGCGCCGGCAAGACCGCGTTGACCACGGGGATCGCCGCCGGCCTCGGCGTCCGCGGCCGCGTGACCTCGCCGACGTTCGTCCTCGCTCGCCGGCATGCGCCGGCCGAGCCCGGCGGCCCCGGCCTGGTCCACGTGGACGCCTACCGTCTCCTCGGCGGCGAGGACCCCGACGCCGCCCCGCCCTCGCCCACGGCCCTGGCGGACCAGCTCGAATCCCTCGACCTGGACACCGCGCTCGACGACGACGTGGTGGTCGTCGAATGGGGAACCGGCTTCGTGGAATCGCTCGTCGACGCCCCTCTGGTGGTGCGCCTGCGTCGCGGCGCCGACACCGACGTCCGCCGGGCCGACTGGCACCGGGCGGGGTGAGGTGCGGCTCCCCGGCGACGGTTCGGGATGCCCGGTGGAGCAGCGGTAACCTGACGGTCGTGCTGGTCCTCGCCGTCGACACCTCCACTCCCGCCGTCACCGCTGGGGTGTGCCGCGTCGCGTCCGGCGACGCGGGACCGGTGATCGAGGTGATCGCCGCACGGGTCACGATTGATGCCCGCGCGCACGCCGAACTGCTCACCCCGCACGTCCTGGACTGCCTCGCCGACTCCGGCCACGCGCCCGCAGACCTCGACGCGGTGGTGGTGGGCGTCGGTCCCGGCCCGTTCACCGGACTGCGTGTGGGGATGGCGACGGCGGCGGCGTTCGCCGACGCGATCGGCGCGCCCGTGCACGGGGTCTGTTCGCTCGACGCGCTGGCCGCCCGCGCCCGCGCAGCCGGGGCGGACGGCGAGCTCGTCGTCGTCACCGACGCCCGTCGCCGCGAGGCCTACCACGCGCGCTACGCTGCCGACGGCACCCGCGTCGCCGGGCCTGCCGTGGGCCCCGCGGCCGCGATCGACACCGCCGGCGCCGCCGTGGCGGGCGACCCCACTCGCCTCGCCGAGCTCTCCGACGCGCCCCCGGCCGTCGCCGACGTGGCAGCCCCCGACCCGGCCGGGCTCGTGGCAGCGGCGGCGCACGCCCTGCTCGCAGGCGCCGCGCCCGCCCCGCTCGAGCCCCTTTACCTGCGACGACCCGACGCCGTTGCGCCCCGGCCCGTCGAACCCTCGGCCGCCCTGCGCGGGGTGCGGTAATGACGGACGCGGTGACGCTCGACGCGCTGACCCCCGACGACGCGATGCGGTGCGCCGACCTCGAACGCGTGCTCTTCCCCGGCGACGGGCCGTGGCCGGCCGCGGCGTTCCTCTCCGAGATCGGCTCCCGGCACACCACCTGCCTCGCGGCGCGCGCGTGCGGCGCGCTCGTCGGCTACGCGGTGCTCGCCGCGCTCGGGCCGGACGGCGACCGCGAGTTCGAGGTCCACACCATCGGCGTCGACCCCGCTCACCAGGGACGGGGCATCGGGCGGGCGCTGCTGGAGCGCATGCTCGCCGTGGCCGACGCCGAGCGCGCGCCGGTGGTGCTCGACGTGCGCACCGACAACACCCCGGCCCGCACCCTGTACGAGGCGCACGGCTTCGAGGTGGTGGGCCTGCGCCTCCGCTACTACCGACCGAGCATGGCCGACGCCCACCTCATGGTGCGGCCGGCGCGGGCCGGCACCGACGGAGAGGAGGCCGCCTCGTGAGGACTGTCATGGGGATCGAGAGTTCCTGCGACGAGACGGGGGTCGCCGTCGCGCGGGTCCACGACGACGGCCGGGCCGAGCTGCTCGCCGACGTGGTGGCCTCGTCGATGTCCGAACACGCCCGCTTCGGCGGCGTGGTCCCCGAGATCGCCTCCCGCGCGCACCTCGAGGCGCTCGTGCCGACCGTGCGAGCGGCACTCGCCGAGGCCGGCGTGGACCGACCCGACGCGGTGGCCACGACGATCGGCCCCGGCTTGTCGGGCGCCCTGCTCGTGGGGTCCTCGGCGGCCAAGGCCTACGCCGCGGCGTGGGGCGTGCCGTTCTTCGCGGTCAACCACCTCGTCGGCCACGTCGCCGTCGCTGGGTTCGACGGCGAGCCGCTCGGTGAGTGCGTGGCCCTGCTCGTCTCCGGTGGGCACACCCAGCTGCTCCACGTGCGCTCGCTCACCGAGCCGGTGGTCGAGCTCGGTTCCACCGTCGACGACGCCGCGGGGGAGGCCTACGACAAGGTGGCGAGGCTGCTCGGGCTGGGCTACCCGGGCGGGCCCGTGGTGGACCGGATCGCGGCGGACGGCGACCCCACTGCGATCGCCTTCCCGCGCGGCATGACCGGGCCGCGCGACGCCCGCCACGACTTCTCCTTCTCCGGGCTCAAGACCGCGGTCGCCCGGCGCATCGAGGCCGCCGAGCGCGACGGTGAGACCATCGCCGTGGCCGACGTCGCCGCCTCGTTCCAGGAGGCCGTGGCCGACGTGCTCACCATGAAGGCCGTGCGTGCGTGCACCGATCTCGGCGTGGGCACTCTGCTCGTCGGCGGCGGCGTGGCGGCCAACTCGCGGCTGCGCGCCCTGGCCGCCGAGCGCTGCGCGGCCGCCGGCCTGGAGCTGCGCGTGCCGCGGCCGCGGCTGTGTACCGACAACGGCGCGATGGTCGTCGGCGTGGCGGCCGCGCTGCTCGCCGCCGGGGGCCCCCCGAGCGCGCTGACCGTGGCCGCCGATCCCGGTCTACCCGTGGAGGTCACGCAGGTCGTGTGACGGCCGGCGGGTGGCGCAGGCTCCGTCACGGGCTGTGCTTCTGGCTGGTGCCGACGTCGTTGCAGCAGAGCGCCGAGGGATCAGAAGCCGAGGACGGCGAGCCCGAAGCCGGTGAACAGCAGCATGCCGCCCACGAGCAGAGCGGAGAGCGCCAGCCAGACGTAGCCCACGACGAGTGCGGTGATCGCGAGTCCGCGGCCGGACTCGCGGGGGCCGGACCGCCGGAGCCGGGCCAGCGCGATGTGCCCCAACACGACGGCCACCACGGCGAACACCGCGGGCAGGGCGGGGAGGAACAGTCCGAGGAACGAGCCGAAGACCACGTTGCCCACCGCCACGACCACCGCCGCCACCGCGGTCGCGTTGACGGGGGCCACGGCGCCGGGGCCGAGATCTCCGGAATGCGGGGACATGGGTGGTGACTCCTCCCGGGGGGCGACGGGACGTTCCGTGCCGATGCTACGCGCGGGGTCGGACATCGAGTCGGGTCTCGTCCGCTCGCGCGCGTTGGGCACGGCATGCACCCGGCACACTTGAGTGCTGGCACTCGCGCGTATAGAGTGCCAGGAGGCACGGACCCGGCCGCGTCACCCGCGACGACGCACACCCGGGGCCCCGCCCCCGAACACACCACCTACACACGGAGGATCCATCGTGGCGATCAAGCCGCTTGAGGACAAGATTCTCGTCGAGGCCAACGCTGCCGAGACCACCACGGCGTCCGGCCTCGTCATCCCGGACACCGCCAAGGAGAAGCCCCAGGAGGGCACCGTCGTCGCGGTCGGCGAGGGCCGCTTCGACGAGGACGGCGACCGCATCCCCATGGACATCAAGGAGGGTGACAAGGTCATCTACTCCAAGTACGGCGGCACCGAGATCAAGTACGAGGGCAAGGAGTACCTGATCCTCTCCTCGCGCGACGTCCTCGCGATCATCGACTGACGTGACGTCCCCCGCCGCCCCGGCGGCCCCGCGCTCGCCGCAGGGCCACCGGGGCGGCGGTGTCTGACCGCGTCCGACCGCGCGAGCGGTCCCCCAACTTCCCACCGACCAGGAGTTCCACCACATGTCCAAGTTGATCGCGTTCGACGAGGAGGCCCGCAGGGCCATGCTCGCCGGCGTCGACGAGCTCGCCTACACCGTCAAGGTCACCCTCGGCCCCAAGGGGCGGCACGTCGTGCTGGCCAAGGCCTTCGGCGGCCCCACCGTCACCAACGACGGCGTCTCCATCGCCCGTGAGATCGAGCTGGCCGAGCCGTTCGCCAACCTCGGCGCCCAGCTCGTCAAGAGCGTCGCCACCAAGACCAACGACGTCGCCGGCGACGGCACCACCACCGCCACCGTGCTCGCCCAGGCGCTCATCCGCGAGGGCCTGCGCAACGTGGCCGCCGGCACAAACCCCATGGGGATGGGCAAGGGTATCGAGAAGGCCGCGGCCGCCGTGTCCGAGTTCCTCGACTCCGCCGCCACCCCGGTCAGCGGCTCCGAGGCCGTCGCCCAGGTCGCCACCGTCTCCTCGCGCGACCCCGAGATCGGCCGCATGGTCGCCGAGGCGATGGACGCCGTCGGCGCCAACGGCGTGGTCTCCGTCGAGGAGTCGCAGGGCCTGCACACCGAGGTCTCCGTCACCGAGGGCATCGCCTTCGACAAGGGCTACCTCTCGCCCTACTTCGTCACCGACCCCGACGAGCAGAAGGCCATCTACGAGGACTGCCTCGTGCTGCTCCACCGCGAGAAGATCAGCTCGCTGCCGGACCTGCTGCCGCTGCTGGAGAAGGTCGCCGAGACCGGTAAGCCGCTGCTCATCATCGCCGAGGACGTCGACGGCGAGGCGCTCTCGACGCTCGTGGTGAACTCCATCCGCAAGACCGTCAAGGTCGTCGCGATCAAGGCGCCGTACTTCGGCGACCGCCGCAAGGCCTTCCAGGAGGACCTGGCGATCGTCACCAAGGGGCAGGTCGTGAGTCCCGACCTGGGGATGAAGCTCTCCGAGTGCGGCCTCGAGGTGCTGGGGCACGCCCGGCGCGTCACCGTGTCCAAGGACGAGACGATCATCGTGGACGGTGACGGCGAGCAGGCCGACGTCGACGCCCGCGTGGCGCAGCTGCGCCGTGAGGCCGAGGCCACCGACTCCGACTGGGACCGCGAGAAGCTCGAGGAGCGTATCGCCAAGCTCGCCGGTGGCGTCGCCGTGATCCGTGTGGGCGCCGCCACCGAGACCGAGCTCACCGAGCGCAAGCTGCGCGTCGAGGACGCCGTCAACTCGGCCAAGGCCGCGGTGGAGGAGGGCGTCATCGCCGGCGGCGGCTCCGTGCTCGTCCAGGCCGCGGCGTCTCTCGCGCGACTCGCCGCCGACACCGCCGACCACGACGAGGCGGTGGGCGTGGGGGTGGTCCGCAAGGCCCTCGCCGCGCCGCTGTTCTGGATCGCCGCCAACGCCGGCGAGGACGGCTCCGTGGTCGTGAGCAAGGTGGCCGACCTCGGCCCGCGCGACGGCTTCGACGCCGCGACGGGGGAGTACGGCGACCTCGTGTCCGCGGGCGTCATCGACCCGGTCAAGGTGACCCGGTCGGCCGTGGTCAACGCGTGTTCCGTCGCGCGGATGGTGCTCACCACCGAGACAGCCGTCGTCGAGAAGCCGGAGGAGAAGCCCGCCGACGCCCACGCCGGTCACGCGCACTGAGCGTCGCCACCACTCCGGACCCCGGACCCCGCCACGACGCGGGGCCGGGGTCCGGTGCGTGACGGGCCGGGACCCCCGATGAGACCGACCACGCCGCGGTCAGGGGCTACCCTGGGCAGGCGGACCACACCGTCCGACCCATGTGTCACGCTTGTCACCTGCCGTCACTGGGCCGTGACCCCCGGATGGCGTGGTGGTGGCATCGAGAAGTCCAGCGTCGAGCGCGATCACAGAAAGGCCGTGCCCCCGTAACACACCCGTGTAACGAGTGGAACCCCGAAGCCGATGACAGGTACAGCAGACGAGTTGGAACTCGCCGTTGCCGCCGCAGTCAAGGGAGACCGGACAGCGGCCGCGCGGGTGCTGGAGCTTGTCCGGCCCGGCGTGGTCCGCTACTGCCGCTCCCGAGTGGGCGGTGCGGAGAGGGTCAACCTGTCTGCCGACGATGTCGCCCAGGAGGTGCTGATCGCGGTGCTCTCGGCTCTGCCGGGATACCGGGACCAGGGACGTCCCTTCATGGCCTTCGTGTACGGGATCGCGGCCCACAAGGTCGCGGACGCCCATCGGGGCGCCGCACGGAACAAGTCCGATCCCGTGGAGTACCTCCCCGAGGTGCTCTCGACCGACACGGGGCCCGAGGACCACGTCCTCGACGGCGAGGTGTCCAGGGCCATGGCCGGCCTGCTGGAGACCCTGCCGGAGAAGCAACGGGAGATCATCCGACTGCGCGTCGTCGTCGGCCTCTCCGCTGAGGAGACCGCGGAGATCGTGGACAGCACGGCCGGAGCCGTGCGCGTCGCCCAGCACCGGGCGATGAAGCAGCTCCGGGCGAGGATCGAGAAGGACGGGAAGGAGCGATGGCGATGAACGACGATGCGGACCACACCACCGGGCCGGGCGATGACGCCTCGCTCTACCACGCCGCGTGCGACCCGGCCGACCTCGATGCGACCGAGGCCGCCCTCGCGGCCCTGGGGGCCGGGGGGCACCCCGGCGACGCCGACGACCCGCTGCTGGCACTGCTGGCCGACTGGCGCGCCGAGACAGCGGCGGCGCCACTGCCGGCGCTGCCGTCCGACGAGGAGATCGCCGCCGCCCTGAGTCCGAACGTCGTCCCGCTGCGCGGCTGGGCACGGCGGCGCGAGCACCATCACGGTCAGCGTCCCGCTCTGTGGCAGGCCGTCACCGGCGCCGCCGCCGTCGCGGCGATCATCGTGGGCGGGCTCTCCGTGGCCGCGCACAGCGCCATGCCCGGCGACCCGCTGTGGGGCGTCTCCAAGACCATGTTCTCCGACCGCGCGGGCGACGTGGAGCTGGTGGCCACCCTGAGCGAGCACCTCGCCGAGGCCGACGCGGCCGCGCGCGAGGGTGACACCGACCGGGCCAAGCGACTGCTCGGCGAGGTGAGCGAACGCCTCGGCGAGGTCTCCGACGCCGCCGAGCGCGTCGAGTTGATGAAGCGCCGGGACGCCATCAGCCGCGACCTCAGCCGCGTGGTCCCGACCACCGTGCCGTCGCCGGAGCCGCGGCCGGCCGACCCGGCCAGCCCCGGACCGGGTGCGGCGACGCTCGTCCCCGCCCCCGCGATGCCGCTGCCGGATACGGGGCTGCCGGTGATCCCCGTGCCGCTCGACGGCCTGCGGATCTCCACCACGCTGCAGATCCCCGTGGACCCGCAGCGGCTCCGGGACCTCATCCCGCCGCAGCAGAGCCAGGAGCCCCGGCCGGAGCAGGACCTGCAGCAGTTGCACCAGGCGCCCGCTCCGGAGACGCAGGCCCCGGTGACGTCGGTGCCGACCTCGCCGGTGCAGCCCACCGCCCCGGCGGACCTCACCGCCAAGGAGTCGGAGGCCGCGCCGCGGTCACCGTCCGCGGGCGGCTGACGGACCAGGCTCGCCCCGGCGGTTCCCGCCTCAGCGGATCCAGCGCGCGCGGCGCGGGCGCAGGGCACGGACCGCGTCCGCGTACCCGCGGCAGTACTCCCAGGTGGCGTAGTGCTCCGGCTCGGGGTCGAACGCCGGCTCGTGGGGCAGGAGCGTGCCGTCCTCGAGGAGCTGCGAGAGGTTGGAGCGCAGCATCTCCCAGTCGTGGTAGTGCTCCTCGGCGCAGTCCTCGCACTGCACGGCGATCCCGCGGACGCCCCCGGGGGCCAGCAGGCGCTGGAACTCCTCGAGGTCCGCGAGGTCCTCGAGGACCGCGCGCCGCTCGTCCGCGTCGAGCGGCTCGGACTGCTCGACCGGGTCGAGGGAGGCCAGTTCGGCGGCGGGATCGTCGGGGTCGCCGGCGAACGGATCGGGGGGCATACCGGGTGGCAGGGGATCGTTCACACCCCCACGGTACCCGCGACCACCTCCCGAAGGGGGTCGACGGTTCGAGCCCCGGCCCCCCGACGCACTATCCTCGACCACACCACCGAGACGACCCCCAGGAGGACGGCAGATGAGCGAGTCGCGAGGCCCCGTGCGTACCGGCGGCGACGATCCCGCCAAGGTCGCGATGGTGGGCCTGACCTTCGACGACGTGCTGCTTCTGCCCGCCGCGTCCGAGGTCGTCCCCAGTGAGGTCGATACCAGCACGCAGCTCACCCGGGACATCACGCTCAAGGTGCCGCTCGTGTCGTCGGCCATGGACACGGTCACCGAGGCGCGGATGGCCATCGCCATGGCCCGCCAGGGCGGCATCGGCGTGCTGCACCGCAACCTCTCCGTGGCCGGCCAGGCCGCGCAGGTGGAGACGGTCAAGCGCTCGGAGGCCGGCATGGTCACCGACCCCGTCACCTGCGCACCGGCCAACACCCTCGCCGAGGTCGACGAGATGTGCGCCCGCTACCGGATCTCCGGCCTGCCCGTCACCGACGAGCGAGGCGAGCTGGTGGGCATCATCACCAACCGCGACATGCGCTTCGAGGTGGACAAGTCGCGCCGCGTGGACGAGGTCATGACCAGGGCCCCGCTGGTCGTGGCCCGCGAGGGCGTCACCGCCGAGGCCGCGCTCGGCCTGCTGCGCCGCCACAAGATCGAGAAGCTGCCGATCGTCGACGGCGACGGCAAGCTCACCGGCCTCATCACGGTCAAGGACTTCGTCAAGACCGAGAAGCACCCGGACGCCACCAAGGACTCCGACGGGCGTCTGCGCGTGGCCGCCGCGGTGGGCACGGGGGAGGACGCGTGGCAGCGCGCCACCGCGCTCACCGACGCCGGGGTCGACGTCCTGGTTGTGGACACCGCCCACGCCCACAACCGCAACGCCCTCGAGATGGTCTCGCGCATCAAGCGTGAGCTCGGGGACCGCGTCCAGGTGATCGGCGGTAACCTCGCCACCCGCGGCGCGGCCCAGGCGATGATCGACGCCGGCGCCGACGCCATCAAGGTGGGCATCGGCCCCGGCTCCATCTGCACCACCCGCGTCGTCGCCGGCGTGGGCGCCCCGCAGATCACCGCGATCCTCGAGGCCTCGGTGGTCGCGCACGCCGCGGGCATCCCGGTGATCGCCGACGGCGGCATGCAGTACTCGGGCGACGTGGCCAAGGCCATCGCCGCGGGCGCCAACTCCTGCATGTTCGGCTCGCTGCTCGCGGGCTGCACCGAGTCGCCCGGCGAGCTGATCTTCGTGGACGGCAAACAGTACAAGGTCTACCGGGGCATGGGCTCGCTCGGAGCGATGCGCGGCCGCGGCAAGCCGGGGGAGGCCACGAGCTTCTCCAAGGACCGCTACTTCCAGGACGACGTGCTCTCCGAGGAGAAGCTCGTGCCGGAGGGCATCGAGGGTCGCGTGCCGTACCGCGGCGACGTGGCGCAGGTGCTGCACCAGCTCGTCGGCGGCCTTCGCGCCGGCATGGGCTACACCGGCTCGGCGACGATCCCGGACATGCACCGCGCCCAGTTCGTCCAGATCACGGCGGCCGGCCTGCGGGAGAGCCACCCGCACGCCATCCAGATGACCGTCGAGGCCCCCAACTACACCGTCAAGGACTGAGCGCCGTGCGTGACGTCGTGGAGATCGGCATGGGCCGCGAGGCCCGTCGTATGTACGGGCTGGGGGACGTGGACATCGTCCCCGCGCGCCGCACCCGCAGCTCCAAGGAGGTGTCGACGGCCTGGCAGATCGACGCCTACCAGATGGACATCCCGGTGATGACCCACCCGACGGACGCGGTGGTCTCCCCGGACTCGGCGGTGGAGTTCTCGCGGCTGGGCGGTCTGGCGGTGCTCAACGGCGAGGGCCTGTGGGCCCGGCACGCCGACCCGGAGGCCGCGATCGCCGACCTGCGCGAGATCGCGCTCGAGGACGTGACAGGCCACCGGGCCGTGGCGCGCCTACAAGAGCTGCACCGGGCGCCCATCGACCGCGAGTTGCTCGCGGCCGCCGTCCAGCGCGTCCGGGACGAGGGCGCCACTGTCGCCGTCCGGGTCTCGCCGCAGCACGCCCGCGATCTCACCCCCGGGCTCGTCGCGGCGGGCATCGACATGCTGGTGGTCCAGGGCACCATCATCTCCGCCGAGCACGTGAGCGGCGAGGACGCGCCCCTCAACCTCAAGGAGTTCATCGGCGGGCTCGACGTGCCGGTGATCGCCGGCGGTGTCGTGGACTACAAGACGGCGCTTCACCTCATGCGCACCGGTGCGGCCGGCGTCATCGTGGGCTACGGCGGCGTCGACGGCGTGACCACGACCGGCCCCGTGCTCGGCATGGAGGTCCACATGGCCACCGCGATCGCCGACGCCGCGGCCGCGCGCCGCGACTACCTCGACGAGACCGGCGGCCGCTACGTCCACGTGCTCGCGGACGGCGACATCTACACCTCCGGCGACATCGCGCGCGCGGTGGCCTGCGGCGCCGACGCCGTGGTGCTCGGCCCCCTGCTCGCCGGTGCCCTCGAGTCACCGGGCCGGGGCGTGTACTGGGACGCCGTGGCCGCCCACCCCAAGGTTCCGCGGGGGCACGTGGCGGAGACCGACGACGAGACGGCGCTGGCAACGATGGAGGAGGTGCTGGAGGGGCCGACGAGCGCTCCCGACGGCTCGCGGAACCTCATGGGCGCCCTACGCCGGGCGATGGCCAAGTGCGGCTACTCGGACGTCAAGGGCTTCCAGAAGGTGGACCTCTCGGTCAAGTCCTGACGGTCTGGACAAATTGAGGGTGACTGTCCACAAGCGGTGAGCGGCCGGTAGTGTGTTGCGCACCACCGACCCAGGGAGAGCCCGCATGACGAGCAGCAAGCAGCAGCCCTCGGCTACCGCCGCCACCGACACCGACGTGCTCGTCGTGGGCTCCGGCTTCGGCGGCAGCGTCACCGCGCTGCGGCTGGCGGAGAAGGGCTACCGCGTCACGGTGATCGAGGCCGGGCGCCGCTTCCACGACGAGGACTTCCCCAAGACCTCCTGGCGGCTCCACAAGTACGTGTGGGCGCCCAAGCTCGGTCTCTTCGGCCTCCAGCGTGTCCACATGCTGCGCGACGTGATGATCCTGGCCGGTGCCGGCGTGGGCGGTGGTTCGCTCAACTACGCCAACACCCTGTACAAGCCACCGGCCCCGTTCTTCAACGACCGCCAGTGGGCCCACATCACCGACTGGGAGGACGAGCTCTCCCCGTACTACGAGCAGGGCCGCCGTATGTTGGGCGTGGTCACCAACCCCACGCACACGCACTCGGACGACATCGTCAAGGCCGTCGCCGAGGACATGGGTGCCGCCGACACCTTCGTCTACACCCCCGTCGGCGTGTTCTTCGGTGAGAAGACCGGCGGGGTCGGCAAGCCGGGCGAGACCGTCCCCGACCCGTACTTCGGTGGCGCCGGGCCCGACCGCACCGCCTGCATCGAGTGCGGTGAGTGCATGACCGGCTGCCGCCACGGGGCCAAGAACACCCTCGTCAAGAACTACCTCGGCCTGGCCGAGCGGGCCGGCGTGCGGGTACTCGACCGCACCTCGGTGACCGGTCTGCGCGAGCGCGTCGACGGCACGTGGGAGGTCACCCTCGAGCGCACCGGGGCGTGGACCCCCCGCGGTCGGCGATCCCGCACCATGACCGCCGATCAGGTCGTGCTGGCCGCCGGCACCTGGGGCACCCAGCACCTGCTGCACTACGCGAAGGACGACGGCTCCCTGCCGCGACTGTCGGACGCCCTCGGCCGACTCACGCGCACCAACTCCGAGTCGATCCTCGGGGCGATGCGCAAGGAGTACAAGCCGGAACAGGACTTCTCCGAGGGCGTGGCCATCACGTCGTCGTTCCATCCCAGCTCCGACACCCACGTGGAGCCCGTCCGCTACGGCAAGGGCTCCAACGCCATCGCGGTCCTGCAGACCCTGCTCACCGACGGTGGCGGCGACACCCCACGGTGGCGCAAACTGCTCACGGAGGTGCGCCGCGATCCGGCGATGTTCGTCCACCTGTTCCTGCTGCGCCGGTGGAGCCAGCGGACCGTGATCACCCTCGTCATGCAGAACCTCGACAACTCCCTGCAGACCTTCGTCAAGCGCCGCGGCCCGCTGCGCTACGTCTCGAGCCGGCAGGGCCACGGCGCGCCCAATCCGTCGTGGATCCCGTTGGGCAACGAGGCCACCCGGCGTATGGCGGACAAGATCGGCGGCATCGCCGGCGGCACCTGGGGCGAGATCGCCGACATCCCCCTGACCGCGCACTTCCTGGGAGGTTGCGCCATCTCCGACACCGCGGAGAACGGGGTCGTGGACCCGTACCACCGCGTGTGGAACTACCCGACCCTCCACGTGGTGGACGGTTCGGCGATCTCCGCCAACCTCGGCGTCAACCCGGCCCTGAGCATCACCGCCCAGGCCGAGCGCGCCATGTCGCTGTGGCCCAACAAGGGCGAGGCCGACCCGCGACCCGCGCAGGGGGAGGGCTACCGGCGCATCGACCCCGTCGCGCCGCGCTCTCCGATGGTGCCGGCCGACGCCCCGGGCGCGCTGCGGCTGCCCATCGTCGACGTGCGCTAGGTGTACTGCCCAGCCAGGTTGTTTGAGATCCGGCTGATGGGTGGGAGCTTCCCGATTGCGGTGTGGGGCCTGTGGTGATTGTAGTAGTGCAGCCAGGCCGGCAGGGCTGCGCGGCGGGCTGATTCGCTGTTGTA
>NZ_JBIQES010000013.1:0-69933 GCF_045369825.1 Dietzia sp. 179-F 9C3 NHS
TACAACAGCGAATCAGCCCGCCGCGCAGCCCTGCCGGCCTGGCTGCACTACTACAATCACCACAGGCCCCACACCGCGATCGGGAAGCTCCCACCCATCAGCCGGATCTCAAACAACCTGGCTGGGCAGTACAGCTAGTTCGCATCGGTGCGGGCGAGGAGGGCACACCATTGTCGAGACTGACGGAGCTGCTGCGGCAGGCGCGCAAGGCTGATCCGCAACTCGGCGCTGATCTGGAAGCAGAGATCGCCGCGCTCACTAAGCGTCGCACCTTCGGGCTCGTCTTCGAGCCGCATCAGCCCGAGGCCGTCGAGTTGCCCGGAAGGCAGGTGCGACGCGGCGACAAAGTGCGCGCGCTTCCACCTCGTGGGGAGACGAAGACTGACGACCAGCGTCTGTGGCGCGTCACGCGGATCGAACGAGCTGACGGGCAACGCCTGGCCCATCTCGCGGAGTTGGACGTCGAGGAGCCCGAGACTCAGATCATGCCCGCCGACGACGTGGTGGTCGTCGCAGAGTTCCGGGATCGAATCTACCCCGGACTCGTGGAGACGGGCCGCGTCGAGCGGGGCGGAGACAAGCCGTTCCACTCGGTCATCAACGCGGAGAACTACCACGCGCTGGAGATGCTGACCTACACCCACCGGCACTCCATCGACGCCATCTACGTCGACCCGCCGTACAACACGGGTGCCAAGGACTGGAAGTACAACAACAACTACGTCGAGGGTGACGACGACTACCGGCACTCGAAGTGGCTGGCGTTCATGGAGCGGCGCCTGAAGATCGCCCGTGAGCTGCTCAACCCCGATGACTCAGTGCTCATTGTCACGATCGACGAACGCGAGGGACATCGGCTGGCACTGCTCCTAGAGCAGACGTTCCCCGAGGCCAGGGTGCAGATGGTGTCGTCGGTCATCAATCCGAAGGGTGTTCCCAAAGCGCGAGACTTTTCGCGCGTCGACGAGTGGCTGTTCTTCGTGATGCTTGGGGACGCATCACCTGGTCGTTGGATGACGGACATGATGACGGATGGTGCTACTGCGCCGAAGCCTGTCAGGTACGTCAACTTAAAGCGCGAGGGCTCAAATTGGCGTCGTCGTGATAGGCCTGGATTGTTTTATCCGATCTACGTTGACCCTGGTTCTGGACAGATCGAGGAGTTTGGGAGCCCCATACCGGCTGACGCTGAGCGTTCCATGATCCCAGACAGGGAAGGACTTCAGACGGTTTGGCCGATCAAGCCTGACGGGTCGGAGGCGAGATGGCAGCAGAAGCCTGAGTCTGCTCGTGCCTTGAAAAATGCGGGGTACCTTCGCTCTCGTCTTGCGCGCGACGGAGAACGAGTAGTGATCGAGTATCTGTCGTCTGGACAGGTGAAAGCGATCCAGGAGGGGCGGATGACGGTCTCCGGAAAGGATGAGAATGGCGCTCTCGTCCTCGATCCGGTGAGCGGGTCAAACCAGATTCCAAAGACGATTTGGCGACAGGTAAGCCATTCCGCTACTGAGCACGGCAGTAAGGTGCTCGCGAGTATCCTCCCAGGGCGGACCTTTCCGTTCCCCAAGTCGCTGTATGCCGTCGAAGACACCCTGCGCTTCTTCGTGAAGGACAAGCCCGAGGCGGTCGTCTTGGACTTCTTCTCCGGGTCCGGCACGACGGCGCAAGCGGTGATGCGGTTGAACCGGCAGGATGATGGTCGCCGTCAGTGCATCTCGGTGACGAACAACGAGGTCTCCGCAGAGGAGCAAACAAGGCTTCGTCGACGGGGTCTGCGCCCTGGCGATTCTGAATGGGAAGCGCTGGGCATCTGTGACTACATCACCAAACCACGTCTCACCGCTGCGATCACGGGCCAGACGCCACAGGGACAGCCGATCAAGGGCGACTACAAGTTCACCGATGAGTTCCCGATGTCGGAGGGCTTGCAGGAGAACGCGGCATTCTTCACGCTCACCTATGAGGCACCGTTGTCGGTGCGTCACAACCGGGCGTTCGAGCGCGTCGCGCCCATGCTGTGGCTGCGCGCCGGGTCCCGTGGTCGCATCATCTACGACCTGGGCGAAGACGGCTGGGACGTAGCCAACTCCTACGGTGTCCTGGAGAACCTCGACCAGGCGAACGAGTTCGTCGCGGCAATGAGTGCTAGTGAGGGCGTCGAGATCGCGTTCGTCGTTACGGACGACGACAGCGCGTTCCAGATGGTGTGCCGGGAACTGCCGAGCGGTGTCGTCTCGGTTCGCCTGTACGAGTCGTACCTCCAGAACTTCGAGATCAACACGGGACGGAGCCTTTAGATGCGTTACACGCTGAAGGACTACCAGACAGAGGCAGTCCGCGACGTTCTGCGGAACCTGGACCGTGCCCGCGACTCCTACCGCCGCTACGGTGCGCTCTCGCAGTTCTCGCTCACGGCGACTACGGGCGCGGGCAAGACCGTCATGGCTGCAGCAGTGATCGAGGCTCTGTTTTTCGGGAACGACGAGTTTGATTTCGAGCCCGACCCGGGTGCTGTAGTCCTGTGGTTTTCAGATGATCCAGCGCTGAACGAGCAATCGCGTGCCCGCATCCAGGCGGCTGCGAGCGAACTGGATTACCGGCTTCAACCTGTGTCTGCTGACTTTGCCGATATCCACTTCCGCCCGCGAATGGTCTACTTCCTCAACACACAGAAGTTGAGCAAGAACTCGAAACTGGTCCGCGGCGCTACAGGTCGAACCGAGTCGTCCGAAGCAGGTTTGTTCGAACCTTTGAGCCGCCCTGACAACGCACAGTCCTCGATCTACGACACGATCACTAACACCATCGCCAACGAGGACCTGACCCTCTACCTCGTGCTGGACGAAGCACACCGAGGCATGGGGACCCGGGCGAGTGAGCGGTCCACCATCGTGCAGCGGCTCATCAATGGCCAGAGCCCGGTGCCTCCCATGCCGGTGGTGTTCGGCATCTCGGCCACGGTCGAGCGCTTCGAGGCGGCAATGAAAGATGCCAAGGGCCGGGACGCGCTGCCGTCGGTGCAGGTGGACTCCGCGCTCGTGCAGGCCTCCGGTCTGTTGAAGGACGACATCGCACTGTCGATTCCCGCCGAGGACGGCGCGTTCGAGACCGTGCTCCTGACCAAGTCCGTCGAGAAGATCAAGGCCTCCGAGAGCGCGTGGCAGGACTATGCGTGCGAGCAGGGCGAGTCTGAAGCCGTTCGTCCACTGCTGGTGGTCCAGGTTGGGGACAAGCCCTCGCAGGAGACCCTTACCCGGACGCTGGACACGATCTACGAGGCCTGGCCGGATCTGCCCTATGACGCTGTGGCGAACGTCTTCGGCGAGCACATGGACCTGACCGTCGGCCAGCAGATTGTGCCGTACATCGAGCCGCAGCGAGTCCAGGACGCCACGCACGTGCGGGTGCTGCTGGCCAAGAGCGCGATCTCCACGGGCTGGGACTGCCCGCGCGCCGAGGTGCTCGTCTCATTCCGTCCCGCCAAGGACCGCACGCACATCACACAGCTGCTCGGACGGATGATGCGCACACCGCTCGCCCGGCGCATCCCCGGTAACGAACTGCTCAACTCGGTGGACTGCCTGCTGCCGCTCTTCGATCGCAAGACCGCCACCGGAGTCGCGGAACTGCTGATGAAGGGCGCGACGAGCAAGGACGCCGACGAAGGCGAGGACGGCGGCGGAGGCCTCGGGCGCCGAGTGCTGTTCGACCCAATCCCGCTGTACCCGAACCCAGCGATCGCCCAGGCAGTGTGGGAGCGCTTCGCGGCAATCCCGTCGGTGACGATCCCGAAGAAGAACGTCAAACCCATCCGTCGGCTCACCGCCCTGGCGACGGCGCTTTCGAAGGACCACCTCGTGGACGAGGCTGTGGAGAAGGCGCACAAGCACCTCCACGCCGTGCTCGACGGTCGCGCCGTCCAATACAAGGAGAAACTCGAGAAGGCGCGTGAGGACGTGCTCACCATGGAGGGTGAAGAGGTCCGCGGAAGAGTCGGCGGCGGATTCTCCTACCGTGCGTTCTCCGTCAGCGCCGACCCCCGCGCCATCGAGGACTACTATCGCACAGCCACCCGGATCCTGAGCCCGGCGCTGTGCTCGTCCTATGTCGATCATCTCGTCGGGCCGGACGGAGACGAGGACGATCTCCTCGAAGCGCACATCACCGTCGCCTCACTCAGCCGAGTGCACGAAATCGCCCAGGCGGTCGAACATGAGGCCGATGGACTGTCCCGCGAGTGGCTCACGCAGACCCGCGTCGCACGCAAAGGACTGAGCGACGAACGCCAGGCCGAGTACGACGGGCTGGAGTCGATGTCGACGGCGCCCGAGCCGATCACACTCACCGTCCCGAAGAACGGTCAGACCGATACCAAGGTGCGTCATCCCGACGGCACCGAGGAAGACCTGCCCACCCGCGAGATGCACCTGCTCGCTGCGGAAGATGGCACGGTCCCGATCACGCTGAATGAGTGGGAGCGCAAGGTCCTCGACTCCGAAGCAGCACAGCCCGGCTTCCAGGGCTGGTACCGCAACCCCGACCGCGCCACGAAGGAATCCCTTGCCGTGGCCTACAAGGACGAGGTGCGCGACTGGAAGGGGCTGCGTCCGGACTTCCTGTTCTTCGGCACCAACCATGACGGCAGCGTCGCGGTGGACATCGTGGATCCGCACGGCCACCACCTCTCAGACGCATTGCCGAAGCTCCGTGGTCTTGGCGACTTCGCCGAGCGCTTCGCAGACGACTTCCGTCGCATCGAGTCGGTGGCTGAGACCGGCGGCGTGCTCCGGGTCCTGGACATCACGAAGCCGCGTGTCCGCGAGTCGATCCGCGCAGCCAAGAGCGCCAGGGTGCTCTACGAATCGGAGCTGGCCAGTGACTACTAACACGATGGCGATGCGCGCCGCGAGACGAGCCGACGGCGAGAAGACAGCGCCCGAAGGAGCAGAGCAATGACCCAGTCCGTGTTCTTCAGTTTTCAGTACGACCCCGACAATTGGCGCGTCCAGCAGGTGATGAACATGGGCGCGGTCTCCGGCGGGTCCGCGTTCTCTCCGCAGGACTGGGAAGCCGTGCGGTACAAGACCGACGCCGCCATCGAAAAGTGGATTCACGAGCAGATGAACTACACCAAGGCTGTGATCGTGCTCGTCGGCGCGACAACTTCGAAGAGCCGATGGGTCAGGCACGAGATCATCAAGGCGTGGAACGACAAGCGTCCGTTGCTCGGCGTGCGAATTCACGGTCTCCGCGATAAGGACGGCTTCACAGCATCCCGAGGCGCCGACCCTTTCGCGAGTATCTCCATGACAGGCGGCGGGACGATGGCCAACTATGTGGAGCTTATCGACCCGGTCGGCGGAGACAGCAAGGCGGTCTACCGGGACATCGAGAACAACCTGGAGGGCTGGGTGAATCACCGTGCCTACAGGCCGTCCTGAGTGTCCGTTTTGCGAGATCGTCCAGCAGGATGATCCCGCCGCCCGTGAGGTCTACCGGGACGATCACGTGGTCGCCTTTTTCCCGACTGACCCCGCGGTCCTCGGTCATGTCCTGCTCGTGCCGCGACGACACGTTCCCGACATCTGGAGCTTGAAACCTGACGAAGCGGCACGACTCTCGCGTACCTCGCTTCGCATCTCGTCGGCGATTCGCGATGCTCTCGTCCCCGACGGCTTGAACGTCATCCAGTCCAACGGAGAAGCCGCCACCCAGTCCGTACCGCACCTGCACATCCACCTGGTCCCGCGCTGGGAGAACGACGCCATGGGGTCGATCTGGCCCGACGAGACCGACTTCACTGAGGCGGCGAAGGACAAGGTGCTTCAGCGGGTGCGCGGTGCTGTCGCGAACCTGGCTGTCGAGGCGCCTGCTCTCAGTCCCGATGACCGGCGCAAGCACTTGGATTACATTCAGGCTGTCGTCACTCGACAGTCCGCCGCATCCGCGTCGGCAAAGAGCTGGCTGTTGCCGATTGCGACCGCTACGTTCGGATTCGCCCTGACGCAAGATTCATGGCCGCTCGCAGCGCTCGGGCTTGTCTCGGTCGTGTTGTTCGCGTATCTGGACGCGAACTACCTCCGGAGTGAGAAGAGATTCCGGAAGCTATACAACACCGTCGCGCGGTCGCACCGGATGGTCCCGGACTTCACCCTCGACCCCTCCGATGCCGATGATCCTCCTGAGGACGGGAGGTCGGCAGAGACCAAGTGGCGCGAGTTCGTTCGAGATTATCTCCCTGAATGGGGCATCTGGAAGTCCTGGTCCATCCTGCCGTTCTACTCGGCGCTCGCGGTCATCGGTGTGGGTGTCGTGATCGTTGTGGCGGTCTAATCGTGCGCCTCGTGAATCGTTCAGCTGCCCCGTGGAACATGGGGGATGGTGCATGAGTAGGTGACATCTGATCTGGCTTGTCCTGCGGGGCGGGCCTGGAAGGATGTTGTTGTGCCCAAGCCCTATCCTCAGGAGTTCCGTGACGACGTTGTCCGCGTCGCCCAGGCCCGCGAAGAGGGTGTGACTCTCGAGCAGATCGCCGCCGACTTCGGTATCCACCCCATGACATTGCAGAAGTGGATTCGCAAGGCCGACGTGGAGGCCGGGATCAAGCCTGGTACGACCTCCGCGGAATCCCAGGAACTGCGCGAGGCCAAACGCCGCGTTCGGCTGTTGGAGCAGGAGAACGAGGTCCTGCGCCGCGCTGCTGCGTACCTGTCCCAGGCGAACTTGCCGGGAAAAGGTGGTACCCGCTCGTGAGCGAGCTCGCCGCTGACGGAATCCCCGTCGCGGTGGCGTGCCGGGTACTTGGGATCGCTCGCCAGCCTTACTACCGGTGGCTCCAGAACCCGGTCACCGACGCCGAGCTCGCCGAGGCGTACCGGGCCAACGCTCTGTTCGATGCCCACCGCGAGGACCCGGAGTTCGGCTACCGCTACCTCGCCGACGAAGCCGGGGCCGCGGGCGAGAAGATGTGCCGGCGGACCGCGTGGCGGATCTGCTCAGTCGGCGGCTGGAACAGCACCATCAGCAAGAAGGGCCGCGGCCGGCACCGCAAAGCTGGCCCGCCGGTTCACGACGATCTCGTCGAGCGGGACTTCACCGCCCAGGGCCCGAACGAGTTGTGGCTGACAGACATCACCGAGCACTGGACAGCCGAGGGCAAGCTCTACCTGTGCGCGATCAAAGACGTCTACTCGGGGCGAATAGTCGGGTATTCGATCGACTCGAGGATGAAGTCCCGCTTGGCCGTGGCCGCCCTGAACAGCGCCGTCGAGAGACGAGGCGACGTGACCGGATGCGTCCTACACAGCGATAGAGGGTCGCAATTTCGCTCGAAGAAGATGCAGATCGCGATCACCCGTCACGGGCTGATCGGATCCATGGGCAGGGTCGGTGCCTGCGGGGACAACGCCGCCATGGAGAGCTTCTTCTCGCTTCTGCAGACAGGCGTCCTCGACCGACGATCCTGGGCCACCAGAGACGAGCTCCGCGCGGCCACCGTGCACTGGATCGAACGCACCTACCACCGCCGCAGACGGCAAGACCGCCTCGGCAGATTGACCCCCATCGAATACGAGACAATCATGACCCACGAGGCCGCTCAGGCCGCGTGACTAACCGTGTCACCAATCCGTGCACCAGACCCTCGCGCGACGGGGTGACGTTGCCGGATGCATCCTGCATGTTGACCGCGGTAGCCAGTTCCGCAGCAGGGCGATGGCCCGCGAGCTGCGCCGTCACGACATGGTCGGATCGATGGGCCGAGTCGGCGCGGCCGGAGATAACGCCGCCATGGAGAGCTTCTGGTCGCTTCTTCAAACGAACGTGCTCAACCAGCAGCGGTGGGCGACCAAGCAGGAGCTGCGCCTGGCCATCGTGGTCTGGATCGAGCGGAAGTACCACCGCCAGCGATCCCTAGACACTCTCGGCGGATTGACGCCCATCGAGGTCGAAGCCAAACTAACCGAGCCGCTCACCCTCGCGGCCTAAACCGAAACTGTCACCAGTTCGTTCCTCACGCCCAGGTGGTCCGCGATGTAGTCGAGACTCATCTGCCGCCTCTTGCCGAGGCACTACGTGGGCACGTTGCCACTGATTGACAGAGCGGATCCAAAGGTTATTCGGTTACGGAACGTGGTGGAGTTCCGGTTTGACGTCCAGCGCCATTCGCGCGGCTCGCCCGACACTCGCGCACCTCGGTCCGGGTAGGGTGCGCCTGGGGCTGGCAGATCGTGGCTGTGGCCGGGACAGGAGCAACGAGCGATGAGTTTCCATGTGTACCTCTCCGGTGAGATCCACACCGACTGGCGCGAGGAGATCGAGCGGGGTGCCGAGGCCGCCGGCTCGACGTGGTGTTCACCGCGCCGGTGACCGATCACCCCGCGAGCGACGCCGCGGGAGACCACCTGGGGGAGACGCCCGGCCAGTTCTGGCGCGACCACCAGTCCTCCAAGGTCAACTCGATCCGCACCCGCACGCTGATCGCGCAGGCCGACATGGTGGTGGTGCGGCTCGGCGACCAGTACAAGCAGTGGAACGCCGCCTTCGACGTCGGCTACTGCGCCGCCCTGGGCAAGCCTTATGTGACCCTCCATGACGCCGACATCGTCCACCCCTCAAGGAGGTCGACGCCGAGGCGCGCGCCTGGTGCACGACCACCGACCAGGTGGTGGAGATCGTGCGCTACGTGCTCGAGGCGTAGTTCTTCGTCCTTCGGCAGCCGTCGACGGACGGAACCCTGGGTCGGCTTCGTTCCCCTGCGAGGAAGCGGCGGTGGGGCGAGCGTTTCCCGCAGCAACGCGGCAAGGCGTTCCCGGGCCTCCGCGCGGTAACGCATCTGCAACCGTCGCGTGGAGACGGACATCGTCGATACGGTGGCGAGGTCGACAGACAGCTGCACCTAGCTGTTGGTCGTGTTCACCCCCTCGCCCCTCATGACGGCCGAGTCATGGGGCTCTCCCGCGACGAGGTCCCGTGGCACAGTATCGTCACCGCCGCTCCCACAGGGGGAGCGGCTCGTGCCGCTCCGGGTACTCGAGCACCGCGTCAATGAGATGCTCGGCGTCCCGGTGGACCAGCGGCCGGCCGAAAACGCCGCGGAGCACCGTGATCTGGCCCGGTTCCAGGTAGGGCTCGTGTGTCCGCAGCCGGCGGCCGACCTCCTCAGCGTTGAGCAGTTCGACGGCGGTGCTGAAGTGGAGCAGTGGGACATGCGGCTGCGCGTCGTGCGTGGACTGGTCCAGCATGCCGTCGTCGCACAGCCTCAGGCAATCGAGGGCCAGGTGAGCGCGAACTCGGCCGCGACCGACCGTAGTTCCGTCGACGTCGTCACTGCTCTTCTCGTCCGATCGGGCGGACTGGTGGGGAGCCTATGCTGAGTCAGTGGCCGTGTGGTGAATTGCGGCGTGATGAGACGTGGCGGTAGGAGGATCTCCGTGGAACTGAGCATGGACAAGGGCAACCGATTCGTCGAGGAAACCCAGACTCCCGAGGGTGCCGCGGCCTGGAAGCAGCAGCTGGACGAGTACGCGCCCGGTGCGTCCGACTGGGTCGTCGGGGCGGTCTTCGGCGGCACCTACCAGCGGGGTGGGCTGGAGCTCCGCGACCGCCAGATGCTCAACATGGCGGCGCTGGCGGCGATGGGCGGCACCGAACCGCAGCTGACCGGCCACATCCGGACGGCCGTGGACGTGGCGGGAATGACCAGGGAGCAGGTCGCGGAGTGCTTTGTGCACCTCATGCCGTACATCGGGGTGCCCAAGACGCTGGCGGCGATGCGCTGCATGAAGGCCGCCTTCGAGGGCTGAGCCACCGACATCACCCGCACCCCCGGCCGCCCGGCCGGGGGTGCGGGTGATGTGAGCCTGTCGCGTCAGGCGCGGATGCTGTCGAGGGCCTTGTTGAAGGTCTCGCTCGGGCGCATCGCCTCGCGGAGCTTGTCAGCGCTGGGCCGGTAGTACCCGTCCAGCTCGACGGCGTTGCCCTGTACGACCGTCATCTCCTCGAGAATGGCATCGCTCTGATCGACGAGTGTCTTGGCGAGCGGGGCGAAGTGGTTCGCCAGCTCGGCGTCCTCGGTCTGCTCGGCCAGCTCCTCGGCCCAGTACCGGGTGAGCCAGAACTGGCTGCCGCGGTTGTCCAGCTCCCCGGTGACGCGCGACGGCGACTTCCGGTTCTCGAGCAGCTTGCCGGTCGCCCGGTCGAGCGTCTCGGCCAGGATCGTGGCCTTGGGGTTGTCGTTCTTGCGCCCCAGGTCGTCCAGGCTCGCGCCGAGGGCGAGGAACTCGCCGAGCGAGTCCCAGCGCAGGTGGTTCTCCTCGACCAGCTGCTGGACGTGCTTCGGGGCAGACCCGCCGGCACCGGTCTCGTAAAGTCCTCCGCCGGCCATGAGCGGCACGATGGAGAGCATCTTGGCGCTCGTGCCCAGCTCCAGGATCGGGAACAGGTCGGTGAGGTAGTCGCGCAGGATGTTGCCGGTCACGGAGATGGTGTCGAGGCCGCGCATGGCGCGCTCGAGGGTGTACCGCATCGCGCGTACCTGGGACATGATCTGGAGGTCCAGGCCCTCGGTGTCGTGATCGGCGAGGTACTTCTCCACCAGCGTGATGAGGTTGTTCTCGTGCGGCCGGTACGGGTCGAGCCAGAAGACCGCCGGCATCCCGGAAGCGCGGGCGCGGTCCACGGCGAGCTTCACCCAATCCCGGATAGGGCGCTCCTTGACGGTGCACATGCGCCAGATGTCGCCGGCCTCGACGTCCTGGGAGAGCAGGACCTCGCCGGTGGCGTCGTCGACGATGTTGGCGACGCCGTCGTACTGGACCTCGAAGGTCTTGTCGTGGCTGCCGTACTCCTCGGCCTTCTGCGCCATGAGGCCGACGTTCGGGACGGTGCCCATGGTGGTGGGGTCGAACGCGCCGTTGGTCTTACAGAAGTTGATGATCTCCTGGTAGATCCGCGCGAACGTGGACTCGGGGATGACGGCCTTGGTGTCCTTCTTGCGGCCGTCGGCACCGTACATCTTCCCGCCGATGCGGATCATCGCCGGCATCGAGGCGTCGACGATCACGTCCGAGGGGGAGTGGAAGTTGGTGATGCCCCGGGCCGAGTCGACCATCGCGAGCTCGGGCCGCTGCTCGTGGCAGCGGTGGAGGTCCTCGATGATCTCCTCTTTCTTGGCCGACGGGAGGGAGTCGATCTTGTCGTAGAGGTCGACCATGCCGTTGTTGACGTTGATGCCCAGCTCGTCGAAGAGCTCGCCGTGCTTGGCGAAGGCGTCCTTGTAGAACACGCGGACGGCGTGGCCGAACACGATCGGGTGGGACACCTTCATCATGGTGGCCTTGACGTGCAGCGAGAACATGACGCCGGTCTCCTTGGCGTCGTTGAGCTGCTCCTCGTAGAAGTCCATGAGGGCCTTCTTGCTCATGAACATCGAGTCGACGACCTCGCCCTTCTCGAGCGGCACGGTCTTGAGCACGTGCGTCTCGCCGTCCGGGGTCACCACCTCCATGCGGGCGTCGCAGGCGTGGTCGAGGATGATCGACTTCTCGCCCGCGTAGAAATCACCGTGCGTCATGTGCGCGACGTGGGTCTGCGAGGCCATCGACCACTTGCCCATCGAGTGCGGGTTCGCCTTGGCGTACTCCTTGACCGCCTTCGGGGCGCGGCGGTCGGAGTTGCCCTGGCGCAGCACCGGATTGACGGCGCTGCCGAGAACGCCGGCGTAGCGCTCGGCGATCTCGATCTCCTCGTCGGACTTGGGGTCCTGGGGGTAGTAGGGGAGGTCGTACCCCTGCGAGCGGAGCTCCTCGATCGCGCGGTTCAGCTGCGGCACCGAGGCGCTGATGTTGGGCAGCTTGATGATGTTGGTGTCGGGCTCCTCGGTCAACCTGCCGAGCACGGCGAGGTTGTCTTCCACCTTCTGCTCGTCGGTGAGCCGGTCGGGGAAGGCCGCGAGGATGCGGGCGGCGACCGAGATGTCGCTGGTCGTGACCTCGATGTCGGCGGCTTCGGCGAACGCGCTCACGACGGGCAGGAAGGCCTCCGTCGCAAGGCGGGGCGCCTCGTCGGTGAGGGTGTAGATGATCTTCTGCTTGGTCTGGGTCATAGGTGTCGACTCTTCTTCGATCGGATCGTGTTCTTGTGGAACGGTCGCCACCATCATCCCCTGTGTCGGGACGTAGTGACCACCACCACTGCGCATCTGCAGTTGTCTCGGCCGCCGGGCGGCTCAGTTCGTGGCCGTCCCGGGCGCTTACTGCAGTCTGGTCTATCCGGCGTCCACGTGTACCGCATTGCGGCCGCGGGTGCCCCGGTCGGGCGAGATACCCGCACGGCGTGAGTACGATTCGCCCTGCGCGGAGCACGAAGGGCGCGCGATCCACACCGACGTTGCGGGGGATGCTCGAGGACGGCGAGAGCGGGCGGCTGCTCGAGCTCGCGCCGGAGTGGGGGGCGCTCAGCCGCCCGGCGAGGTCCGCCCCGCGCTCCACGCCCCCCACAGCCGGGCGTAGCTGCCGCCGCGGGCCACGAGCTCGTCGTGGGTGCCCTGCTCGACCACACGGCCGGTGTCCATCACCACCACGCGGTCGGCGCGCGCGGCCTGGTCCAGGCGGTGGGCCACGACGAGCGCGGACCGATCGCGGATCACCTCGTCGGCCGCGGCCTCGAGCGCGCCGGCACCGGCCGACCCGGCCTCGGCGGTGGCCTCGTCCAAGATGACGATCGCCGGGTCGAGCAGGAGGATCCGGGCCAGCGCGAGCTGTTGGGCGGCCACGGGCTCGAGGTGCACGCCCTGTGCCCCGACCACGGTGTCCAGGCCGGCGGGGAGCCGGTCGAACCACGGGTGCGCGTGCACCCGGTCCAGGGCCTCGAGCAGGTCGGCGTCGGTGGCGTCGGGCCGGGCCAGCGCGAGGTCCTGGCGCAGCGTCCCGGAGAACACGTGGACCTCCTGGCTCACGGTGGCCAGGCGCGCGATGCGCTCGCGGTCGGAGAGCTCGGAGACGGGGTGGCCGTCGACCAGCACCTCGCCGCGGTCGGGGACGTGGAGGCCGGCCAGCAGCGCGGCGACGGTGGTCTTGCCGGCCCCGGACGCCCCGACGAGCGCGACGGTCTCGCCCGGCGCGATCGCCAGGTCGACGTCGCGGATCGCCCACGAGCCGCCGTAGCCGAAGCTCACCCCGCGCAGCTCGGCGCGGCCCCGCGGGGCGGCGACTCCGCTGTCGGGGACGGGGACCGGGGGGTCCACGACCACGCCCACGACGCGCGCCAGCGAGGCGTACCCGGACTGCACCACGTCGAGGATCCGCATGAGCATGTTGAGGGGGCCGCGCAGGCGGATGATCATGAGCACCGCCCCGGTCACCGCGCCCACCGAGACCGTGCCGCCGCTCACGAGGTGGTAGCCCACGAGCAGTGCGAGCGTGAGCATCGCGAACTCGGCGACGAGCATCCAGACGTTGAGCACGAGCATCGTGGTGCGTGCCCGCACGGCCTTGACCACCACGTCCCACGAGGCGTTCCCGATGTCCGTCCGGACGCGTTCCTCCATGGAGAACGCGCGGACGGTGGCGCGGCCGCGGATCGCCTCGAGGACCCGGCGCGCGCGCTCGGCCATCGCGGCGCGTTCCGCGGCGTACCGCTCGGGCGCCTTGCCGAGGTAGTTCCGCGCGGCGAGGTAGTAGACGGGGGCCACGACCAGCGGGATGAGAAGGAACCGCCAGTCCACGGTCGACAGCGCCACGACGGTGGCGGCGAGCGTGAACACCGAACTCGACAGGATCGGCACGGTCTCGGTGACGGCCGAGGACAGCTCGGCGACGTCGTCGGTGGAGCGGCTCACCAGGTCGCCGCTGCCGGCGTCCTCGACCCGGTGCGTGGGCAGGCCCAGGGCGGTGCCGACCATGTCCTGTCGTAGGTTCGCGATCACCCGCTCGGCGATCCGCGCCACCAGGTAGAAGCCGGCCGCGCTCAGGGCGGCCCCGGCGAGCGCGGCGCCGACCAGCGCAGCCGTGAGCTGCCAGAACGGGGTGGTGGTCTCGCCGGTCACCAGGTCCACGATCCGGCCCATGAGCTGCGGGACCAGCACGCTCGCGTACGCGCCGAGGCTCAGCAGCACAAAGGCCAGCATGAGGAGCCCCCGCGCACGGGGGACCCGGGCCAGCTGCCGGGCCACCTCGCGCCGGACCTGGCCGGGAGTGGCCAGCGGGAACCGCAGTGCGGTGTCCGGCTTGTCGGGGGCGGGGACCGGAGCGGTGGCCGGGGCGGGGGACGACGACGAGGTCACCGGCCCACCTCCGCCTCGGGGGCCGCGAGGAGTGCCGACAGGTCGTCCACGTGGAGGAGCGTCGCCGCCATGGAACGCCACGCGGGGGCCTCGGTCAGCACGAGCGTGGGAGCGCCGCCGCGGTGGTGGGCCACGTTCTCGGAGAGCCGCTGCTCAGTCACGGAGTCGACGGCGGTGGTGGGGTCCTGAAGAACGAGGACCTCCGGGTCGGCGGCGAGCGCCCGGGCCAGGGCCACGCGCTGGCGTTGGCCGCCGGAGAGCATGCGCCCGTTCTCTCCTACGCGCGTGTCCGGGCCGCCCGGGATGTCCCCGCAACATGCGGCCTCCAGGGCGCGCTCGGCGGTGGCGCGGTCGGGGTGGACGTTGTCGGCCACGGTGCCGTCGAAGAGGTCGGCGGCGTGCGGGGCCACGATCACGCGGGTCCGCGGCAGTGACTCCAGGCGACCGACGATCTCCGGGTCGGTGCCGCCGATCACGGTCAGGCCCGCGGGCAGCGCTCCGAGGACGCGGTCGGCGCGCTCGGCGTCGTCGTCCGCGGTGCGCTCGAAGTCCGCGGCGAGCACCTCGCGGATGCGGGTGCCGGAGGCCTCGGCGGAGGCCCAGCGGGAGGCGAGGTTGCGGCCGAACATGGTCATGGGCATTACGAGGAACTGGGAGAGCCCGACGGCCGTGATGAGCTGTCCGATCGTCACCCGCCCGTTGACCGCCAGGGCGCCGGCACCGAGGCCGAGAACCACCACGAACAGCGCTCCGGCGGCCTCGGTCGCGGCGTTGAGGCGCGCCTCGGCCGCGGTGGCGTCCACCGTCCGGCGGTAGGCCTCGTCGGAGACCGCGTCGTAGCGGCCGCGCACGGTGACGACGGCGCCGAGTCCCTTGAGGATGCGCAGCCCCTGCACGACGTCGGTCGCGGTCGCGGCGGCCTCCGCGACGGCCCGCTGGCGGGCCACCGAGCGCCGCTGCAGCGGCCGGGCGACCCGCAGCGCGACCACCACCAGCAGCGGCCCGCCGAGGAGGGTGCCCAGGCTCAGCCACGGGTTGATCGTGTACATCATCACCGCGCCGTAGGTGATGGCCGCCGCCTCGGCGACGGGCATGACCGTCATCATCACGACCTCGCCCACCCGGTTCGTGTCGGCCGAGGCCACGGACAGCAGACCGCCCGCGGTCCGGTCCCGGCCGGCGAAGCCCCGGGGGTCGCCTATCCGGTCGGTGACCAGCGTGCGCAGGTCGTGGCTCACCAGCTGTTGAGAGCGAATGAGCATGAACCGCGCCGTCCAGTTGGCGGCGATCGCCACCACGAACACGCAGCCGAGTAGGCCGATCCAGAACCACAGCCGGTCGAGCGACGAGGTGGCCACGGCATCGTCGACCGCCCGGCCCACCACGACGGGCGTGACCCCGTTGCTCACAAAGACCACGGCCATGGCCGCGGAGGCCACGAAGCTCCACGGGCGTTGGGAGAGCGCCACCTTGAGAGTCCACCACCGCGCGTCGACCGCGGGGATCCGCGACCGGCGCCCGCCCGGGCCGGGGAGCGCGGCGTGGTCGACGACGCTCTGGGGCGCAGCGCTCATGGCATTCTCGGACACGCTCACCGATCGTACTGGGGAAGTTAGGCTGACCTAAACCCGCGGCCGCGGACCCCGGCGGAAGACGAGGAGGGCGTCGGCCACGAGGTCGTGGGGGAGCCGATCCCAGACGATCTCCGTGACCCCGACCGGCGTGAGGTGGGCGGCGAGGACGCGCGCGCAGTCCTCGATCAGCCGGGTCGTCACCCCGCGGTGGTGGATGTCGGCCACGTTCCACACCACGTGGCCGCCCGGCGCCACGACCCGCGCGCACTGCGCCGCCACCCGGCCGAGCTCGCGTAGGTAGCGGGCGTAGTCGCCGCCGCCGGCCTCGTAGCCGGTGAGCGGGTCGGCATCGTGGTGGGTGGCGGTCATGTACGGCGGGGAGGTGAGCACGAGGCCGGCGCCGTCCCGGGTCGCCCCGGGCGAGGCGCCGTCGAGCACCCGGAGCAGGTCCCGCGCGTCGCCCTCGACAACCTGTGCGGCCGGAACCCGACGTCGGAGGTAGACGACGCGGTCGGGGAGCAGCTCCACCCCGAGGGCGCGTCGCTCCAGCGCGACCGCGCGGGCAAGGGTGGTGCCGAACCCGGCGAAGGGGTCCACCACGAGGTCGCCGGGTCGCGTGCAGCGTTCGATGACGTGGTCCACCACCGGCGCGAGCATGTGCACGTCCTCGTCCGCGCCCGGGGGGCGGTCGGCGAGGAACGTCGCGTGCGCCGCGCGCAGGCGCGCGTCCAGTGGAGTGGTCATCCGTCCCGCGTTCTCGAGGTGGTTCGTCCCGGCAGCGTATCCACCCCCCGGCGGCTCACGCGGCCGCGGCCCCGGCGAGGCCGCCGACGATCTCGACCGTGTCGGTCCGGGCGTCGGCCACGCCTAACGCGACGAGCGTCGTGCCGCAGGCCTCGAGTCGGCGCTCGAGGGTGCGCCGCCACCGCTCGACGATCGTCGGGCGCAACCGGTCGGCCGAGGAGAGGGCGACGACGACTCCAGGCAGAGGGACCTCGGTGAGGAACCCGGTCCCTCGTCGTCGTCCCGCGGCATCAGCGTCCCAGGGCACACCCGCCACCACGACCGGCATGCGCAGGGACACACCGCGCTCGTCGCAGGGGAGGACGAGCAGGGAGTCCGCGAGCCGGTCGCCGTACCCCAGGCAGAGATCGATTACGCCGGCGGCGAGCGCGGGGTCGTCCAGCGGCAGGTCGTTGATGTCGTCGGGAAGTTCGTCGAATCTCATGTCCTCGAGTCTCGGTCGCCGGTCGGGGCCGGACCAGGGGTAACCGGCGATCTGTGGAGGGCGCCCACGGCCTGGGGAGAACCGGCGCGGGCGGGAACCGGCGGCGCGCGTCGGGCGTCGCGGCCGGCCGGATCGTCGGCCTCGGCCCGCCGGTGATGTCGGTCGCGGACCGGCTGCGCCTCTGTCACTCGGACTCGTGACGGCGGTCCTCGCTGTGGAACCCTGGCCGGTATGACACCCGGCCCGTGCGAGCGCTCCGACGCCGACCCCCGACTGCTGCCCGGATACGCGCGGACGTTCGCCGAGGGGAGACTGACCCTCGGGCTGGCGTTTCCGCTCGGGGCGGGCGGCGGGCTGTCACCGGACGTGGACCCGGGACGACAGGTCGCGCTCGCGCGGGCGGCCGAGGAGGGCGGGATCGCCGCGCTGTGGGCGCGCGACATCCCGCTGCGCGTGCCCTCCTTCGGCGACGTGGGCCAGGTGTACGACCCGTGGGTGTTCCTCACCCACGTCGCCGCGCACACCAACCGGATCGCCCTCGGTACGGCGGCCGTCGTCCTGCCGGTGCGTCATCCACTGCACGTGGCCAAGTCCGCGGCGAGCCTCGACAGGATCTGCGGCGGCCGGTTCCTGCTGGGCGTGGCGTCGGGCGACCGGCCCGAGGAGTTCCGGGCCTTTGGGCTGGAACAGGGGGAGCGTGGTGAGCGGTTCCGGGAACACCTGTCGGTGCTGCGCCACGCCCTCACCACGGAGATGCGCGGCGTGCGCTGGTCCGGTGGGTGGATGCACAGCGCCGACGTGGTGCCCAAGCCCACCGCGTCGTCCGTCCCGCTGGTCATCACCGGCTCGAGCCAGCAGAGCATGCGCTACAACGCCGAGCACGGCGACGCCTGGCTCACCTACCCGCGGGAGTTCACGGCTCAGCGCCGCGCCGTCGCGCAGTGGCGTGGCCTCGTCGCCGAGACGTCCGGGACTGTGGAGGCCCGCAAGCCCTTCGCCCAGTCCCTGCGCGTCGACCTCGCGGAGGACCCCCACGAGGAGGCGTCGCCGCTGACCTTCGGGTTCCGGATCGGGCGCCGGAGGCTCGTCGCGCACCTGCGTGAGCTCGAGGGCATCGGGGTCGACCACGTCGTCCTCGGCCCGGCGAGCCGGACGCGGTCCGTGGACGAGGTGATCGACGAACTGGCCGAGCACGTCGTGCCGCATTTCCCGGCGGGGTGAGGTGAGGCGGGGCCGCGGGCGAGCGCCGGGCGGGTTCCGGCCCTAGGCTGGGCGACATGACGGAGCAGACGAACCCGGACCCGACCGCCGCCGAGGGCGCCGACATCAAGCCCCGCAGCCGCGACGTCACCGACGGCCTGGAGCGGGCCGCGGCGCGCGGCATGCTGCGCGCGGTGGGGATGGGAGACGACGACTGGGTCAAGCCGCAGATCGGCGTGGCCTCCTCATGGAACGAGATCACCCCGTGCAACCTCTCACTGGACCGGCTGGCCAAGGCCGTCAAGGAGGGCGTCCACTCCGGTGGCGGTTACCCGCTGGAGTTCGGCACGATCTCCGTCTCGGACGGCATCTCGATGGGCCACGAGGGCATGCACTTCTCGCTGGTCTCGCGCGAGGTGATCGCCGATAGCGTGGAGACCGTGATGAGTGCCGAGCGGCTCGACGGCTCGGTGCTGCTCGCCGGCTGCGACAAGTCGCTGCCGGGGATGCTCATGGCGGCCGCGCGGCTCGACCTCGCGGCGGTCTTCCTCTACGCCGGTAGCACGCTGCCGGGGCAGGCGAAGCTCTCCGACGGCTCGGAGCGCGAGGTGACGATCATCGACGCGTTCGAGGCCGTGGGCGCCTGCTCGCGCGGGCTCATGAGCCGCGAGGACGTGGACGCCATCGAGCGGGCCATCTGTCCCGGCGAGGGCGCGTGCGGCGGCATGTACACCGCCAACACCATGGCGAGCGCCGCCGAGGCCCTGGGCATGTCCCTGCCGGGGAGCGCGGCCCCGCCGGCTCCGGACCGCCGCCGCGACGGGTACGCCCGCGCCAGCGGCGAGGCCGTGGTGCAGATGCTGCGTCGCGGGATCACCGCGCGCGACATCATGACCCGGGAGGCCTTCGAGAACGCCATCGCCGTCGTCATGGCCTTCGGTGGGTCCACCAATGCCGTGCTCCACCTGCTGGCCATCGCGAACGAGGCGGAGGTGGAGCTCACGCTGGACGACTTCGCCCGGATCGGCGCCCGCGTCCCGCACCTGGCCGATGTCAAGCCGTTCGGCGCCCACGTGATGACCGACGTGGACCGGATCGGCGGGGTCCCGGTGGTCATGAAGGCGCTGCTGGACGCCGGCCTGCTGCACGGCGACTGCCTCACCGTTACCGGCCGCACCGTGGCGGAGAACCTCGCCGACGTCGCGCCGCCGGACCCCGACGGCGCGGTGCTGCGCGCGCTCGACGCGCCGATCCACCCCACCGGCGGCATCACGATCCTCCACGGCTCCCTCGCTCCGGAGGGCGCAGTGGTCAAGTCGGCCGGGTTCGACTCCGAGGTCTTCGAGGGCACCGCCCGCGTCTTCGAGCGGGAGCGTGCGGCGATGGACGCCCTCGAGGACGGCACGATCACCGCCGGCGACGTGGTGGTGATCCGCTACGAGGGGCCCAAGGGTGGTCCGGGCATGCGCGAGATGCTCGCGATCACCGGCGCCATCAAGGGCGCCGGCCTGGGCAAGGACGTCCTGCTCATGACCGACGGGCGGTTCTCCGGTGGCACCACCGGGCTGTGCGTGGGACACATCGCCCCCGAGGCCGTCGACGGCGGGCCCATCGCCTATGTCCGCGACGGCGACCGGATCCGCCTCGACGTGTCGCGGGGGACGCTCGACCTGCTCGTCGACGCAGGCGAGCTCGCGTCCCGGCGCGAGGGTTGGGAGCCGCTACCGGCCCGCTACACCCGTGGAGTCCTGGGCAAGTACTCCAAGCTGGTGCGGTCGGCGTCGGAGGGCGCGGTCTGCCGGTGACGCCACGCGGCGCCCACACCGATTCAGGTAAGGTATGCATAACCTAACCGGAAGGGGTGTCGATGTCGGAGAAGCAGGCCGCGGGGCGGCGGGGTGGGCCGCCGAAGCGGGCGCGTGTCGCGCGGAGTGAGTGGCTCTCGTCGGCCATGGTCCGACTGGTCTTCGAGGGCGACGACCTGGCGGCGCTGCCCGACCTGGCGTTCACCGACCACTACATCAAAATCATCTTCGGCGACGCCACCCGCACGTACACGATCCGGGCGTTGGACCGCGAGCGCGGGGAGATGACGGTGGACTTCGTGGTCCACGGCGACACCGGCCTCGCGGGCCCGTGGGCCGCGACCGCGCGGCCCGGCGACGAGATCGCCTTTCGAGGCCCCGGCGGCGCCTGGGCGCCCGATCCGGATGCCGACCTGCACCTGCTGGTGGGCGACGAGTCCGCCGTGCCCGCGATCGCCGCCGCGCTCGACCGGCTGCCCGCCGACGCCGCAGCCGAGGTCTTCGTGGAGGTCGAGGGCCCCGGCGCGGAGATCGCCCTTCCCGTCACCGAGCGCACCACGGTGCACTGGATCCACCGGGCGGGCCGGCACCCCGGCCTCGCACTGGCCGACGCGGTCCAGCAGCGACCGTGGGATCCCGACGGCCTCCGCGCGTTCGTCCACGGCAACGCCGACATGATCAGGGATCTCCGGCGCTTCCTGTTCCGGGACCGCGGCATCCCGCGGGCGCAGGTCTCGATTTCCGGCTACTGGCGCACGGGCCTCACCGAGGACGACTGGCAGGCGAGCAAGCGCGCGTTCATGGCGCAGGTCGAGGCCGAGGAGGCCGCCGGCGGCGCGGCCTAGGTCGCGCCGGGATGCCACACCGCGCGGACTCCGTCCGGTCCGGCCCCCCGGTCCACGGCCAGGACGAGCGCGGCGCAACCGGGGCCGGACAGGTAGAGCGAGGCGAGCAGTGCCGCGGTCCCGGCGGGGAGTAGGCGGCCGACGTTGAGGTAACCGGACCGTTCACCCGCGCAGATGGCGAGCAGTCCGGCGATCACGTCTGGATGGCCGAAGCGCTTGAGTGCCGCGAGGGGTTACTCGACGATACTGCCGTCCTCGGGCTCGTGGAGGACACCGTCGGCGGGCTTCTGGCCGGTGACGAGGTAGACGATCCGGTTGGCCACGCTCACGGTGTGGTCGGCGAAGCGCTCGTAGTACCGGGCGAGCAGGGCCAGGTCGACGGCGGCGACGGACCCGTGCGGCCAGTCCTTGGCTGAGAGCTGCCGCATGAGGGAGGCGTGGAGGTCGTCGACGGCGTCGTCGTCGTGGTGCAGGGACAAGGCGAGGTCGACGTCCTCCTCGGCGAGGACCTGCTGCAGCTTCGCGGCCAGGTCGGCCCCGCGCTCGGCCATCTCGCGGACGGTGGGGACCAGGGCCTCGGGGACGGCCGGGTCGGGGTGACGAAGTCGCGCGCGGCGCGCGACGTGCCCGGCGAGGGTGGCCATACGGGTGAAGTGCTCGACGATGTAGATGCCGGAGACCACCTGGCGCAGGTCGCCGGCCACGGGGGCCTCGAGCAGGAGCATCTCGAAGGCGACGGCTTCGCAGGATTCGCGGAGCTCCTCGACCTCGGTCAGGGCGTCGATCGCCTCGTTCGCGGCGACCTCGTCGGCGCTGAGGAGGGCAGTGGTGGCCGTGTCGAAGATCCGGCGATCGAGCTCGCAGAAGCGGGAGAGGTCACGGGCGAATTCGTCCAACTTGGAACGGAACACAGTGCGCATGGCGTCATCGTAGTCAGGTCCACGGGGCGCCTGAGCCATCGTTTCCCGGCTGTTCATCCCCGCGACGCCGGGAGGGGGTGGGACGGGGCATGTCACGACTCTGGTGGTGCGGGGGTCGCGCTCCCACTGCCCGGAATAGACAGATCGGTCTGTTCTGGCCTAGGGTGGGGCCGTCTATCGCTCGTGAAAGGACCACAGATGACCCTCTTCCTGTACGAGACCACCCCCTCCCAGGAGCAGCAGTCCGACCCCTCGGCCCTCGTCGACGCCATCGCCTCGGCCCTGACCGCCGCCGGCACCGAGGTCATCGAGACCCAGGTCACCAAGGGTGCGGCGCGCGTGTTCACCATCGTCGAGATCGCCGATGGCCCGAACGGCGCCTGCGCCACCGAGGCCCCGTCGCTCGACGCCGCGTCGATCGGCGCCGCCGAGGTCACCGAGCCCGCCCAGGTCCGCCTGGTGGGCACCGACCTCGAGACCATCAAGGCCGCCCGCCCGGAGGCCGGCTACCTCGTCGAGTGGGACATCCCCGCCGAGATCGACATGGACACCTACCTCACGCGGAAGAAGGAGAAGTCCCCCAAGTACGCCGAGATCCCGGAGGTCTCCTTCCTGCGCACCTACGTCCGTGAGGACACGGACAAGTGCCTGTGCTTCTACAACGCCCCCGACACGGACGCCGTCGTCCGCGCCCGGGAGATCGTGTCCACCCCCATCTCGCGTCTGCACGAGCTGGCATGAGCACGCCCACGGCACCCACCCTCACCGCCGACCTCGGCGCGGCCCGCGCCCGGCTCGTCTCCGGCGACCTCGGCGGGCTCGACGCCGCCGAGCTCGTCGCGGTGATCGACGCGGTCGCCGGTCGTGCCTCCGCGATCGACCGTGGCAACGCCGACCTGCGCGAGGACATCGCGGCCCTCGCCGACCTCAGCCTCTTCGACGTGGACCGCACCCCCGTCGCGGTCGCGGCCACGGTCCTCGAGGCCGTGGCCACCGAGAGCCTGTCCGTGGCCTTCGGCGCCTGGGCGCAGCGCATGACCGCCGCCTACCTCCGGCACGCCGCGGACCGCTCCGACGCCGCCATGGAGAGCTACCGGGCGGTCGCGGACGGCCGGCGTCCCGGCGTGACCGGTATGGCCGCCGCCCAGCGCCAGGCCGTCGGCCTCGGCCCGGTCCCGATCACGGCGACCCCGGTCGCGGGCGGGTACCGGCTCGACGGACCGATCGCGTGGGCGTCCAACGTCTACCCGGACAGCCAGATCGTGCTCGCCGCCAACACCGAGGACGGGCGCAGCCTCGTCCTCACCTTTGCCGCGTCCGCGCCGGGCGTGGAGATCCGCACCGCGCCGGACCTGCTCGCCCTCAACGCGACGGCGTCCACGATGGTCGGTCTGGACGGCGTCGTGGTCCCGCACGAGCAGGTGCTCGGCGAGGACCTGCCGGAGTTCCTCTCCGGCGTGCGCCCGCAGTTCCTCATCCTCCAGGCCTCGTTCTGCTCGGGGATCGCCGCGCGGTCCCTCACCGAGTCGGCCGGCCGGCTCGAGGGACTCGGCGCCTTCTACGCCGACGAACACGCCGCGCTCGTCGGCCGCCACGACCACATGCACTCCGAGCTGCACCGCCTCGCGGCCGACCCCACCGGGGCGGCGCTCGCGGACCTGCTCCTGCTGCGTCTTGACGGCGCGGAGATCGGCCCCGCAGCCACCCGGCTGGAGGCCGTCCTCTGCGGCGGCATGGGCTACGCGCAGGGGGCCCCGGCCAACCGCCGCATGCGCGAGGCCGCGTTCCTGCCCGTCCAGTCGCCCTCGCAGTCCCAGCTCAAGTGGGAGCTCGACCGGCTCGGGATCGTGGCGTGACCGCGGTGCTCGAGCGGCCAGTGGCCGTCGAGGTCACCGGTCTGCGTCACCGGCTTCCCGGCGGGCGCCCGCTGTTCGACGACCTCGAGCTGACTGTCCGCGCGGGGGAGTCGCTGGTGCTCCTCGGCCCGTCCGGCGTGGGCAAGTCCACGCTGCTCCGCCTCCTCGCCGGCCTCGACGAGCCCGCGGGCGGCAGCCTGCGCGTGGGCTCGGCGGCTCCCGGCGGGGACCGCGGGCACTCGTACGCCGTGGTCTTCCAGAAGCCGCTGCTCTACCCGTGGCTCACCGTGCGCGAGAACGTAGCCCTCGGCGGCCGCTTCCGTTCGCTGCGGGGCCGGGTCGACACCTCGCACGTGGACGAGCTGCTGGCCCACTTCGGGATCGCCGACCTCGCCGACGCCCGCCCGGACGAGATCTCGGGCGGCCAGGCCCAGCGCGTCGCCGTGGTGCGCGCGGCGGCCACCCGGCCGGAGATCCTGCTGCTCGACGAGCCGTTCAGCGCGCTCGACCCCGTCACCCGCGCCGATTCCCAGCGGTGGTTGGTGGGCGTGACCGCCGAGCTCGGCGTGACCACGGTGATGGTGACGCACGACGTGGACGAGGCGCTCGTAGTGGGATCCCGGATCGCGCTGCTCGGTTCCTCGGGTCGGGTCGAGGCCGAGTGGGAGAACCCCTCCCACGGCACCTCGGACCCCGACCCGGAGCTGCGCGCCCGCCTCCTCGACGCCTACCGGACGGCCTGAGTCCGCCGACGATGACCGATGATCTCCGGGGCCACCGCCTCGCCCTGTCCCGCCGTTCCCTGCTCCGCGCCGGGGGAGCCCTGGCCGTGGGGGCCGGCGCCCTGGGCGGCGCGGGTGCCCTCGGGTCGCTCCTCTCCGCGGCTACCGCGCCGCGGGGCGTGGCCACCGAGGAGCTACGGATCGGCTACCTGCCCATCACCGACGCTGCGCCCCTGCTCGTGGCGCACGGCGACGGACTATACGAGCAGCGACGGCTGCTCGTGGGGCGCCCCGTCCTGTTCCGTTCCTGGGCCTCGCTCATGGAGGCGTTCCTCACCCGCCAGGTGGACCTCATCCACCTGCTCATGCCGTCGGCGATCCAGCTGCGGCACGTCGTGGGCGCCGACGTCCGGGTGGTGAGTTGGAACCACACCGGCGGCGGCGCGATCACCGTCGCGCCACACGTCACCGAGGTCGCCCAGCTCGCCGGGACGCAGGTGGCGATCCCCGGTTGGTGGTCCATCCACAACATGCTGCTCCAGCGCGTCCTGCGCGCCCACGGACTGACCCCGGTCGTGCGCCGTGCACCCAGCCGGGCCGAGGGGACCGTCGAGCTCGTCGTCATGGGCCCGGCGGACATGATCCCCGCACTGGCCACGGGCTCCATCTCGGCGTTCACCGTCGCCGACCCCTTCAACGCCGGCGCCGTGGCCCGGGGCGTGGGCCGGTTGCACATGCTCTTGGACGAGGTGTGGCGCGACCACGCCTGCTGCGTCACCGTCCTGCACGCCGACCTGGCCGAGAGCCGGCCCGATACGGCGCAGGCCCTCGTCGACGCCGGAGTGGCCGCTCAGCTCGGGATCCGCGCCGACCGGTCAGCGGCGGCCGCGCTCCTCTCGGGCCGGGGCTACCTGCCCCAGCCGCCCAAGGCGGTCGAGGTGGCCATGACCGGCACCGCGGACGACCCCGACGGGGGGCCGCCGCGGCCGCGGATCGACTTCCACCCGTATCCGTTCCCGAGTTTCACCTCGGAACTCGTCCGGCAGATGCGGCAGACCGTGGTCGACGGCGAGGCCGGATTCCTCGACGGGCTCGACCCGTCGTCGGTCCACGCCGATCTCGTCGACGACCGCTTCGTCCGCACCGCCATCGCCCGCCACGGCGGGCCCGCCGCGCTCGGACTCCCCGCCTCGCTCACCCGACACGAACGGCTGATCTAGATGACCCGCACCACCGCCACCCCGGACCCGGAGACCGGCCACCCGGACCCCGCCGACCCGGTCGTGACCGATCCCGCGGACGACCTGTCCGGCCGGCGCGCCCGGCGCGGCGCGCGCGGCCCCGGCTCCAGGGCCCTCGGCCGCTGGGCCGCCGGCCTGCTGGGGCTGCTGCTCGGGCTCGCCATCTGGGCACTGCTCACCTCGCCGCTCGTCACCGACGACCCGGTGCTCGGCGGCATGGCACCGCTGCGGACGTGGGAGGGCCTGCTCGCGCTGCTCGACCGCGGCGTGCTCCTGCCCGACGCCGCGGTGAGCCTGTATCGCCTGGTCGCGGGGCTCGCCGTGGCGGCCCTGCTCGGCGTACCGCTCGGGCTGTGGCTCGGGCTGCGGCGCGGTGCCGAAGCGGTCGCCGGCCCACTCGTGCAGTTCCTGCGGATGATCTCGCCTCTGTCGTGGGCGCCGGTGGCGGTGGCCGTGTTCGGGATCGGCCACGAGCCGGTGATCTTCCTCGTGGCCGCCGCCGCGGTGTGGCCGGTCATGCTCTCGACCTCCGCCGGGGTCCACGCCATGGACCCGGGCTACCTCGACGTGGCGCGATCGATGGGGGCCACCGGCCGGGAGCGCCTCGTCTCCGTGGTGATCCCCGCGGTCCGGCCGTCGATCCTCGGCGGCATCCGGCTCGCGCTGGGCACGGCGTGGATCGTGCTCGTTCCCGCCGAGATGCTCGGCGTCCGCTCGGGGCTCGGCTACCAGATCCTCAACGCCCGCGACCAACTCGCCTACGACCAGGTGATGGCGGTCATCCTGGTCATCGGCATCCTGGGGTTCGCGCTCGACGCGCTCTCGCGACTGCTCCTGCGGGGCGGCGCCCGCCGCTGAGCCGGAGCCGCGCCGTCAGTGCTCGCGCAGCGCGTCGATGAGCTCGTCCTTGGTCATGTCGGACCGACCCTCGATCCCGATCTCGCGCGCCCTCTCGCGGAGCTCGTCCACGGTCCACTCCTCGTAGGCCCCCGACGAGCCGCCCGCGCGACCGACCTCCGAGCGCGAGCGCTCGGCGGATGCGTTGGCGATCCGGGCGGCCTTCTCCTTACTCGCGCCGTCGCGGCGCAGCGCCTCGTAGACCTCGTCGTCCTTGACGCTGGGTCCCGGATCCTCGCGCTTCTTTCCGGCCATGGGTCCTCCTCGGTGCGGTCGGTTCGGTGTGCTCCCCGGTCAGGGGGTGTCCTCGGGCCATCCTGGCGGCGGATCGACCGGCCGGCCACCGCACACCCAGCCGGACGAGTACTCGCCGAACGCGGTCGGCGGTGAGCCGACCCGGTCGGCGTGCCGGAGCAGCGCTGCGCGGATCCACCTCGAGCCCGAAGAGCTCAGGCCACGCGCCGGCGGAGTGGTAGCTCGCGTCGTCGATCTGCCGCACGCCCGGCCCGCTCACGTCCGTGCCCCGGCCCGTCGGGCCCGCCGCATCCGCGAGTCCAGGTGCCGGGTCATCTCCTGCCCGACGGCGGCCATGTCGAACGCCGTGGTCAAGGTGTCGCCGGCGAGCCGGTAGGTCCGCCGGGTGTTCTCGACGTGCTTGGCGGTGGCGGTGTTGAGCACCCGGGCCTCGAGCTCGAGTACCAGGGTGTCGCCCTCGGCGGTGAGCGTGCCCTCGGCGAGTTCGGCCTGCCCGGTGGGCTGGGAGAGGACGAACTCCACCGCGTCGGGGCCCACGACACGCAGGTAGCCGGTCTCGGTGTGCATGGGCGAGCCGTCGGACCCCCAGGTGCGCTGGACGTAGAGCAGGAAGGGTTTGCCGACGTCGGTGAAGGTGACCTCCTCGGTGTAGGAGAAGTCGTCGATCGTCGGGTAGTGGCCGGAGCCCTCTCCGCGCCAGGTGCCGAGGAGGGAGGAGACGGGGGCGAGGTTCGGGGCGAGGCTCATGCCGCCGAGCCTAGGCGAGAGCGGTCCGGGGGCGGTCAGGTGAAGAAGAACCGGATGAGGTGGAAGAAGACGGGGGCGGCAAAGACGAGGGAGTCGACCCGGTCCATGATCCCGCCGTGGCCGGGCAGGATCGCACCGAAGTCCTTGATGCCGCGGTCCCGCTTGATGGAGCTCATGACGAGCCCGCCGGCGAAGCCCATGAGGCAGGACACCAGCGACAGGGCGGCGGCCTGCCACGGTGCGAACGGGGTGACCCACCACAGGGCGGTGCCGAGCGCGGTGGCGGACAGGACGCCGCCGACAAAGCCCTCCCACGTCTTGTTGGGGCTCACCGTGGGGGCGACGGGGTGGCGGCCGAGGGTCTTGCCCCAGATGTACTGGAGCACGTCCGAGCCCTGTACCACGATCACCAGGAAGAGCAGCAGCTTGGCGCCCTCGGCGCCGCCGGAGCCGGCGGGCGCGTACTCGGCGAACTCGCGCCCGTGCTCCATGGCGGTGGGCAGGTTGAGCACGGCGGGCACGTGGCTCACCGCGTACACGCACACCATGAGCGACCACTGGATCACGGCGCTGCGGCGCAGGAAGTCGCGGGTCTCGCCGGTGAGCGCGTTGCGGGTGGGCAGGAAGAGGAACGCATAGACGGGGATGAAGACCGAGAACATCCCGTACCAGTGCTCCCACACGAACCAGAACTGCAGGGGCGGGATGATGAAGAACAGCCAGACCAGCGTCCGGTGGTCGCGGCGGGTGGTAGGGGAGATGGTGACGAACTCGCGGAGCCCCAGCAGTGCCACGGCGAGAAAGACCAGGACGACCGCCGTCTCGCCGAGGGCGAGGGCACCCACGACGAGAGCGATCATCGCCCACCAGGCGGCCACGCGCTGGGCGAGGTTCACGAGCAGCTCGTCGTGCCGCTCGCGGTCCAGGACGCGGAACAGGACCGCCGTCACCGCGCTGGCCACGACCAGCACGCCCACGACGCCGGCGAGGAGCAGTCCCGCCTCGCGATCGAGCAGGCCGATCACGTCGCGTCCCCCTCGTCGTCGGCGTCGGCGGCGTCGGCGACCGGGGCCCCGGTGGTCGTGCCCGCGAGTAGGACCTGCCGGGCCCGCTCGAGGAACTCGGCCTTGGATTCGCCGGGGGCCACGGCGATCGGCTCGTGGAAGGTGACGCTGGACAGGTGCGGCACCGGGACGAGTTCGCCCTTGGGCAGGATGCGGCCCAGGTTGCCCAGGGTCACCGGGATCACCGGGATGGCCGGGTCGTGCCGGGCCAGGTGGTACAGGCCGCTCTGGAACGGGGCGAGAGTCTCGCCGGTGCCGCGGGTGCCCTCGGGGAAGATGATGAGCGAGTCGCCGGCGTCGAGTACGGCGGTCATCCCGGCGAGCTGGTCCGACGGCGCCCCGCCCGCGTGCGCCCGCCCGCCGCCGGAGCCGGTCCGGTCCACGAGGTGGGCGTTGAATAGTCCCTCGGCGAGGAGCCGGCGGATCCCCGACGACCAGTAGTCGCGCGCGGCCACGGGGCGGACCCGGTCGCGGAGGCGCCCGGGAAGGACGGCCCAGAGGGTCGCGAAGTCCAGGTGGCTGGAGTGGTTGGCGTAGTAGACGGCCTGGTCGGGCAGGTCCCGGACCGAGCCGCCGGAGGTGAGGACGGGCCGGGCGCCGGTGACGGTGGTGAACCCGGCCGCGAGGGCCGTCCGCACCGCGGCCGTGAGCGGGCCGCTCACGATCCGGCCGCCCGGGCGGTGAGGTCCCGCGCGATCACGCGGAGACGCACGGCGGTGGTGACGGCGGAACCCAGGGCGACGACGGCGAGGGTGGCCACGAACACCCAGCCGCGCGGCATCCCCAGGGCCGGCTCGAGGAGCGATACCGCGCAGGCGGCCACCACGACCCACATCCGTCGCGGCTTGGCCATGGGGCCGGCGAAGACCTGGCCGACCCCGCCGGCCGCCCCGAGGGCGCGAGCATACGCGGTGAGCACGGCGAGCACCGCGGCGGTCCAGCCCAGGGCCACCCCGAGGTCGTGCCCCGCGCCCGTCCACGCGCCGGCGGTGGCGTAGCCGGCGGCGGCGAGCACCGCGACGTCGGAGAACCTGTCGGGGACCTCGTTGTAGAGGTCGCCGACGGGGGAGTGCATGCCCTTCTCCACCGCGAGCATGCCGTCGAGCATGTTCATGAGCAGCCGCAGCGGGAGGCACACCGCGGCCAGCACGAGCAGGCCCGCCCGCGCGGCGTCGGAGGCGTCGGCGGAGGCGACCAGGGCCGCGGCGGCGACGACGGCGACGACCACGCTGCCCACCGAGATCAGGTTGGGGGTGGCCCCCACCCGCTCGAGGACGTCCGCGGCCCGCGTCGCCCACGTCGTGGTGCGCTGGGGGATCTCCCGGCGGTCGGTGCCGGAGGCGCCATGCTGGTTCACGCCGTCGACCGTAGTCCGGTGGCGCCAGCGGTGGGGCCACACGGTCGGCCGCGGGGCCGGTAGCGTGACCCCGGTGACGAGCGCGAGGACCGATCACCTGGTGGCGGCGGCCTGGGGTGCCGCGGAGGCGACGTTCTTCGTGGTGGTGCCCGACGTGTGGATCAGCCGCGTGGTGCTGCGGTCGCCGCGCCGCGGCGCCGCCACCACCGTCAGCGCCCTCGCGGGGGCGCTCGCGGGCGGAGTCGTCACCCACCGGTGGGGTGCGCGGATCCCCGCGGACAGCAGCGCCCGGGCGCTGGCCGCGCTCCCGGCCATTTCCCCGACCATGGTGCGGAAGGTGGAGGCGGACCTGGCGCGCGACGGCCACCGCACGCTCATGGAGGGCCCCACCCGGGGCGTGCCGTACAAGATCTACGCCCGCTCGTCGGGGTTGCACGGCATGCCGCTCGGCGGCTTTCTCGCCTGGTCCGTCCCGGCGCGGATGGCGCGGTTCCTGCTGGTCACGGCTGGCACGGCCGGGTCGATGGCGGTGGGACGCCGGCTCGTGCCGCGGTCGATCGACCGGCTCGCCCCGGCCGCGCACGCGCTGGCGTGGACCGGCTTCTACCTGTGGTTCTTCCGGACCGTCGGGCGCGAGGAGTCGCCGTCCCAGACGGGGTGACCGGCGTCGTCGAGCCGGATCCCCTCGCTGGGGGCGTGGTCGGTGACCCGACCGTCGTGCATGAGGTGGCCCACCGCCAGGCCGTGCTCGGCCACCACGACGTCGGCCACGATCCGCCGGTGGCAGCGCCACCACACCGACTCGGAGCACATCACCGCCGTGCGCCGTGCCCGCGCGTCGCCCACCACGCGCCCGAGCGCCTCCCGGAACCGCGGGTCTCGGGTCCACGCGCAGTACGCGCGGAACGCCTCGACGCGCCACCAGGTGTCGGGGGAGGCTTCCCGGTCGGTGGCGGTGAGCGTCCGTCGCCCGCCGAGTTCCTCCTCCCAGCGGTAGTCGATGCCCGCGTCGGCGGTGAGGTCGGGGACGGAACCCCTGGCGGCCGCGGGGTTGGCCCGGCTGCCGGGGAAGCGCCGGATGTCCACGAGCAACTCGACGCCCGCGTCGGTGAGGAGCCGGGCCAGCTCGTCCCGGCCCAGCGTGCCGTGCCCCACGGTGAGGAGCACTACCGCTCCGGCCCGGCCCCGTCCCGGGGCGGGGCCGAGGCTTCCGGGCCGTGGTCGCGGGTGCCCGCCGCGCCACGCGGGGCGTGCCCGCGGCGCTCGCCGGCCCCGGCATCCGCGGCCTCGTCGTCGTCCTTCTTCCGCCGCGGGATCACGTGCATCACCGCGACCACGACGGCCCCCACCGCCAGGCCGAAGAGCAGCGCGCACACCGTGCTCACGAGCCAGCCCAGGACGGCACCCACGCCCGCGACCTGCGCGACGGGGTCGGCGATCACGTGGACGATGTGGTACGGGCCGGTCACCCCGAGCTCGTCGAGGCCCACCAGCAGGATGTGGCCGCCCACCCACAGCATGGCCAGCATGCCGACGAACGAGATCACGTCGAGCACCGTGGGCATGGCCCTGATCAGCCCGCCGCCGAACTTCTGGAGCCCGGGGGAGTCCTTGCCGGCCAGGTACATCCCGACGTCATCCATCTTCACGATGATCGCGACCACGCCGTAGACGAGGATCGTGATCCCGATCCCCACCAACACGAGGATCGCCGCGCGGGACCAGAGGGCCTCCGTGGCGACCTCGTTGAGCGAGATCACCATGATCTCGGCGCTGAGGATGAAGTCGGTGGTGATCGCCCCGCGGACGAGCTTGCGCTCTGCGTCCTCGCCCTGCTGGAGGACCGGGGTGTCCGCCTCGTGATGGTGCCCGGAGACGCGTTCCCACACCTTCTCGGCGCCCTCGTAGCAGAGGTAGAGGCCGCCGCACATGAGGATCGGCGTGAGCAGCCAGGGGATGAACTGGCTGAGCAGCAGGGCGAACACGATGATGATCGCCTTGTTGCCGAGGGAACCGATCGCGATCTTGCGGATGATCGGCAACTCGCGGGACGGTTCGACGTCGCGGACGTACTGCGGGGTCACCGCGGTGTCGTCGACCACCACCCCGGCGGCCTTGACGCTCGCGCGGCCCGCGGCCGCGGCCACGTCGTCCGCGCTCGCCGCGGCCATCCGCGCCAGTACTGCGACGTCGTCGAGGAGCGCTGCGAGACCACCGGCCATGGGAACCTCACTGGGGTGAGTAGGGCGTGACCCGTCACAGGGTAGCGCCGCTCAGCGGTCGACGGCGTCGAGGACCCACCGCAGCGAGGCGACCCCGGTGCGGACCAGCGGCACCCCGGGGCGACCCACACCATACCCCCGGTTTGGAGGCCTCGCGGGGTATCGTCGGGGCGATGAGTACGCCCCCGTCGCCCACGCACCGCCTCCGCACCCGGGGAGTGGTGCGGGTCGTGGCGGTGCTCGGCACGCTCGTCGCCGTCAACCTGGTCGCCAACCTCGCCGGCCTGCCCTTCCGGGAATTCGTGGTGGTCAAGGCGCGCGGTATGCACTGGTCCGAACTCGGACTCGCGGCGCGCCACATGCCCCGCGGCCTCGCCTACGGGCTCGCCGCGACCGTCGCCGTGGCGGCCGTGGTGACCGCCGGGTGCCTCATCCCCGCCACGAACCACTACTTCCTCTCCGAGCGCTACTCGGACCTGCGGCTCGCCGCGTTCTCCGCGCTGGTGCTCATCCCGCTGCAGACGGTCCTGCCGGAGGAGCTGGCGTTCCGCGGCGTCCTCCAGGGCGCGCTGGAGCGGGTCTTCGGCACCGTCGGGGTGTTCGTCGTGGGCTCGCTGGCCTTCGGCCTGTGGCACGTCACCTCGTCGCTGGGACTCACCGCGGGCAACGCCGGCCTCTCGGCGCTCCTTGGCACGGGGCTCGGCGGCCAGTTGGCGGGGATCGGGCTCGCGGTGGCCGCCACCTCGGTGGCCGGCGCGGGGTTCATCTGGATCCGCCGCCGTAGCCGCAGCCTGCTCGCGCCCATCGGGCTGCACTGGGCGTTCAACGCCGTCGGTGCGCTGGCCGCCGCCCTCACGTGGCGGGCACTGGCCGGCTGAGCACCGCCCTCGCCGCCACCACCACGACCGCGGCGCACGACGCGGTCACCACCAGCAGCGGTAGTGCCGAGTGCGGGCCGGAGACGCCGGTGAGCGGCGAGACCAGCGCTGCGAGCGCGAACTGCGCCGCCCCCAGCAACGCCGAGCCGGACCCGGACCGCCCCCGGGTCTGCTGCATCGCCAGCGCCGCGGAGTTGGGCATGACCAGCCCGATGGACGAGGTGAGCAGGACAAAGACGACCGTGACCGGCGTCAGGTGCAGGGTGCCGGCGGGGGATAGTGCCACGACGACGGCGAGCGCCGCGATCGCCACCACCGTGCCGCCCACGCCGGCGGCCATGACCCGCTCCGGGCTGAACCGACCCACGAGCCGGGCGCCCGCGAGGTTGGCCCCGAGGATGCCGAGGGCGTTGACCGTGAACGCCACGGCGTACGCGGACGGGGAGAGCCCCACCATGTCCTGGTAGACGAACGGGCTCGCCGAGATGTAGGCGAACAGGACGCCGAAGGTGAACACGAAGACGGCCAGCCGGGCCAGAAATGGCGCGTGCGTGCCCACGTGGCGCATGTCCGCCAGGGTCGAGCGCAGGCCGCCAACCCGGCGCGCGTCCACCGGGAGCGACTCCGGAACCGCCGCCCACACGGCCGCCGCCGTGACGGCCGAGAGGGCCGCGAGCACCCAGAACACCGTCCGCCAGCCCCCGAAGGGCACCACCACGCCGCCCACGAGCGGGGCGACGACCGGCGCGATCGACTGGATGGCCATGAGCGAGGCGAACGCCTTGGCCACCCCGGCCCCGCGCCCCACGTCCACGACCACGGCCTTGGCCAACACCACCCCGGCGGCGCCGAAGAAGCCCTGGGCCACGCGGCCGGCGACCAGCACCCAGATGCTCGGCGCGAGCGCGCACACCACGGCCGCGGCCGCCGTGCCCACCGACCCCAGGACGAGCAGCCCCCGCCGCCCGAGCCGGTCGGAGAGCGGACCGATGACGAGCTGGCCCACGGCCAGGGCCACCATGAACGCGGTGAGCGTGAGCTGGGCGGTCGAGGCGGACACGCCGAACTCGCCCACGATGAGCGGCAGGCCCGGCAGGTAGGTGTCCGTGGCGAACGGCCCGATCGCCCCGCAGAGGGCGAGCGCCACGAGCATCGTCGCCGGTGGTGCCCCGGTCCCGGACCCGGTCGTCCCTCCGGCTGCGGACCCTTCCCTGCGCTCCCGCCCGTCGCCGGACAAGGTGGGGGTCAGCGGGTCTCGACGACTGGGCGGCCGTCGACGTAGGCGATGGAGCCGTTCTCGAACGCGGAGACCCAGCCGCCGTCCGTGGTGGTCTCGTCCGAGGTCGGGAAGCCCAGTTCGCCCCCCGGCCCGCCGGCCTCGCGGTAGGCCTCGAGGATCGCGCCCTGGACGACGAACGCGCGGCCCGCCGGGGTGAGGACGATCGTTCCCCGCTCGAAGTCGGACACCGATCCGCCGGCGACGTCGGTGGCGGGCCCGGTGGCGCGGCCGAGATCGCCCGCCTCGCCGCCGAGCTCCGCCCAGCGCTCCGCGACGGGCTCCGGGAGTCCCACTGTGCCGCCGTCGGGGCCCGGGACCGCCGACGAGCTGGTCACCGAGGCCGGCGACGACGCGGGGGTCGTGGTCCCGCCCTGGTCGGATTCCCCGTCGTCGGCCGCGCAGGCGGTGAGGGTCACGGCCGTGACCACGGCGAGGGCGGCCGCGGCGACGGGTGCCGAGGCGAGGGGGCGTGGTGTCCGGCTTCTCCGGCGCATGAGCGGGGCTCCTTCCGGGCGGGGCTTATCCGGTGGTTCGACTCTAGACCCGCCCCTCCGGGCCGCCTCCAGCTCGTGGCCGGAAATCGGCGACTCCACTGCCGGATCGGCAGCTCTCAGAGGCGTCGCCGACCCTGCGACCGGGTCGCCGATTTCGGGGTGTGGGCGGGCGGGGCGTGGGTTGGGCGGGTCAGAGGCCGGGGCGCTTGCCGATGGTCAGCGTGACCTCGCCGGTGTGGGCGAAGAAGTCCTCACCCTTGTCGTCCACCACGATGAAGGCCGGGAAGTCCTCGACATCGATCTTCCACACCGCCTCCATGCCGAGCTCCTCGTACTCGATCACCTCGACGTGCTTGATGCAGTCCTGGGCCAGTCGCGCGGCGGGGCCGCCGATCGAGCCGAGGTAGAAGCCGCCGTGGGAGGCGCACGCGTCGGTGACCTGCTTGGATCGGTTGCCCTTGGCGAGCATGACCATGGACCCGCCGGCGGCCTGGAACTGCTCGACGTAGGAGTCCATGCGGCCGGCGGTGGTGGGACCGAACGAGCCGGAGGGCATGCCCTCGGGGGTCTTGGCCGGGCCGGCGTAGTACACGGGGTGGTCCTTCATGTACTGCGGCATACCCTCGCCGGCGTCGAGGCGCTCCTTGATCTTGGCGTGCGCGATGTCGCGGGCCACGACCAGCGGGCCGGTGAGCGAGAGCCGCGTCTTGACGGGGTGCTTGCTCAGCTCGGCGAGGATCTCCGGCATCGGCCTGGTGAGGTCGATCTTCACGGCCGCGCCCTTGCCGGTGCCCGAGACTCCGTCGGTGGCGGCGTCGAGCTCGGCGTCGGTGGTGGCGGGCAGGTACTGGCCGGGGTTGAACTCGAGCTGCTCGAGGAACACGCCCTCCGGGGTGATCTTGGCCTTGGCCTGGCGGTCGGCCGAGCAGGAGACGGCCAGGGCGACCGGCAGCGAGGCGCCGTGGCGGGGCAGGCGGACCACGCGAACGTCGTGGCAGAAGTACTTGCCGCCGAACTGGGCGCCGATGCCGATCTTCTGGGTGAGCTCGAAGACCTTCTCCTCGAGCTCGACGTCGCGGAAGCCGCGGCCGGTGATCGCGCCCTCGCGGGGGAGCTCGTCGAGGTAGTGGGCGCTGGCGAGCTTGGCGGTCTTGAGGCAGTGCTCGGCCGAGGTGCCGCCCACGACGATCGCCAGGTGGTACGGCGGGCAGGCGGCCGTGCCGATCGAGCGGATCTTCTCCTCGATGAACTGCATCATCCGCTCGGGATTGAGGATGGCCTTGGTCTCCTGGTACAGGAACGACTTGTTGGCCGACCCGCCGCCCTTGGCCATGAAGAGGAACTCGTAGGTGGTCTCGTTGCCGGGGGTGGTGTCGGCACCGATCTCGATCTGGGCGGGCAGGTTGTTACCCGTGTTCTTCTCTTCCCACATCGTTATGGGCGCGTTCTGCGAGTAGCGCAGGTTGAGCTTGGTGAACGCGTCGTAGACGCCGCGCGAGACCGTCTCCTCGTCCGGGCCCTCGGTGAGCACGTGCTGGCCGCGCGAACCCTTGATGATCGCGGTGCCGGTGTCCTGGCACATGGGTAGGACACCGGCCGAGGCGATGTTGGCGTTCTTGAGCAGGTCCAGCGCCACGAACTTGTCGTTCTCGCTGGCCTCCGGGTCGTCGAGGATCTTGGCGACCTGCGCGAGGTGATCTCTACGGAGATAGTGGGAGATGTCGTGCATCGCCGTCTCGGTGAGCAGGCGGATCGCCTCGGGCTCCACCGAGAGGAACGTCCGGCCGCCCGGACCCTCGACCGTGGAGACGCCCTCCCTGGTGAGCAGTCGGTACTCGGTGGTGTCCTCCCCGAGGGGGAGGAGGTCCTCGTAGCGGAACTCGGGCATGGGGTCGCTCCTTGTACGGGTACGCCGGCGGGTGTTCCCCCAGGTTAGTACGACCGCGTGGGTCGTCGGGCCCGGGCACCACCCGCGGTCGAGCGGGAGCGAGCGCAGGATGTGGGGCTGCGCACGCCGCTCACCGTGATCTGGCTCGTCTTCTCCGGGCGGTGGCTCGCCCTGACGTGCGTCGCCGTGGGCCTGCTCGCGTGAGCGAACGATCGCACGACCACGCGATGTGACGGATCACACTTAGGGGAGGCTTGCCTCGGCTTGCCTTTACGGGTTCCGCCGAATTAAGGTGAGCCTAACCTTGCGAGAACAACAGGAGTCCGTGTGAACCGCTTCCCGAAGATCGTCGCCGCCGTCGGCGCCCTGACTCTCGCCGCCGGCACGCTCACCGCGTGCGGCGGCTCCGACGCCCAGACCGGCGGAGCCGAGGGTGAGGGCCCGACGAAGATCGTGCTCACCAGCCACGCGGCGGCGGCCACCCTCGACGAGCTCGACCTCGAGGACCGGGTTGTCGGCCTGACCAAGTCGGGTGTCTTCCCGGCCGCGCTCGAGACGTACGCCGACGAGAAGTACACGGACGTCGGGACTCTCAAGGAGCCGAAGATGGACGTCATCGCCGAACTGGGACCCGACGCGATCATCTACGGCGCGCGGACCCAGGAGATGGAGTCCGAGTTCGCCAAGCTCGCTGAGACAGTGCTCGCCGGCGACGCCGCCACCACGGGCACCGTCGCCTCGAACCGGGCCAAGGTCGAGGAGCTCGCCGAGCTGTTCGGGGCGCAGGACAAGGCCGAGGAGGAGCTCGCGGAGATCGACGAGAAGGTCGCCGCGACGAGGGAGAAGGCCGCTGATGCCGGCACCGCCCTGGTGATCATGACCTCGGGAGGCAAGGTCTCCGTCTACGGTGCGGGCTCGCGCTTCGACCTGATCTTCAACGAACTCGGCATGAAGCCTGCCGGCGAGGTGCCCACCGAGGGACGACACGGTGCGCCCATGAGCTGGGAGCAGATCGCTGAACTCGACCCCGAGCACGTCTTCGTGATCGACCGCGACGCGGCGATCGGCAGCGAGGGTGAGGCCGCGGCCGCGCTGCTCGACAACCCGGTCTTCAACCGGACCGCGGCCGCCACGAACGGCAACGTCCACATGCTCGACGGCCAGAACTGGTACCTCGTCGGTAGCGGACTGGGTGTGCTCGGCGACATGGTCGACGAGATCGACTCCGCCATCTCCTGACCACACGTCACCCGTGACCATCACGATCACGCGCGAGGAGCGGGCACAGCAGCACGCGCTGTGGCCGCTCCTCGGCGTGGTCGCGCTCGTCGTCTCGCTGGTCGCCAGCGTCTTCGTCGGCGCCGCCGACATCACGCCCTGGGACGTGCTCACGGGCGGCCTCACAGAGGCCCATCGGGTGTACCTCGTCGAGGCCCGCCTGCCCCGTACGGCGGCGGCGGCGCTCGCGGGGGCCTCACTCGCCATTGCAGGTCTGCTCATGCAGCTGCTCACCCGCAACCGCTTCGTCGAACCGTCCACGGCCGGCACGGTGGAGTCCGCGGGACTCGGTCTGGTCGTGGTCGCGATCCTGGCCCCGGGTGCTCCGCTGGTCGTCAAGATGCTCGTCGCGATGGTGTTCGCGCTCGCCGGGACCGCGCTGTTCCTCGCCTGCGTCCGCCGCGTCGCGGTCTCCGACTCGTTCGTCGTGCCGCTCGTCGGCATCATGCTCGGTTCGGTCATCGGCGCCGTCGCCGCCTTCCTCGCGCTGTCCCGGGACCTGCTGCAGATGCTCAACACCTGGTTGCTCGCCGACTTCTCGGCCGTGCTCGCGGGGCGCTACGAGCTGCTCTGGCTGGTCGCCGTCCTCGGCGTCCTGGCGTACCTCGCCGCGAACCGCTTCACCGTCGCCGGACTGGGAGAGGATGTGGCGACCGGCCTCGGCCTGGATCACCGCACGGTGGTCGCGGCCGGGATGGCCATCGTCGCCGCGGTTGCCGCCGTCGTCGTCGTCACCGTCGGGGCGCTGCCGTTGCTCGGCCTCGTCGTGCCCAACATCGTCTCCCGCCTGGTCGGCGACGACGCGCGCCGCGGCCTGCCGTTGGTCGCGCTCCTCGGCTCGGTCACAGTGCTGGTCTGCGACATCGTCGGCCGCTCGTTGCCCGGCCTGCTCGCGGGCGGGCCCGGCGCGGGAGAGGTTCCCGTCGGCACCATCGTCGGAATCCTCGGAGGCGCGGTCTTCCTCGCCATGATGCTCAGGGGGGTGCGCCGTGGCTGACGTCTCCGTCGCTCCCACATCCCCGCCCCGGAGCACCAGCACGCCCCCGGAATCCGACCGCCGGCGCCGGATGCTCGTGCTGGGCGTGTGCGCCGTCCTCGCCGTCGCGGCCGTCGCCCTGCTCGTCTTCAGCGGCCTTCCCGGCAGCGTCGGCTCCAAGGCGTGGACCTACTCGCTCGAGCGCATGCTGCGGCACGCCGCGGCGCTCGTGCTGGTCTCGGCCGCCGTGGGTGTGTCGACCGTGCTGTTCCAGACCGTCACCGGCAACCGGATCCTCACGCCGGGGCTCATGGGCTTCGACTCGATGTTCCTGCTCATCCAGACGGCGTTGGTGTTCTTCCTCGTCCCGCGGCCGGACTCCGGTGCCGCGAGCCTGCTCAGCGGGGGCCTGGTCGCCTTCCTCGGGCAGACCGCGATCATGGTCGTGGCCTCGACGTCGCTGTACCTGTGGCTGCTCGGGGGGCGGAAGACCGACATCCACCTGCTGCTGCTCGTCGGCGTGGTGTTCGGGGTGTTCTTCCGCTCGTTCTCCAGCTTCTTCCAGCGGCTGCTCGACCCGGCGTCGTACCTGCTCGTCCAGGACGCCATGTTCGCCAGTTTCCGGAACGTCCAGCTCGACGTTCTCATCGCCTGCGCGGTCGTCCTCGTCGGGGGACTGGTCGTGGTGGCCGTCCTCGGTCGGCGTCTGGACGTGATGCTGCTGGGCCGCGACCCGGCGGTGGCGCTCGGTGTGGACCACCGGCGAATGACCATCGTCGTGCTCGTGGTGGTGTCCTTCCTCGTCTCGGCCTCGACCGCGCTCATCGGCCCCGTCATGTTCTTCGGGCTCATCGTGGCCAACGCCGCCTATGCGCTGCTCGGCACCAACCTGCACCGCTTCACGCTGCCCGTGGCCTCGCTGCTCGGCGTGATCGCCCTCGCCGGCGGCGAGATGGTCCTGCGCGCCCTCGGCGTCGAGTCCGCTCTGAGCATCGTCATCGAGTTCGTCGGTGGCCTGCTCTTTCTGTTCCTGCTCCTGACCAACCGAACCCGATGACCGGGAGGCACATCATGACCCTCATCCCGTTCCGCCGCCGCGCGCTCCGCGCCGCGGACACCGACCGCGCGGAGTGGTCACGCGGCTGCGGCATCGAGGCGCAGGAGGTGTGCGCCTCCTACGGCGACACCCGGGTGCTCGACGAGGTCACCGCGTGCTTCGCCCAGGGCGGCGTCACCTCGCTCATCGGCCCCAACGGGGCCGGCAAGTCCACGCTGCTGGGCGTGATGAGCCGCCTGCAGTCGGCCGACTCGGGGCGCGTCCTCGTCGACGGCGTGGACGTGGCCGTCAGCGGCGGGCGTGAGCTGGCCCGGCGGCTCGCCGTGCTGCGGCAGGACAACGCGGTCTCGATCCGCCTCACCGTGCGCGAGCTCGTGGGCTTCGGCCGCTTCCCGCACAACGGCGGCTACCCGACGCCGGAGGACCACGAGCACGTGGAGGCCGCCCTGGCCGCAATGGAGCTCGAGGATCTCGCGGAGCGGCACCTCGACGAGCTCTCCGGCGGCCAGCGCCAGCGCGCCCACATCGCCATGGTCCTGGCCCAGGACACCGACTATGTCCTGCTCGACGAGCCGCTCAACAACCTCGACCTGCGTCACGCCACCGCCATCATGCGGATGCTCCGCCGCACCGCTGCCGAGCGCGGCAAGACCATCGTGCTGGTGATCCACGACATCAACATCGCAGCGGCCTACTCGGACCGGATCCTCGCGATGAAGCACGGGGAGATCGTGGCGGACGGCGCGCCCGCCGACATCATGTGCACTGAGGTCCTGCGCGAGATCTACGACATGGAGATGCAGGTCACCGAAGTCGCCGGCCGGTACGTGGCTCTGTACTTCGACGGCGAGGACGAGCTCGCGGACTCCGGGCCCGTGGCCTTCTCCGCCTGAGACCTGCCGACCGTCTCGCGTATCGGTCGCGGTCGGTGACGGGTCACCGTTAGTGTGGCCTTCTCGTTTCCCGACCGTCCGCTTCTCCGAGGAGCGTCATGGCACCCGTCTCCGTCGTCACCATCATCCTGGCAGGGGGCGCCGGCTCCCGGCTCAGCGCCCTCACCCGGGACCGCGCCAAGCCCGCCGTGCCGTATGGCGCCGGGTACCACCTCATCGACGTGGCGCTGAGCAACGCCGCCAACTCCGGTTTCAGCGACGTGTGGGTGGTGCAGCAGTACCATCCGGTCTCCCTGGGGACGCACCTGCGCAGCGGCCGCCCGTGGGACCTCGACCGGCTCGACGGCGGCCTGCTCGTCCTCCACCCCTCGCAGGGCACGGACCGCGACGGCTTCCACACCGGCACCGCCGACGCCCTGTGGAAGCAGGTCCACGTCCTGCGCGAGGCCGCTCCGGAGGTCACCGTGGTGGTGAGTGCGGACGCCGTCTACCGGCTCGACTACGACGAGCTCGTGCGCGCGCACCAGAACTCCTTCGCCGAGGTCACCATGGTGACGACGCGAGTGGCGCCCGGGGACGCCGGACGCTACGGCGTGGTCCGGGTGGCCGACGACGGCGCCGTGCTCGACTACGCCTACAAGCCCGACGAGCCCGAGGGGGACCTCGTCTGCGCGGAGATCTTCGCCTTTACCACCGCCGCCCTCATCGCCCACCTCGAGGCGGCGGCGCGGGAGGTGGAGACGCGCGGCGGGGACACGGACCTCGGCGACATCGGCGACAACATCCTGCCGGCGATGACGGCGGCCGGACACGCCCGCGAGTGGCGGCACGACGGCTACTGGCGCGACGTCGGCACGATCAACTCGTTCTGGGCCGGCCACATGGACCTGCTCGGCGACGAGCCCGCCCACCGCCTGGACGTGGAGGGGTGGCCGCTGCGCACCGCGTCGTCGTTCAGCGGACCCGCCCGGACCGGCGCCGACGCCGAGGTGACGGACTCGCTCCTCGGGCACGGGGCGACGGTCCTCGGTGCGGTCGAGCACTCGGTCGTGGGGCCCGGCGCCGTCGTCGAGGCCGGCGCGCGGGTGCGCGACAGCGTGATCCTGCCCGGAGCCGTGGTGCGCGCGGGGGCGCGGGTGGAGACGGCGGTCGTGGACTCCGGCGTCGTGGTGCCCACCGATGCGCGCATCGGGGAGCGTCAGATCGGCGCCACCGAGGGCACCGCGCGGGTGGCGTTGATGGGGGGCGACGACGAGGGTGAGCGGCCGGCCGGCTTCGTTCTGGCCGCGGGGCAGATCCACCCGGAGGACGACGACGAGGACCCCCGAGTCTGAACGTCGGGTGACGTGGACCTCGCGTCCGGGCGGCCGCCGCTAGGCTCGACCCCATGCGTTTCGGACTGTTCCTGCCGCAGGGGTGGCGGCTCGACCTCGTTGCCGTCGACCCCGCCGACCACTGGCCCACGATCAGCGGCCTCGCCGCCCGGGCGGATGCCGGGCCGTGGGAGTCGGTGTGGGTGTACGACCACATGCACACGTTCCCGCTCACCGGCGACGAGGCCACGCACGAGGCGTGGAGCCTCATGGCGGCGCTCGCCGCCGCCACCACGCGGGTACGGCTCGGCCAGATGTGCACGTGCATGGGTTACCGCAACCCGGTGCTGCTGGCGAAGGCGGCCGCGACGATCGACGTGATCTCGGGCGGCCGGGTCGAGATGGGCATCGGCGCCGGCTGGTACGAGCACGAGTGGCGGGCCTACGGCTACGGGTTCCCCTCGGCGGGCGAGCGCCTGGCGATGCTCGACGAGGGCGTCCGGATCATGCGCGGGGCGTGGGCGGACGGCGCTGTGACGCTCCACGGCGAGCACTACCGGGTCGACGGCGCGATCGTGCAGCCGCGACCCCTGCAGCCCGGCGGCATCCCGATGTGGGTTGCCGGTGGGGGAGAGCGCAAGACGCTGCGCACCGCCGCGCGCTACGCCGACTACACCAACTTCGACGGCACCGCTGAGGGCTTCGCCCACAAGTCCGAGGTGCTCCGGGCGCACTGCGCGGCGATCGGACGGGACCCGGCCGAGATCACCCGCACCGCCAACTACAACGTCGCGATCGCCGAGACGGAGGCCGAGGTCGAGGACCGGTTGGCGTGGCTCCACGACCGTCTCACGCGGTACGTCGGGGCGGAGGAGGCCGACAAGCACCTCGGTGCCTTCCGCGGCCTGCCCGCCGTGGGTACCCCCGAGCAGGTCGTGGAGAAACTCTCCGAGCTCAGGGGGCTGGGCATGGACTACGGCATCTTCTACTTCCCCGAGATCGCCGAGGACACCTCGGGGCTCGAGCTGTTCGAGAGGGAGGTCGTCCCGGCACTGGCCTGACCCCCGAACACCGATTCCCATCACCCCTCGCCCCAGGAGCCGGCACAGAGCATGAAGACCTTCGACCTCGACTACACGGAACTGCCCGCCGAGGCCGTCCTCGACCACGTGACCCCGGGCATGCACATCATCTCGCCCATCCAGAACGCCGCGCCCCCGGCGCTGCTGCGCGCCCTCGACTCCGGCGCCGACAGCCTGGAGAACGTCACGATCCACCACATGGACCCCTGGGAGTCGCTGCCCTACATGGAGGGCGCCTACCCCGGCAAGCTCCGCCACGTGGACTACTTCCTCGGCCCCGGGTCCCGCAAGAATTTCCACGACGGACACTGCGACCTCATCCCCGTCGACTTCGCCAAGATCCCGGCGACGCTGCGGGAGCACTACCCGCCGGGTCTGGCGATCGCCACCGTGTCGGAGATCGACGAGCACGGGTTCTTCTCGATGGGTACCAACGCCGACTACGTGGCGTCGTTCATCGGGCAGGTCCCGTTCTTCGTCGAGGTCAACGCCAACATGCCGCGGACCTTCGGGCGCAACCACATCCACATCTCCCAGGTCGTCGGCATCACCCGTAACGACGCCCCGATGGTCACGATCGATCCGCCGCAGCCGGGGGAGATCGACAACGCGATCGCCGACCTCATCGCCGACCGTGTGCCGGACGGGGCGTGCCTGCAGCTCGGCGTGGGCAAGCTGCCCAACGCCTTCCTCTCGCGGCTGACGGATCACAAGAACCTCGGCATCCACACCGAGGCCCTCTCGGACGGCGTCATGGACCTCGTCAACGCCGGTGTGATCGACGGCTCCCGCAAGACGGGGCGGCCCTACAAGCACGTCACGACGTTCGCCGTGGGTTCGCAGAAGCTCATGGACTGGCTCCACAACAACCCGTCGGTCGCGATGCTGCCGGTGGACATCGTCAACGACCCCCGCGTCATCGGCGTCGAGCACAACCTGTATTCCATCAACGCCACGAGCGAGGTCGACCTCTACGGCCAGGCCGCCTCGGAGACGATCGCGGGGCGGTACTGGTCCGGCGCGGGTGGCCAGGCCGACTTCGCCCGCGGCTGCTCCTTCTCTCCCGGTGGGCACGGCTTCATCGTCACCCGCTCCCAGACCTCGAAGGGCGTCAGCCGGATCACGCTCTCGCTGACCCCGGGGAGCCCGGTGACGACGCACAAGAACATCATCGAGAACGTGGTCACCGAGTACGGGATCGCCTCGCTCAAGGGCAAGTCCGTCGCGCAGCGTGCCGCGTCGCTCATCGACATCGCCCACCCCGACCACCGGGAGCGACTGAGCCGCGAGGCCCGCGACGCCGGACTGTTGCCCCGGACCCTGCACTGAGCCGCCCGGCAGGGCGCACAATGAGCAGATGATCGTCACCCTCACCGGCATGGGGCTGTCCGCGGCCGCCGGGCTCAACGCGTACATCCCCCTGCTGGTGGTGGCCCTCGTCGCCAAGTTCACCCCGGTGGTCACGCTGCCGCCCGAGTACGCGTGGGTGACCAGTTGGTGGGCGATCGCCGTGGTGACGGTGCTCCTCGCCGTCGAGGTGGTCGTCGACAAGGTCCCCGCCGTGGACACCGTCAACGACGCCGTCCAGACGGTGATCCGGCCTCTGTCCGGCGGGCTCACCTTTGCCGCGATGCAGGGCGCCGAGCAGCTCGACCAGTCCGCGTGGATGGCCGAGAACTCCTGGGCGGGGATCCTGCTCGGTGTGGTGGTGGCGCTGCTCGTGCACTCCGGTAAGACCGCCGCGCGGCCCGTGGCCAACGCCGGGTCCGCGGGCGTCGCCGCGCCCGTGCTCTCCTCGGTCGAGGACGCCTCCTCGCTGGGGCTGAGCCTGGCGGCCCTCTTCGCGCCGGTGATCGTGCTGCTCGCGCTCCTCGTGCTGTTCGGGGCCGTGGTTTACGCGTGGTTCTCGCTCGCCCGGCTCCGGAGGCGTCGGCGTCGGCGGGACGGGGCCCGAGGTCGGTTCGGTGGCGCGCCAGTGTGACACGCGTAACGTTCGTCCACGGACCGTGACCCCTACCGGGAGGCACCAATGGACAACAACACGCTCATCTGGATCATCGTCGCGGTCGTCGCGGCGATCATCGTCATCGCGCTCATCGCGGCGGCGGTCAAGAGCGGGAACAAGAAGAAGCTCACCGAGGCGGCCGAGCTGCGGAGCGACGCCCGGCAGCGGGAGGCCCAGCTCGAGCAGCAGCGGTCCGCGGCCCGCGAGCAGGAGCACCGCGCCGGTGCCGCCGAGCAGGAGGCGCAGGCGAAGGCCGCCGAGGCCGACCGTCTCCGGCGGGAGGCCGACCAGCAGCGTTCGGCGCTCGACGACCAGCGACGTGACGTGCGGGACATGGAGAACCGGGCCGACAAGCTCGACCCCAAGCGCCGTGCGGACGATCTGACGGGTGATCGCCGCGGCACCGACCGTGGGGTCGATGATCGTGGCGTCGGTGCCGCCGGTGCCGGGGCGGGTTCGCGCGGAAACGACCGGGGTGTGACCGGTGACCGCCACGACGACCGCGGGCTGGGTCACGATGACCGTGGGCTCGGGCATGACGATCGCGGGCTTGGCCGGGATGACCGTGGCGTGACGGATCAGCGTCACGATGACCGTGGCCTGGGTCGGGATGACCGTGGGCACGCCGGATCTGCTGCCGCGGGCGCGGGTGCTGCCGGTCTCGGTGCCGCCGGTGCCGGGGCGGGTTCGCGCGGAGACGACCGGGGTGTGACCGGTGACCGCCACGACGACCGCGGGCTGGGCCACCACGACCGGGGCCTGGGAGGCGATGACCGAGGTGTGGGTCGCGACGGCCGGGGCCTCACCGACCAGCAGGGTGCAGCCGGCGGACGCCACGCGGTCGCCGACGACCGAGGCGGTCTCGGCCCGGACGACAGGACCGCCACGCATCCGGACGAGAAGCCCGGCATCGTGGACAAGCTGTTGGGCCGCGACAGCCGCGACGAGCCGCGGCGCTGAGGCACCGACGCCGGAGGGCGCCGACACCGTAGGCGCCGTCGACGACGCAGGGCCCGTGGGGACCATCCCCACGGGCCCTGCGTCGTTCGTTGCGATCTCGGCTGCGAGTCCAGCGGACACCGCGTGGGCAGGACTCGCCGCGCGTCAGGCGTTGGCCAGCGCCGTGGTGTTGTTGCGCTCGCCGAAGAGTGGACCGTAGAGCACGCCCGCGATGAGCGCGCCGACGAGGGGCGCCAGCCAGAACAGCCACAGCTGGCCGGCGGCGCCGTCGCCGTGGAAGAACGCCACGGCGGTGGAGCGGGCCGGGTTGACCGAGGTGTTGGTGATCGGGATCGAGATGAGGTGGATGAGCGTCAGCGTGAGGCCGATCGCCGCAGGGGCGGCCGCGGCGGGAGCACGACGGTCGGTGGCGCCGAGGATCACCCACACGAAGATCGCGGTGAGCACGATTTCGATGATCAGCGCGGAGAGCAGCCCGTAGCCGTCGGGGGAGTTGGCCCCGTACCCGTTGGCGGCCATGTTGCCGGTGGCGTCGAATCCGTCCTTGCCGCGGGCGACCACGAAGATCAATGCGCCGGCGACGAGGCCGCCCACGACCTGGCTCACGATGTACAGCGGCGCCTTGGCCCACGCCAGGCGCCCTGCGGTGCAGGCGCCCACGGTGACGGCCGGGTTGAAGTGGCCGCCGGATATGTGGCCGAGCGCGTACGCGCCGGTGAGGACGGTGAGGCCGAAGGCGAGCGAGACGCCGAGGTAGCCGATGCCGACCTGGAAGTCGGCGTCGCCGATGGAGGCGACCTGCTTGGCGGCGAAGACGGCGCTGCCGCAGCCGCCCAGGACGAGCCAGAAAGTGCCGATGACCTCTGCGGCGATGACGGACGTCGTCGACGGTGTGGTGGTGGACGTGTCGGACACGGGTGTGACCTCCGATCGGGGCCCCACGGGATGGGGGGCGCGGGACACGGGGGCGACCGGCGTCCCCGCTGACGCAACACGTTAGCGGCGAGTCAACGGGGTGTCACGAGTATTCATGCGCCACATGCGGCACGCGCGCCTCAGTCGAGGAGCGCCGGAACGGCCTCGCCGGCGGTGGCCCGCACGTGGACGGTGACCGTGGTCCCGAGCCCGGAGGGGCCGGGGTTGACCTCGACGACGGGGATCCCGGCCCCGGCCGCCAGGTCCGGGAGCGAGGCGGCCGGGTGGACGAGGCCGGAGGTGCCGACGACGAGGACGGCGGCCGCGAGTTCGATGGCGGACACGGCGGCTTCCCAGGGGGCGGAGGGGAGCATCTCGCCGAACCACACGACCCCGGGGCGGGCCCGGCCACCGCATGCGCAGGGCGGGGGCGCGAGGCGGCCCACGGCCTGCTCGGGTGGCGGCCCGATCTCCATCGGGGTCGAGCAGGAGTCGCAGCGGTGCGCGAACAGGCTTCCGTGGAGGTGGTGGACCACGGGGGAACCGGCCCGTTCATGGAGGTCGTCGACGTTCTGCGTCACCACCACGACGTCGCGGGCGGCGGCTGCGCGGGCCACCGCGAGGTGCCCGGCGTTGGGCCGGGCACCGGACACGAGATGCGCGCGCCATCGGTACCAGGCCCACGCGGTGTCGGGGTCGCGCCGCCAGGCCTCGGGGGTCGCCAGTTCGGTGGGGTCGTAGCGCTCCCACAGGCCGGTCTGGGCGTCGCGGAAGGTGGGGACGCCGCTCTCGGCACTCATCCCGGCGCCGGAGAGGACGACGAGAGGCCCGCCGCCGGCCAGGGCGGAACGGGCCTCTCGGATCTGGCCGGTGGTCACCTGACGTGCGCGGTCCCCACGGTCGGGAACGGCACGCAGTTGGCGGTGCCGCCGTCCTCGAGGTTCGTGGTGACGCCGCCCTGGAGCAGCATGAGGACCTGGCCGGGGCCGGTGTCGGCGGTGCCGTTGAGGGTGGCCGGGCCGCCCTCGTTGATGCCGTTGTAGGTGAGCGTGGTGCTGCCGCGCCGACCGTTGTTGATGTTGAACCAGTCCACGGTCATGGGCTGGACCTGGTGGTCGGCCACTCCCTCGGTTCCGAGGGCGGTAAAGACGAAGCCGAGCTGTCCGGCGGGGATGCCGGGCAGCGGCAGGTCGGCCGGGCCGGGGATCGCGGTGGCGGCGCCGACCGCGGTCTGCTCGCCGCCGATGCAGTTCTGCATGATCGTGGGGTACGCGAACTGGGCGATGGTCGGGCCCTCGGTGGGCAGGGGGGTGCCGGGCTCGCCGCTGCCCCGGAAGAAGCCCACGAGGCGGGCGATGGTGCCGCGGGTGCTCTCCGGGATGAACTGCTGCTCGGACAGGTTCTCGAGGGCCTGGAGCGTGGGCTCGGTCGGACGGCCGAGGTGGTCGAGTGACTGGGCGCTCGCGGCGGCGGGCGCGGCCAGTGAGATCGCCATGGCGGCGGCGGCACCGAGGCCGAGGGTCCTGAACGGGGTCCTGAGCGAGTCGCGGATCACGGGCGAGTCCATTCTTCGGGTGTGGCGGGCTGGCCGGCCGGCGAGCCGACCAGTCGATCGCTAGATGTTCTCATAACGCTGGCGGCAATGGGCACCGGGAGGCGTGTTTGTCGACGTCGTTGGGGCCAGTGTTACAGATGTGGTCGGTGATGTAAATAACACGCGGGCCTGCCGGGGTGTCGCCCGGGTGCCCGTGATGGCGGCCCACGGGGTCCGGGCGGGTAACGTGAAACCGCATGCGCGCTCGACCGGGCGCGCCTGTGGATCCGGCGGGGGCTCCCGCTGATTCCCACCACGCGCCCGGCGGCACCGAGCCGCCCCGGGCGCCGACCGCCTCCGAGGGAGAACCCACCGCATGGCCCTGACCGAGTTCCGCAACGTCGCCATCGTCGCGCACGTCGACCACGGCAAGACGACCCTCGTCGACGCCATGCTCCGCCAGTCCGGGGCGTTCGATGACCGCGCCGAGCTCGTGGACCGCGTCATGGACTCCGGCGACCTGGAGCGGGAGAAGGGCATCACGATCCTCGCCAAGAACACGGCCGTCCGGCGGCCGGGCGCCGGGGCGGGGGGCGCCGACCTGGTCCTCAACATCATCGACACCCCGGGCCACGCCGACTTCGGCGGCGAGGTCGAGCGCGGGCTCTCCATGGTCGACGGCGTGGTGCTGCTCATCGACGCTTCCGAGGGGCCGCTGCCCCAGACCCGCTTCGTCCTACGCAAGGCGCTGGCCGCGTCGTTGCCGGTGATCATCGTCGTCAACAAAACGGACCGTCCGGACGCGCGGATCGACGAGGTCGTCGAGGAGGCCCAGGACCTTTTGCTGGACCTCGCCGCGGACCTCGAGGACCCCGACGCCCAGGCCGCCGCCGAGCACGCGCTCGAGCTCCCCGTCGTCTTCGCCTCCGGCCGCGCCGGCAAGGCGTCCACGACCCAGCCCGCCGACGGCGAGGAGCCGGACGCGGACAACCTCGACGAGCTGTTCACCCTGCTGTACGACGTCATCCACGCGCCGCGCGGCGACGTGGATGCCCCGCTGCAGGCGCACGTCACCAACCTCGACGCCTCCAACTTCCTCGGTCGCATCGGCCTGGTCCGCATCCACAACGGGCGCCTGCGCAAGGGCCAGCAGGTCGCGTGGATCCACCACACCGCCGAGGGCGAGCAGGAGACCAAGACGGTCAAGATCAGCGAGCTGCTCAAGACCGACGGCGTCACCCGTGTCCCCACCGACGAGGCCGTGGCCGGCGACATCGTGGCCGTCGCCGGAATCGACGACATCATGATCGGCGACACCCTCGCCGACCCGGACAACCCGGTCGCGCTGCCCGCCATCACCGTGGACGCGCCGGCGATCTCCATGACCATCGGCGTCAACACCTCTCCGCTCGCCGGTCGCAACGGCGGCACCAAGCTCACCGCCCGCATGGTCAAGGCCCGCCTCGACCAGGAACTCGTGGGCAACGTCTCCCTCAAGGTGCTCGACACCGAGCGGCCCGACGACTGGGAGGTCCAGGGCCGCGGCGAGATGGCGCTGTCCGTGCTCGTCGAGACCATGCGCCGTGAGGGCTTCGAGCTCACCGTGGGCAAGCCGCAGGTGGTCACCCGCACCATCGACGGCAAGCTCCACGAGCCGATGGAGCACATGACGATCGACGTGCCCGAGGAGCACCTCGGCGCCATCACCCAACTCATGGCCGCGCGTAAGGGCCGCATGGAGCAGATGAGCAACCACGGCACCGGCTGGGTCCGCATGGAGTTCACCGTCCCCGCGCGCGGCCTCATCGGCTTCCGCACGACCTTCATGACCGAGACCCGCGGCTCCGGCATCGCCAACTCCGTCTCCGCGGGCTACGAACCGTGGGCCGGCGAGATCCGCGCGCGTCACACCGGCTCGCTCGTCGCGGACCGCGCGGGCAAGGCCACGACGTTCGCCCTGCTGGGTCTCGCCGACCGCGGCGACTTCTTCATCGAACCCGGCGCCGAGGTGTACGAGGGCGTCGTGGTGGGGGAGAACCCGCGCGCCGAGGACATGGACGTCAACATCACCAAGGAGAAGAAGCTCACCAACATGCGGTCGGCCACGGCCGACGCCACGGAGACGCTGTCCAAGGCCCGCAGCCTGAGCCTCGAGGAGGCCATGGAGTTCTGCGCCGCCGACGAGTGCGTGGAGGTGGCGCCGGAGGCCATCCGGGTGCGTAAGGTGCTGCTCACGGCGACCGAGCGGGCCAAGGCCCGGAGTCGCTCCAAGTCGCGCGACCAGCAGTCGGGCCACTGACGGGAGAGACCATGCGGACGGGTGGGGTGTGCCGGCGGCGTGGTGCGGCCGCGCTCGGCGCCGTGCTCTCCCTCGCCGTCCTCGCCGGCTGTGTCGCCGACCCGCCGCCCCCCACCGTGGTGGGGGACGAACAGCCCGACGGCGAGGGTGTGCGCCGCACCGCGGGCGGGGTCCTGCTCTCCCTGGACCGTGTGGACGAGGGCTTCAACCCGCACCTGCTGGCCGACCAGGGGATCGACACCGACCTGGTGGCCTCGCTCGTCCTGCCGAGCGCCTTCGTCCCCGGCGCGGACGGTGAGCTCGAGCTCAACGACGACCTCCTCGAGTCCGCGGGGCCGCTGCCCGACGACCCGCGCACCGTGCGCTACACGATCCGGCAGAAGGCGCAGTGGTCCGACGGCGTCCCGGTGGCCGCGGAGGACTTCAGCTACCTCTGGCTGCAGATGACCACCCGGTCCGGCGTGGTGGACCCCGCAGGCTACGAGCGCATCGTGGACGTGCGGCCCGGCGCCGGCGGCAAGGTCGTGGACGTGGTGTTCGACACCGTGCCGCGCGACTGGCGCTCGCTCTTCCGGCACCTCCTGCCCGGCCACATCCTCCGGGAGGCGCCCGACGGCTTCCAGGGCGCCCTGCGCCGGCCGCCCGTGACGAGCGCCGGCCCGTACATGATCCGGACGTCCGACGTGGGCCGCGGCGAGATCGAGTTCGTCCGCAACGACCGGTACTGGGCGGACGCCCCGGCGATCGACCAGCTCCTCGTCTGGCGTGCCAGCGGCGCCGGCGAACTCGGTGCGGCCCTGCGCACCGGGTCGGGGTCACTCGCCGTGGTCGCGGGCACCCCGGTCGCCGAGGACGTCACCGCGACCGTGCCGGGAGTGGGCACCGAGACCCTCCGGGCCCCCGTCCAGCTCGAGATGGCGTTCAACACCGTCGCCCCGGCGGCCTCGGACCCGGCCGTCCGCCGAGCCCTCACCTCGGCGGTCGATCCCGACGTCGTCGGCCGCATCGTCACCGGGCAGTCCGCGCCCACGGTCACCTCGTTCCCGTTCCCCGCGGGCGCGCCGACGCCGCGGACGGGCGATCCGGAGGCGGTGCGCGCCGGGCTCGCGGACGCGGGCTTCGTCCGGCGCGGGGAGCGCTGGCAGCGCGACGGCGACCCACTGAGCGTGACACTCGGCGTGGTACGGGACGACGACGTCGCCCGAACCGCCGCGTACACCGTCGTCGACCAGCTCCGGACGGCGGGGATCGGGGCCCGCGTCTGGGAGCTGGACCCGGTGGCCCTCCACGCCGACGCCCTCCCGCACGGCCTCGTGGACGCCGTCGTGGGCTGGCAGCGCGTCGACGGCAACGCAGACACCGCCGCGCTCTCCCGCTTCGCGTGCGCCGCGCCCGCGCCCGTCGCCGGGCCGGAGGACGCGGGAGCGCCCGGGACGCCGGTCCGGCCGCCGACCACCGTCACGAGCCTGGTCCCCCCGCCGCCCGACCTCGGCCCCACCACGGGCACGGAGACGTCGACGCCGGCCACCACGACGACGCCGTCGAGGTCGCTCGCCCCGGCCGCCCCCGCGCGGGGGAGCGGCGTGTCCGGGGTGTGCGACCCGGACCTCGACGCCGCCCTCGGTGCCGGTGCGCCGACGGGGTCTCCCGATCCCGCACGCCCGCCGGACCTCGACGAGGCGGGCGGGATCGTCACCCGGCTCGCCCTGCGGGTCCCGCTCGTCCGGCCCGACTACCTCTTCGCGGGCAGCGGGGTCACCGCCGCCGCCGGTCGGATGCCGCAGACCGACCGCGGGGCGGGGCCCGAACGCACCGTCCCCGACGTCTTCGACACCGCCCCCACATGGAGGAGGAACGGATGACCCCCCACACGCCGGCACCCGCCGCCGGTCTCCGCGCCCTGTTCGTGCACGCCCACCCCGACGACGAGTCGATCACCACCGGCGGCACGATCGCCGCCCTGGTCAACGCGGGTGTCGAGGTCCGCGTCCTCACGTGCACCCTCGGCGAAGAGGGCGAGGTCCTGGGCGCGGAGCTCGCGGGCCTCGTGGCCGACCGGGCCGACCAGCTCGGCGGCTACCGGATCGGCGAGCTGCGGCAGGCGCTCCGCTCCCTGGGCGTGGACCGGCCCCGCTTCCTCGGCGGCGCCGGCCGGTGGCGGGACTCGGGGATGGCGAGCACCCCGTCGGCCGACCACCCGCGGGCCTTCGTCCGGTCGGGGGCCGCCGCGGTGGACGAGCTCGTGTCCGTCCTCGAGGAGTTCCGGCCCCACCTCGTCGTCACCTACGACCCCGACGGCGGCTACGGCCACCCCGACCACATCCGCGCGCACGAGGTGGTTCACGAGGCGGTCGAGGAGGCCGCGCACCTCCCGCGGCGCCTGGCGTGGACCGTCACCGCCCGCTCGCACCTCGCGGCGCGTCACAGCGACCCACCCGCGCACCTGCGCCACCCGGAGGAGGGGGAGCTGCCCTCGGTTCCCGACACCCGGCTCACCCACCGCGTCCCCCTCGACGAGGCGGCGTCGGCGGCCAAGCTCCAGGCACTCGGCGCCCACGCCACCCAGCTCGAGCTCACCTGCTCGGGCGACGGCACCAGCGACTTCCTCGCCCTGACCAACGGCGTCCTGCAGCCGGTGGTCGACGTCGAGTGGTACGTGGCGCACGACCTGCGCCCGGACCGGGCCGGCTACCTGCGCTGCGCCTCCGGCGCGGCCCACCTGCTCGACGGGCTGGGGACGGACCGGTCATGATCACCACCGCGCCCCGCAGGCCACTCGAGACGCTCGAGCTCGCGGTGGCCCTGGTGTTGCTCGCCGTGGGCTCGGTGGTGAGCTGCGTGCTCGCCGCCGCCTGGCTCACGATGTACCTCGGACCCGTGCCGGCACCGTTGACGATCCTCACCGCGGGCGTGTGGTCGCTGCTGCTCGTCCGCGTCGCGCGGATGTGGTCGGACCGGCCCGCGGTGGCGGCGTTCCCCGCACTGGTGTGGATCCTCACGCTGGTCGCGATCGACATGGGGCCCGGCGGTGACATGCCGGTGCCGATCGGGCTACGGGGCCTCGGCCTGCTCATCCTTGGCGGCCTCATCCCGCTGTGGGTGGCCACCTTCGCCCCGCGACTCGCGCCGGACGCCCATCGCCGGTGAGACGTGCCGGTCGGGCGCGGCCTCGGTGTGCCAGACGTCCGTGATGCCCGGCGTCAGGGCCTCGGCGAGCGCCCAGGCCTCGTCTGCCGCCATATCCATCACCGAGTAGCCGCGCGCCCCGGCGGGGGTGGCGGCCGTGACGGAGGCCACCCGCGCCGTTCGCTGGAACACCGACTGCCGGACCGTCCAGCCGATGATCCCGTCCGCCTCGAGCACCGTCCGCTTGGCCGTCCACGAGCCGTGCCGGGTGACGAGCAGCCCGGGGAGCAGGGCGTGGCCCAGCATCCGGATGCGGTCCACGGACAGCGCGAGGAAGAACACGAGGGCGGCCGGGATACCCCAGCGCACCCAGACGTCGCCCGCGGGGCCCGAGTCGATCCGGATGAGCACGAACAGGGTGGCCACGATCCAGAACGGCAGCAGCCCCCGCGTGATGCGGCGTCGGGCCGCCTTCCACGGGTGCCTGCGGAGGCGGACCGTCACCGGGGTCTCGTCGCCGAGGATCCGCACAGCGACGCGGCGGACGTCCTTCAGCGGGGCCTGGGGCAGCAGCGTGGACGCCGTGGCGCCCTTCTTGGTGCCCGTCATGATCGGCTCGAGCCGGCCACCGCCGAACAGCCGCAGGTAGACGGGCAGCCGGATCTCCACGCCGCGCAGGCGGGCCTTGTCGAGGGCCTGGTGTTTGCGGCGCAGGATGCCGTTCTGCACGTAGAGGACGTTGCCGCGTTCGGTGAGCGCGTATTTGCCGTACCGGATCGCGTAGGTGATGACGGCGAGGACGCCGGCCACGAGCCACACGGCCACGACCTCGCCGGCGAACGTCCACGGCTGGCCCAGCGAGTCCAGCCACGACCGGGTCGAGGTGACCAGCCGCAGGTGCATGATCCGGTCGTGCATGTCGCCCATCTGCCACGTGAGCAGCCACAGGGAGAACAGCACACCGAAACCGATAAAGGAGAAGGGGGCGAAGCGGGCCCACGTGATCCGCCAGCGGGCGATGTCCTCACCGAACCGCGACCCCCACTGCTCCTCGTCGGCGTCGCGCAGCGACGGGTCGAGCGCCTTGAGGTGGGCGAGCAGCTCGTCGCGCAGCGGCTCCACCTCGCGGGTGTCGATGGCGTTGAGTCGGAACCGCTCCGCACCGGACTTGCCCGCGTCGGCCTGCCCCGTGCCCACCTCGACGATGGACACCCGCATGACCCGGTGGAAGAGGTCGGACTCGGTGTCGACGCTACGGATGCGGCGGCGGTTGACCGTGATGACCTTGCGGTTGAAGAACCCGGTCCGGAGCACGATGTGCGTGCGGCCGATCTGGTAGCTCGTCGAGATCCACCTCAGGAAACCCGCCAGCACGACGATCGAGATGATCGTGAGCTCGAACCAGTAGCTGCTCCGGTTGGAGCCCAGCCACAGGGAGACGAGGAACAGCGGGATCAACCGCGTGAGCGAGCCGAGCGGGTCCACCAGGAGCATCCGCCACGACAGGCGGTGCCAGGGGGCCTCGGGGTCGATCTTCGCGGCCGACGGAGTCTCGACGGGCAGGGCCTCGACCGGCGCCTCCTCGACCTCGGCCGGCGGGTCGCCGGCGGAGGCCGGTACCGGGTCGCTCACGTCCCGTCCTCGGCGTCGAGGTGGGCGATCGCGATGAGGTGTTGGGCCAGCGACTCGGCGTCGGCCACGGACAGGCCCCGGATCTCGACCGAGCCGCTCGAGGAGGCGGTGGAGGCATGCACGGTGGCGAGACCGAACCAGCGCTCGAAGAGGTTACGGGTGGTGTAGACGGTCTGGAGCCGCGCGAGAGGGGCGATGCGGAACTGGGTGGTCCACCAGCCGGTCCGCGAGCACACCGCGGTGTCGGACACGTCCCAGCGTGCCACGAGATACCGCCACCACGGGGCCACGACGATCGTCATGGTGGCCAGCGGGACCGTGACGGCCAACGCGACCCAGTTCCAGAACGCCATCACGTTGTCGCCGTAGAAGTACCACGCCACCTGGAGGCCGGCGAGGATCAGCCACGTCCAGACGCCCTCGATGGTCCAGAGCAGCGGGGCCCGCTTCTCGATCCGGTGCCGGGGCGCCGCCACCGCGACGCGGGTCGAGGTGAGCAGGGCGTCCCCGACGTCGGGCTCGTCCCGCGGGGTCGGCGGTGGGCCGGGCTCGTGCAGGGCGTGCGCCCCGCCGCCACCGGTGACGGGCTCGGCGACGAGGGGCTCCCCGGAGGCGCGGAGTGGGCGGGCGGCGTCGGACATGCGGTCCACAGTAGTGGGCGGCCACCTCTGCAGGGGCATCGCCCGGTGGGGCATCATCGCGGATATGGAACCCGTGCCCGTGCCCGTCGAGACCGCCCCCACGCCGTCGGCGATGCGGCGAGCACTGCGCCGCGCCCGCGACGGGCGCACCCTCGACGCCACCGAGGCCGCGGTGCTACTCGCGGCGCGCGGCGACGACCTCGCCGACCTCGCGGCCCTCGCAGCGTCGCGCCGCGACGCCAGGCTCGCCGACGAGGGCCGGCCCGGCGTCATCACCTACTCCCGCAAGGTGTTCGTCCCGCTCACCCGGCTGTGCCGCGACCGCTGCCACTACTGCACCTTCGTCACGGTGCCGGGCAGGCTGCGGGCCGCCGGGGAGGGCATGTACCTCGACCCCGACGAGGTGGTGGAGCTGTGCCGCCGCGGTGCGGAGGCCGGCTGCAAGGAGGCCCTGTTCACCCTGGGTGACCGGCCCGAGGACCGCTGGCCTGAGGCTCGGGAGTGGCTCGAGTCCCGGGGCTTTGCCTCCACGCTCGACTACGTGCGCGCCATGGCGATCCGGGTGCTCGAGGAGACCGGGCTGCTCCCGCACCTCAACCCCGGCGTCATGAGCTGGTCGGAGCTGGCGCGGCTCAAGCCGGTCGCGCCGTCCATGGGGATGATGCTCGAGACCACCGCGACCCGGCTGTTCACCACCCCGGGCGCGTGCCACCACGGGAGCCCCGACAAGGACCCGGCGGTGCGCCTGCGCACGCTCACCGACGCGGGCCGCCACGCCGTGCCGTTCACCTCGGGGATCCTCGTGGGCATCGGCGAGACCCGGACCGAACGCGCCGAGAGCCTGCTCGCCCTGGCGGGGCTCGCCCGCGAATACGGGCACCTCCAGGAGCTGATCGTCCAGAACTTCCGCGCCAAGCCGGACACCGCCATGCGCGGCGCCGAGGACGCCGGCCGCGACGAGTTCCTCGCGGCGATCGCGGTGGCCCGCCTCGTCGTCGACACCCGCGTCGCGATCCAGGCCCCGCCCAACCTCGTCGATCGGGCCGACGTCCTCGACCTCGTCGCGGCGGGCGTCGACGACCTGGGCGGGATCTCGCCGTTGACCCCCGACCACGTCAACCCCGAGCGGCCGTGGCCGCACCTCGACGAGCTGGCCGCGGACCTGGCGGGCGCCGGCTGGACCCTCACCGAGCGGCTCACCGCGCACCCCCGGTACGTGGGCGGGGGAGCGGCCTGGATCGACCCGCGCGTCGCCGGCCACGTCGCCGCCCTCGCCGACCCGGCGACCGGGCTGGCCCGGGTCGACCCCCACGGCCGGCCGGTGCGCCCCGCGGGGGCGCCGTGGCAGGAACCCGACGACGACTGGGACTCCAGCGGCCGGACCGACCTGCACGCCGCGATCGACGCCGAGGGCCGCCGCTCGGACACCCGCTCGGACATCGGGGAGGCCTTCGGCGACTGGGACGTGGTCCGCGCCCGCGCCGCCGAGCTCGGAGCCGCCGCACTCGCCCCGGAACGCGCTGACGCCGACGTCGTGGCCGCGCTGCGGGCCGCCGAGTCCGACCCCGCGGGGCTCACCGACGCCCAGTACCTCGCCCTGGCCACCGCGACCGGGGACGGTCTCGCGGCGGTGGCCGGCCTCGCCGACCGGATACGCGCGGACGTGGTGGGCGAGACGGTGACCTACGTCGTCAACCGGAACATCAACTTCACCAACATCTGCTACACCGGATGCCGCTTCTGCGCGTTCGCCCAGCGCAAGGGCGACGCCGACGCGTTCTCGCTCTCCGCCGCCGAAGTCGCGGACCGGGCGTTCGAGGCACACGTCGCCGGGGCCTCCGAGGTGTGCATGCAGGGCGGGATCGACCCCGACCTGCCCGTCACCGGCTACGCCGACCTCGTCCGCGCCGTCCGGGAGCGCGTGCCGTCGATGCACGTCCACGCCTTCAGCCCCATGGAGATCGCCAACGGCACCGCACGCTCGGGGACCGGCGTGCGGGAGTGGCTCACCGAGCTGCGGGACGCCGGGCTGGGCTCGATCCCCGGGACGGCGGCGGAGATCCTCGACGACGAGGTGCGCTGGGTGCTCACCAAGGGCAAACTCCCCGCCTCCGAATGGATCGACATCGTGACCACCGCCCACGAGGTGGGACTGCGGTCGAGTTCGACGATGATGTACGGCCACGTCGACACCCCGCGGCACTGGGTGGCGCACCTGCGCACCCTGCGCGGGATCCAGGAGCGAACCGGCGGATTCACCGAGTTCGTGCCGCTGCCGTTCGTCCACCGCAGCGCACCGCTCTACCTCGCCGGGGCGTCCCGTCCCGGGCCGACCCGCGAGGAGAACGTGGCGGTCCACGCGCTCGCACGGATCATGCTCCACGGGGCGATCGACCACGTGCAGACCAGCTGGGTCAAACTCGGCGTCGCCGGTACCCGCACCATGCTCCGGTCCGGTGCCGACGACCTCGGCGGCACCCTCATGGAGGAGACCATCTCGCGGATGGCCGGGGCCGAGAACGGGTCGGCCAAGACCCCCGCGGAGATCGAGGAGATCGCCACCGGGATCGGGCGCCCGGTCCGGCGGCGGGACACCCTCTACGGGCCCGCGCCGGAGCCTGTCAGCGTGACCGTCGTCACATAGCGCGGCGGCGACCGGACCGCACTGCGCGAACGCGCCGTGGGTGACCTACGATGCAACACATACCGCTACGAGGAAGGTGGCAGACGTGACCTACACGATCGCCGAGCCGTGCGTCGACGTCATGGACAAGTCCTGCGTCGAGGAGTGCCCCGTCGATTGCATCTACGAGGGCGGCCGCATGCTGTACATCCACCCCGACGAGTGCGTGGACTGCGGCGCGTGCGAGCCGGTCTGTCCCGTGGAGGCCATCTTCTACGAGGATGACGTCCCGGACGAGTGGACCGAGTACAACAAGGCCAACGCCGACTTCTTCGTGGAGCTCGGCTCTCCCGGCGGCGCCGCCAAGGTGGGCAAGGTCGACTTCGACGTGCCCATGGTCAAGGCGCTGCCGCCCATGAACGAGGAGTGATCCCGGTGGTCGGTCGCCCGGAGCGCCGCGCTCCCGGGCGCCGGCTCCCCGTGTTCCCCTGGGATACCCTGGCCGCCGCCCGCGATCGGGCGGCGGCCCACCCGTCCGGGCTGGTCGACCTCACCGTCGGCAGCCCCGTCGACCCCGTCGCGCCCGTCCTGCGCGAGGCGCTCGCCTCCGTCGCCGACCGCCCAGGGTACCCCACCACCATCGGCACGCCGGAGCTCCGTGCGGCCATGGTCTCCTCCCTCGCCCGCCGCTACGGCGTCACCGGCCTCGACGAGTCCGGCGTGCTGCCCGTGATCGGCACCAAGGAACTCGTCGCGGGCCTGCCCTTCCAGCTGGGCGTGGGCGAGGGCCACACGGTCGTGATCCCGGAGGTCGCGTACCCCACCTACGAGGTGGGCGCACTCGTCGCCGGCGCGTCGATCGTCCGCGCGGACTCGCTCACCCAGCTCGGCCCGTCGAGCCCCACGCTGCTGCTGCTCAACTCGCCCTCGAACCCGACCGGCAAGGTCCTCGGCGTGGACCACCTGCGCAAGGTCGTGAGCTGGGCCCGGGAGCGTGGCGTCATCGTGGCCTCGGACGAGTGCTACCTCGGCCTGGTCTGGGAGGGGGAGGCGCCGTCGATCCTCGACCCGCGGGTCTGCGGCGGCGACCACACCGGCCTGCTCGCCCTGCACTCGCTGTCCAAGACGTCGAGCCTGGCGTCCTACCGGGCCGGCTTCGTCGCCGGCGACCCGGCGCTCGTCGCAGAGCTCCTCACGTACCGCAAGCACGCCGGCCTGATGGTCCCGCTGCCAGTCCAGGCTGCCATGACCGCCGCCCTCGACGACGACGCGCACGAGTCCGCCCAGCGCGAGCGGTACCGGGCGCGCCGGGATGTCCTCAAGCCCGCCGTCGAGGCAGCAGGCTTCCGCATCGACGACTCCGAGGCGGGCCTGTATCTCTGGGCCACACGTGACGAGCCCTGCCGGGACACGGTCGCGTGGTTCGCCGAGCGCGGAATGCTCGTCGCGCCCGGCGAGTTCTACGGCCCGCGCGGCGACCGCCACGTGCGCATCGCGCTCACCGTGACCGACGCCGCGGCCGCCGAGGCCGCCCGCCGGCTCGCCGGCTGAGTTCTCGGAGCGGCAGCTGGGTGCCCTGCGCGTCGGGCCGGCTCAGTGCGCCCGGGCGCGGGCGTTGACCACCGAGAGCGCGGCCAATACCGCTACGACCACGCACGCGGACACGATCTGCGTCCGCGCCGTCGCGTCGGTGAGCATGAGGCCCGCGAGCGCCAGGATGAGTGCCACCGTGAGCCACGGCAGCCACGGGTGGCCCCACATGCGCAGGCGGAGCCTGCCCTCGGCCTCGAGCCGCGGCCGCAGCCGGATCTGTGAGGCGGCGATCGCGAGCCACACCACGAGCAGTGTCGCCCCGACGGCGTTGAGCAGGAACGCGAGAAGCCCCTCCGGGCTCCACCACTGCAGCGCGACGGCCACGAACCCGAAGAACACCGACACCCACACGGCGACGGACGGGCTGAGCGCCACGTTGGTGTGGGTGAGCACCTCCGGGCCGTCGCCCTGCCGCGCGAGGGAGAACGCGAGCCGGGACGTGCCGTAGATCTGCGCGTTGAACGAGGAGAGCAGCGCGAGGACGATGACCGCCTCGAGAAAGCCCACCGCGTAGGGCAGGTTCGCCAGCCGGAGGACCGCCGCGAACGGGCTGTCGGCCGCGGAGTCGGCGGCCGCCTGCTCGGTCCAGGGCAGCAGCGTGACGATGATGGCCACCGAACCCAGGTAGAAGACCGCGATGCGCCAGATCACCGACCGGATCGCCACCCCGATGTTGTGGACGGGGTCCTCGGACTCGGCGGCGGCGATCGTCACGATCTCGATGCCGCCGAACGCGAACGCCACCGCCAGCAGGCCCGCCGCGACGCCTGCCCAGCCGTTGGGCAGGAACCCGCCGTGTCCGGTGAGGTTGGTGGCACCGACAAAGGTGTGGCCGGGCAACAGGCCCGCCACGAGGAGGACGCCCAGCACGAGGAACGCGATGATGACGGCGACCTTGATGATCGCGAACCAGAACTCGAACTCACCGAACGCCCGGACCCGCGCGAGGTTGACCACCGCAAAGACGAGCATGCAGGCCAGTGCCGGGATCCACGGGTCCACGCCGAACCACGCGGACATGATCGCCGACGCCCCGGTGATCTCGGCGCCCATCACCATGATGAGCATGAACCAGTAGAGCCAGCCCACCACGAAGCGGGCGTGCCTACCGAAGGCCTCGCCGGCGTACGAGGCGAACGAGCCCGACTCGGGGATCGCGGCGCCCATCTCGCCGAGCATCCGCATGACCAGCAACACGATCACGCCCGCGGCGAGGTAGGACAGCAGGACTGCGGGTCCGGCGGCCGAGATCCCGACGCCGGTGCCGAGGAAGAGCCCGGCGCCGATCGCCGAGCCCAGCCCCATCATGGTGAGGTGGCGGGCGCGGAGCGTCCGCGAGAGGTCGGGGGAGGCGGTGCCCCCGTCGGATGTCCGTGCGTCAGTCATTCGCGTGTAGCGCGGCGTTGAGCTCCACGCCCTCGCGCTTCCACGGCACGGCCTCGACGGCGCCCGACACCGAGTTGCGGCGGAACAGCAGGTTGTCCATGCCGGAGAGCTGGCCGGCCTTGACGGCCTCGCGTTCCGCCCAGGCGCCGGCCCGGACGTCGACCTTGGTGCCGGCGGTGACGTAGAGGCCGGCCTCCACCACGCAGTCGTCGCCCAACGAGATACCGATGCCGGAGTTGGCGCCGAGCAGGCAGCGCTCGCCCACGGAGATGGTCTCCTTGCCGCCCCCGGAGAGCGTGCCCATGATCGATGCGCCGCCGCCGACGTCCGAGTCGGCCCCCACCACGACGCCGGCCGAGATGCGGCCCTCGACCATCGACGGCCCGAGGGTGCCGGCGTTGAAGTTGACGAAGCCCTCGTGCATGACGGTCGTCCCCTCGGCGAGGTGGGCGCCGAGGCGGACGCGGTCGGCGTCGGCGATCCGCACGCCCGACGGCACCACGTAGTCGACCATCCGCGGGAACTTGTCCACGCCGTAGACGGTCACCGGGCCGCGGGCCCGCAGCCGGGCGCGGGTGGCCTCGAAGCCCTCGACCGCGCACGGTCCGTGGTTGGTCCAGACCACGTTGGACAGGGTGCCGAACAGCCCGTCCATGTTGGCGAAGTGTGGCTTGACCAGCCGGTGGGAGATGAGGTGCAGCCGCAGGTACGCGTCGTAGGCGTCGACCGGCGGCTCCGTGAGGTCGGCGATCTCCACGCGGACGGCGACGCGCTCGACCCCGCGGTCGGCGTCGGCGCCCACGAGGGGCGCGAGGTCGGCCGGGACCTCGTCGCCGGAGAGGACGCGGTGACCGCCCCCGGATCCGGCGCCGAGCTCCGGCGACGGGTACCACACGTCGAGCACGGTGTGGTCGGCGGTCAGCGTGGCGATCCCGGTGGCGGCGGCTCCCTGTGCACTCATGCCCCAGATGCTAGCGGGCGACACCGACACGGCCGGTCGAGGGCATCTAAGGTGGACACGTGACCGCCGTTCCCGACCTGACCGCCGATCCGGTCGACCTCACCCGCGCGCTGGTCGACATCCCCAGTCCGTCCCGCGAGGAGGCCGCCGTCGCGGACGCGGTGCACGCGGCGCTCGCGAGGACAATCGCCGGGTTCACCGGGCCCGCGGCCGGCCGGACGGAGCTCGTGCGTGACGGCAACCGGGTCCTGGCGCGGACGCACCGGGGCCTGCCCATGCGCGTGGTCCTCGCGGGGCACCTCGACACGGTCCCGATCGCCGACAACGTGCCCACGCGCCTCACCGGCGAGGGGGCGGACCTGGTCCTGCACGGCTGCGGGACCGTGGACATGAAGTCCGGCGACGCGGTGTTCCTTCACCTGTTCGCGACCCTGGCGGACGCCCCCGACCTGGCCCACGACCTCACCCTGGTCCTCTACGACTGCGAGGAGATCGAGGCCACGGCCAACGGCCTCGGTCACCTCGAGCGCACCCACCGCGACTGGTTGGGCGGCGACGTGGCGATCCTCGGCGAACCCACCGGAGGGCTCATCGAGGCCGGCTGTCAGGGAACGCTGAGGATCCGAGTCCACGCGCGTGGTGTCCGCGCGCACTCCGCGCGCAGCTGGCTGGGCGACAACGCCGTACACCGACTCGCCCCGGTGCTCGCGGCGCTCGCCTCGTACGAGGCCCGGTCCGTGGACATCGACGGCTGCGTCTACCGGGAGGGCCTCCAGGCCGTCCGCATGTCGGCGGGTGTCGCGGGCAACACCGTCCCGGACGAGGCCTGGCTCGACGTCAACTTCCGATCCGCCCCGGACCGGGACACCGACGCCGCGCTCGCGCACACCCTCGACGCCCTGGGACTGACCGGCGCCCCGCGCGTGGCCGCCGGTGAGGCGCCGCCCCACGGCCCGGGCCTGTCGTGGGAGCTGACCGACCTCTCGCCCGGCGCGTTGCCCGGGCTGTCCGCCCCGGCCGCCGCCGACCTGGTGCGGGCGGCGGGCGGCCAGGTACGCGCCAAGTACGGGTGGACCGACGTCTCCCGCTTCGCGGCGCTGGGGATCCCCGCCGTCAATTTCGGCCCCGGCGACCCGGGCCTGGCGCACAAGCGCGACGAGCACTGCCCCGCGGAGCAGATCACCGAGGTCGCCGAGGTGCTCCGCCGGTACCTGACCACCGCAACCTGACCACCGCAGCCCGACCACCGCCGTCCGACCGGCCCCGAGGAGTACACCAGACCATGGCGCCCACCGACCCCGTCCACCTGCGTGGACCCGTCCTGGTCCGTCGCGACCAGAAGCAGTCGCGCACCACCACGGACTCCCGGCTGTTGGACAAGAACCAGGACACCGACTGGTTGCACACCGACCCGTGGCGCGTCCTGCGCATCCAGAGCGAGTTCGTCAACGGATTCGGTGCGCTCGCCGAGTTGCCGGACGCGGTGAGTGTGTTCGGCTCGGCGCGGACGCGTCCGGGCGATCCGGCCTACGAGCAGGCCGTGGAACTCGGTCGTGCGCTCGCCGAGGCCGGCTATGCCGTCGTCACCGGCGGCGGGCCGGGCCAGATGGAGGCCGCCAACAAGGGGGCGTGGGAGGCCGAGGGCCGCTCGGTGGGGCTCGGGATCGAGCTGCCCATGGAGCAGGGCATGAACCGCTGGGTGGATCTGGGCCTGCACTTCCGCTACTTCTTCGTGCGCAAGACCATGTTCGTCAAGTACACGCAGGCCTTCGTGTGCACGCCGGGCGGGTTCGGGACACTCGACGAGTTCTTCGAGGCCATCACGCTCGTTCAGACGGACAAGATCACGCGGTTCCCCATCGTGTTGCTGGGTGTGGCGTTCTGGACCCCGCTGGTGGACTGGATCCGGGACACCCTGGCCGCCGAGGGGATGATCTCGGATGCCGATCTCGACCTGTTTCTCGTCACCGACTCGGTCGCCGAGGCCGTCGCGTATATCCGCGACGCCCACGAGCGCGCCGCGTTCACCGCCGAGCAGAGGGAGGACCTCTACGGCGAGGAGCACCGCGGGATCGAACGGTGACGGCCGGCGCGTCCGGTCGTCGGGTGTGCGTCTACTGCGCGTCCTCCTCGTACGACCCCGAACTCCTGGAGATCGCCGACGCGGTGGGTACCGCCATCGCCAGCCGCGGCTGGACCCTCGTCTCCGGCGGCGGCAACGTGTCCATGATGGGCGCGCTCGCCGAGGCAGCCCGCGCCGGCGGCGCCCGGACGGTGGGCGTGATCCCCGAGGGGCTGCGGGTGCGTGAGGTGGCGGACACGGCGGCGGACGAGCTCGTGGTGGTGACGACGATGCGCGAACGCAAACGGGAGATGGAGGAGCGCTCGGACGCGTTCCTCACCCTGCCGGGCGGGATCGGCACCCTCGAGGAGATGTTCGAGGCGTGGACGGCCGCGTCCCTGGGCTTCCACCACAAGCCGGTGGTGCTCTATGACCCGATCGGCTTCTACACCCCGCTCCTGGAGTGGGTGGAGGGCCTGGCCGAGGCCGGGCTGGTCAAGCGCGACGCCATGGCCTCACTGGTGGTGTGCCGTGACCTGGAGGACGCCCTCGACGCCTGTGGGGGACGGCTGTGACCCACCCCGGGGCGGCGGACCCGCTGCCCACCCTCTGCGGCCGTCCGGTGCCGGTCGAGCGGCCGCTCGTCATGGCGATCGTCAACCGCACCCCGGACTCCTTCTACGACCGTGGAGCCACCTTCACCGACGAGGCGGCGATGCGCCGGGTCGAGGAGGCCGTGGCCGACGGCGCGGACGTGCTCGACATCGGCGGTGTCAAGGCCGGGCCCGGCGACGAGGTCGACGAGGCGGAGGAGACCCGGCGTGTGATCCCGTTCGTCGAGGCGGTCCGCTCGCGGCACCCCGGGGTCCTGCTGTCGGTGGATACGTGGCGGGGATCGGTCGCGCGCCGCGCGCTGGCCTCCGGTGCCGACCTCGTCAACGACACCTGGGCGGGTCACGACCCCACGGTCGTCGAGGCCGCCGCGGAGGCGGGGGCGGGTTTCGTCTGTTCGCACACCGGCGGCGCTGTGCCGCGGACCCGCCCGTTCCGGGTGGGCTACACGGATGTCGTGGCCGACGTCGTCGCCGAGCTGTCGGCCGGCGCCGAGCGCGCCACGCGGGCGGGGGTGCCGGTCGACGGGATCCTCGTGGACCCCACGCACGACTTCGGCAAGAACACCTTCCACGGCCTCGAGCTGCTGCGGAGGACGGACGAGATCGTCGCGCTCGGCCATCCGGTCCTCATGGCGCTGAGCAACAAGGACTTCATCGGCGAGACGCTCGACGCCGGTATCGACGACCGTCGGGAGGGCACGCTCGCCGCCACCGCGGTGGCAGCCTGGCTCGGTGCCCGCGTGTTCCGCACCCACGACGTCCCGGGCACCCTGCGCACGCTGGAGATGGTCGCCTCGATCCGCGGGACCCGGCCGCCGGCCCGCACGGTCCGCGGCCTCGCCTGACCCCCGTACGGGGTCACCCCTAGACTGGGTGGTGTGCTCACCGTCGTCATCTATGTGATCGCCACCGTCGTCGTCGCGGCCGCCCTGTACGTCCTGGCCGTCGCGGTGTTCGGGCGGTCCGAGGTGCTCCCGCCGCTCTCCCGGGGACACACCCTCACCTCCCTGCCGGAGGGGCCGCTGACGGGGGACGACCTCCGCGCGGTGCGCTTCGCGATGGCCCCGCGCGGCTACACGATGTCCGAGGTCGACTGGGCACTGGAGCAGGCCGCCGGCGAGATCGACCGCCTCCGAGCGCGTCTCGCGGAGGTCGCTGAGGCCGCTCCGGCGTCTCACGACGACGCGACGCGCTAGAATCGACGGCACCATCTCTACACGACCGCACACGGGTCCGGCCGCCTGTCACGACGGCGCCACCCGTAGCCAAGGACGAAGGGAATCGACCCGATGGCGGCTATGAAGCCCAGGACCGGTGACGGACCGATGGAAGCGGCCAAGGAGGGCCGCGGGATCGTCATGCGCGTCCCTCTCGAGGGCGGTGGACGTCTCGTCGTCGAGCTCACGCCGGACGAGGCGACCCTGCTCAGCGAGGAGCTGGCGCAGGCCACCTCCTGATCCACCGACACCATCGACCGACGCACCCGCTGTCCACGGCGGGTGCGTCGAATCGTCTGTGAGGAAGGTCCCCGATGTCCGCCGTCCCGTCCCGCCCGCTACCCGCCGTCGCCGTCGTCCCCGGTACCGACCCCGGCGCCTCCTGGCGCGCCGCCACCCGACCGCCGGAGCCGGGCCGACCCCCGCGCGGGCTGCCGCGCGAGGTGCGTGTCGCCGCCGCCCCCGGGACGGCCCCCGGGTCCGCGCCCGTGCTCGAGGTGGAACTCGACAGCGCGCGGCCCCGGCCGGGGTGGGCCGGCACGGTGGACGAGGGCCTCGCCACCCGGCGCGCGGGGGCGGCCCTCGCCCGGTACCTGCGTGACCGGCGGGCGACGGGTGCTCTCGCCGTCGCCGTTCCCGCCGTGGTCACCGCCGAGCGCGTCGGGGACCTCGTGTTGGGATACCTGGTGGGCGCGCGCCGCCAGGACGCGTGGTCTGCACGCCCGGAACCCGTGGCACCGGCCCTGGTCCTGGAGTGTGACGACGACGAGCTCGCCACCGTCCGCGAGCGGGTGGCGGCCGCCGAGGAGGCCGCCCGCGCCACCGCCCTGGCCCGCGACCTCGCCGGCGCCCCGTCGGATCTCAAGACCCCCGAGTGGCTCACCGGGCGGATGGCGGAGGAGCTCTCGGCCGCCGGGATGGACGTCCGCGTCCTCGCGGGGCAGGAGCTCGTCGACGGTGGCTTCGGTGGCGTCCTCGCCGTGGGCGGGGGCTCCGACGCCGCGCCCCGCGTCCTCGTCGCCCGACGGCCCGGCCCGGGCCCGCGCGTGCTGCTCGTGGGCAAGGGGATCACCTTCGACACCGGCGGCATCTCCGTCAAGCCGGCCGACGGCATGCACCTCATGCGCACCGACATGGCCGGCTCGGCCGCCGTCGCGGCCGCCGCCGCGGCCTTCTGCGCCGGGGGGCCGGGTCGCGACGTCGACGCGGATGCCGCACTCGACCTCACCGTCGTCGTCCCGTCCGCCGAGAACATGCTCTCCGGGTCCGCCTACCGGCCCGGTGACGTCGTCACCCACGTGGGCGGCATCACCTCGGAGGTCACCAACACCGATGCGGAGGGCCGCATGGTCCTGGCCGACGCCCTCGCCCACGGCATCGCGGAATCCGACCCCGATCTCGTGGTGGACGTCGCCACCCTCACCGGAGCGATGAAGGTCGCACTCGGCATGCGGACCGGTGCCCTCATGGCCACCGACGACGATCTCGCGGACCGCATCGCCGCCGCCGGTGCCACGGCGGGGGAGCGGTGGTGGCGCCTGCCGCTGCCCGAGGAGTACCGCGACGCGGTGAGGTCCTCCGTCGCCGATCGTCGGCAGGCGCCGAAGGGCCCCGGCGCGATCACCGCTGCGCTGTTCCTCGAGGGCTTCGTCGACGGCCGGCCCTGGGCGCACCTCGACATCGCCGGCCCGGCCCGCTCGCCTGAGGAGATCGACGAGGTCGGCCCCGTCGCGACCGGCTTCGCCACCCGGACGCTCCTGGGACTGCTCCGCGGCCTGGTCGACCGGCCGCGCGGGTGACCTCCCCCACGGCACTCCTGCGGAGCCTGCCCCTGCTGCGGTGCCCGAACTGCGGCGAGGGCTTCGAGGAGACCGACCGCGGGGTCGTCTGCGGGCGCGGCCACTCCTTCGACCGCGCACGGCAGGGGTACCTCACCCTGTTCGGGCCCCGTGGTCGGCGCTTCCCCGGGGACACCCCGGACCAGGTGGCCGCGAGGGAACGGTTTCTCGGCGGGGGTTGGTACGCGTCCGTCGCGGACGCGGTGGCGGGGGCGGTGCGCGCCTCGTCGTCGTCCCCGGCAGGCGGCCCGGTGGTCGCGGAGTTCGGCGCCGGGACCGGGTACTACCTCGCCCACGTGCTCGACGGTCCCGGTCCCGCACTGGGGCTCGGCGCCGATATCTCGGCCGCCGCGGCCCGACGGTTGGCCCGTGCGCACCCGGACCTGGCCGCATTGGTCTGCGACACATGGGGGCCGCTGCCCGTCGCCGACGGCGTGGTGGACGCGTTGCTCGTGGTGTTCGCGCCGCGCCACCCCGCCGAGTTCGCCCGCGTGCTCCGTCCCGGTGGAGTGGCGGTCGTCGTGACCCCCGGAGACGGGCATCTCGAACCGTTGCGCTCCCGGCTGGGGATGCTCGGCGCCGACCCCACCAAGGACGCCCGACTCGGCGAGGACTTCGCGGAATGGGAGGCGGTCGGGGAGCGGCGCGTCAACGTGCGGCTTCCGCTGGACCGGGAGGCGGCTCGCGACCTCGCGGTCATGGGGCCGAGCGGTGTGCATCTGGATCAGGCAGACCTCGAGGTCGCGATCGACCGGGCCTTCGACGACACCACGCTGCCGACCCGACTCCACGTGCGTGTGCGTGTGTTCCGCAGGCCTGCGTGAGGGGAGCTCGGACCGGATCCGGAGACCGGTGCCTGTGCCGCTGGCTGAGCTGATTGATGCGCACCGTCGAGGGGCGTCCGGTGCCCTGGACGGGGCGTCTTGGTGCAGGGGTGAGGCCGGGTTCCAGTGGGCCAGGGGGTGCTGTCGTCCCGGGTCATGGCCGGGGGTGCCCTAGAGGGGGTGTCTTGGTGCACGGCGGCGCCCGGGGCAGGTTCCACCGGACCATGCGGACATCGGGGTGGGGCTCGTTGCGGTGGGCGCTGTCGCCCCGGGTCCTGGCCGAGGCTGCCCTAGAAGGGGTCTCTTGGTGCAGGGGCGGGCCCGGGTTCCAGCGGGCCATGGGTGCTGTCG